>NZ_AKFJ01000119.1 GCF_000272475.1 Novosphingobium sp. Rr 2-17
TCAATGGGTCCTGAGCCTAGTACTGACTAATTAAGTTTTTTTATAGTTTTGTCAGGACGATCGTACGGTTTGAAGTTTTTATGTCATTCAAGCTAAGAGCTGCGGGTCATCCGTCCGACGCCACCTGCAACCGCACTTTGCTCCATAGGGCTACCCCACCTAGCCCTCACCGATCCCGACCATAACGATATCTGGTGGGCTTTTGAGCAAGCTGCAAAAGATCGGCGCAATGCCGTCTCCAAACCGCAGCTTGCTCATTGCCAAAGTCAGGTGCTCAGGTCAGTCGAGCTTGAAGTTGACTCGCAGACCATAAGTCCGCGGAGCCCGCAGCACGACGAACGTGGATCCTAGCACTGGCTGCACGAACGAACCCGACTTCACTGCTTCGTTCTCAATGTTGTCGACGAAACCGCTCAGCGAGAAGCGGCGATCCGCCGACCGCCACGTTAACGACGCATTGGAGACCATCGATGACTTCTGGTATTCACCGGCCAGGTATTCCTCCCCGACCCAGTAGCTGCTCTGGATTTGGGTTCCGACTAACGCATCGAGCGCAGAACCATCGGCAAAGTCGAAGGTGTGCATGTAGCTGGCGTTGAGAGTCCACTCGGGCGATAGTGAAACTGGCCGACCCGAGCAGTCCACCAGCACTGCGGCTTCCCCGGCGACCTGGGTGGTCGGGCACGCTGTATTGGGCGCGCTCGTAGCGGTCGTCTGCTTGTAGACGAAATCGCTATAGCGGCTGTGCAGATATTGCGCGTCAAGGCTCAGGCGATCGTTAGTGGATGGCTGCCATAGCAGTTCAGCCTCGACGCCGTAGATGTTCGCCTTTCCGGCGTTCTCGGTGATCAGCCCGAAACCGCCCGGTTGGATCGGCCCCAGATGGGTGATCTGCTTGTCCTTGTAAATCCAATAGAATCCTTCGACGTTGAACTGTACCGTATTGCCAAAGAAGCGATTCTTGGACCCGACCGTAAACGCGGTCAGCGTCTCAGGCTTGAACGTATTGGGCTCGGTCGATCCGAAGAAGCCGCCTGCCTTGAAGCCGGTAGCGACGTTGGCATAGACCAGCGAGCGCGCGCCGGCATCGAACTCGACGCCGCCCTTCCAGGTCACCTTGCTCTGGCTCAGCCTGCCGTTCAGCGCCGCGTAGCACGTACCCGTCGAAGCATCATAGGGCGCGCAAGCCAGTTCGTAGTACGACTGCGCCGTACCCGGGTAGCCCGCTGGAACGCTCGGCGTTGGACCACCGTTGAGGCCGTCTTGCGTTTTGCGCTCGTGGGTATACCGCGCGCCGGCGGTCAAACGCAGGGTATCGGTGAGCGAATAAGTCGCCTGCCCGAACCCGGCATAGCTGCGGGTGCTCAGATTCGGGATCGTGCGATTGAAGGAGACGCCCTGGTTTGCGAACAGATCGAAATCGAGTGCTTCGTCAAAGTAGTAACCGCCGACGAGCCACTGCAGCGCGCCGCCCGGATTGTCCGATCCCAGCCGCGCTTCCAGCGATTTCGCCTTGGACGCTTCATAGGCCCTGACCGGAAAACCGGCATTATAGTGCAGGTAATTGCTTTCGCTGTGACGATAGGCCGGAACGACTGTCAGCTTTACGCCGCCGAAGTTGTAGTCGATCGTGGCGGACACACCCCAGTTTTCGATGTCCACGAACCCATCGTCACTGATCTTGGGAAGGAAGTTCGGGTTCGCGCCATTCGTGATTTGCAACGAGGCGCCGGTCAGAATCGCGTTGGTGCCGTTTTCCGACGAACCGCGATAGGGATCGCCACTTTGGAGATAAGGCGCGAGTACCGAGCCGGGGCCCTTGCCGCCGACGTGAGTGTAGTCGGCCGACAGCAGGACCGAAAGATCGCTCGACGGCTGAACCTTGAGCTGCCCGCGCACTGCTTCGGAACGATCGTCCGAATAGCCATCGCTCAAATAACCGTCACGGCGAGTGACTTGCCCCGCGACCCGCAAGGCCACGCCTTCGGAAATCGGTGCGTTGACCGCACCTTCGGCGCGAAGGAGGCCGTAATTGCCGGACGTCAACGTCCCTTCGAGCGACAGCTTGTCATCCGGTTTGCGCGTGATGATGTTGATCGCGCCAGCCGTGGCGTTGCGGCCATAGAGCGTGCCTTGCGGCCCCTTGAGAACCTCGACCCGCTCCAGATCGTAGAATAGACCGTCCGGGCCCGCTGAGCGGGCTAGGTAGACGCCATCGAGGTTGATGGCGACGCCCGGCTCGGAATATGCATTGCCCGAAAAGTTGCCGACGCCGCGAATGGTGACCTGGGTTCCACCACCGCCGGTGCTCGACAGCTTGAGCGCCGGAACCAGCTTCGACAAATCCTGCGGCTGCGAAATATTCGCAACCCTCAGTTGCTCGGAGCTTACGGCGCTGATGGCTAATGCCGTCTTTTGCAAGTTTTCGCTGCGCCGCTGAGCCGTGACGACGATTTCGGTTACGCCGCCTTCGACTGGCGGTGCAACAGGCGCCGCCGCAGCTGCTTCCGCCTGCGGATCAGCCTGCGTCGTTGCGGCAAGCGCCATGCTGGACGACAACGCCACGCCTGCGACCGACGCAAGCGAAATTGCTCGATAAATGTGACCCCTCATGCACCCTCTCCCCGCGATTATTTCGCTTATTGACAGCTTTATTTCTGATTTTAACTACGCTTGCAATTCGAAAAAGCGGCTCCTTAACCGACTAAAATAATTTGCCGACACCGCGAGATCTAACGGCCATTTTTCCTTTCGGCGACTGCCGCTATCTCTGCGCAAATGTGCCCCCACCTCCCGATGCGAACATCCGGGGCTCGTTGTCGGTTCAGGGACGAGTTGGTTCAGGAACGGGCTGCTGTCAGCACTTCCGCCGGGGTCCAGTTACCATGCAGCGACATCCGTAGGCGGAACGGGATTTTCACCCTGGCGATCGGCCCTTCTGCCATCTTCAGGGAATCAAGCACGACCAGTTCGGTGTCGTCACTATGAAGATGGTTCAACAACGCCATGACATAGCCGTCGCCCTCCGCAGCATCTGGCGAGCGCGGCACGAAGACCGGCTCTTGGAAGCACTGCGCATCGCCCGGAAACCACGCGTCGGCCTGGCCGGTGCGAACGTTGACGTGGGCGAGTTGGTTGAAGAACTGGAACGGCCGTTCGCCCAAGGTCTCGTCGAAAGGCAGGGCGGGGTCGAAGGCAAGCACGAAGCCATGCGTATAGGGTTTGCCGGAGAACCGTTCGTCGCAGCGCGGAAACTCGCAGCGGAACGTCGTGAGTGGTTGCGGCTCGATCGTATGCTCATCGCCCGGTGAGTTGCCCGGACCATTCAGATTGAAGGTCCAGCGCATCAATTGTGAGCTGAGGGTTTCGGGCAAAGGAACCGAGCCATCCGCCTCCGGGAAGAAGTAAAAGACATTGCCGGTCGTCACGGGCATATCGACCTGTAACAGCCCGTTTTCCTCGTATGCATTGAGGGTATGGCCCTGGAAGCCATTCTTGGGCCCATAGAACCACATCACGTCATCCGCGCCGCCGTCGCGCGGCAGGACGCCGAAGAGTTGGGGCAAGTCCGATTGCCATTGGAAATGCTGGCCGCCCGCCTTCATCCGCTCGACATCCACGGTCAGTGGGATGAGCGGAAAAACGACATGCCGCGCCGTGACGGCAAAGTCATGGATCATCGCTGCATAGGGCGCCTTGAACCAGATTTCCTTCTTCAGGTCGCCTTGGGCGTCGATTTCGAAGTAGGCGATGTCGGGCGTCCCATCGCCCTTGGCTTCGCAGGAAAAACCCAGCAGATCGCCATTCTCGGGATCGACCTTGGGGTGGGCCGTGAACGTGGCCGAATTCACTTGGCCTTTGAAATCCCAAACGCCGATCGTCTCCAACGTCTCGGGATCGAGCGCATAGGGCAGCGCATCTTCTTTCATGGCCAGCAGGACGCCGCCATGGACCAGCACGGTGGTGTTGGCCGTGGTGTTGTTCTTGGCCGCAAGGGGATCGTTGGTAAACGTATTGCGGTAAATGCCAGTGAGCGAACGCCGCTCTTTCCATTGTGCTTTCAACCGATCGGTCTGGACATATCGCCGACGCAGGCTGACGTGGCCGTTCTCGAACTTAAACGCCGATACCAGTCCGTCGCCGTTGAAGAAGATGTCGGTGCCGCGCATGGGGGGATAATAGGAATCGGGGGAAACCTGGAAGAAAGTGCCGTTCAGCGTGGCGGGAACTTCTCCCTCAATCTCCAGATCGACGATATCCGTCTCGACCCGGCTGGGTTGATATAGGCCAGTAAATTCTGGCGTTTCGGGAAATTTCAGGACCATGATGCTTGCTCCTTGGGGATGTCGGCAATTGCCGGCCAGGGGTGATTAAAAGGGGTAGTTCAGCGGCTCATGCTGCACGCTGATCCAATGGTCGGTGGTCAGTTCCTGGATGATCCAGTCGCTGTTGAAGCGGCCCAGACCGCTGTTTTTCTCGCCTCCGAACATCGTGTTGGGATCGTCGTTGGGAGAAATGTCGTTGATGTGGGTCATCCCCGCCTCGATCCCTTGCGCAAAGCGCAGGCCCCGCGCGGCGTCCTGCGTGAACACTGCGCTCGACAGTCCGAACTCGGTCTGATTGGCCATGCGCAGGGCATCGGCTTCGTCGCTTGCGCGGATGAGCGGGGCGATCGGGCTGAACAGTTCGGTCTGCGCCAGTTCCGATTCGTTGGCGACATCAACAAAGACCTGCGGCGGCAACACCAGTGCTGATGGCGCTTCCCCCAGCAGCTGGCGTGTGCCTGCGGCGCGTGCCTTCTCGACGTGGCTCAGCGCCGCCTTGAACTGCTTCTCGTTAATCAGGGGCCCGATCACGGTATCTGGAAGGTTGGGATCGCCGACCTTGAGAGCGCGTGCGCGCTCGACAAAGGCTTCGACGAAACGATCATAGAGGCGCTCCTCGATGATGATGCGGTTGCTGCTCATGCAGATCTGGCCCTGATGCAGGAACCGACCGACGATCGCGCCGGTTACCGCGCGGTCGAGATCGGCATCGTCCAGCACCACGCAGGGGGCGTTTCCACCCATTTCCAAAGCAACCCGCTTCAATTTGGGACCGCTCAAGGCGAGTTCGCCGATGTGCCGGCCCACCCGGGTCGAGCCGGTGAAGGAGATGAACTTGGGTATCGGGTGAAGCGTGAAAGCATCGCCGATCTCGCTCACCGCGCCGATCACGACGTTGAGCAAACCGGGTGGAACGCCGGCTTCCTCGTAGATGCTCGCAAGCAGCAGGCCGCCGGTCACTGGTGTGTCATCCGCAGGCTTGACGACGACGCCATTGCCGACGGCGAGCGCGGGCGCGATCGACCGGTTCGACAAGTGCATCGGCATGTTCCACGGGCTGATGACGCCCACGACCCCGAGCGGACGGCGGTATACGCGGTTTTCCTTGCCCGGAACCTCGGTCGGTAAAATCCGTCCGGCAACGCGCCCAGGCATCGTCGCGGCTGCAAGCGTACATGCGCGGACCGCATCCCATTCGATCTCGGCCTTCAGGCGTGTGCTGCCCGATTCAGCGATGATCCAGTTGACGATTTCGGCATGGCGGCGGTTCATGATCTCGGCAGCGCGGAGCATGACGGCGGCGCGCTCGCGCGGCAGCACTCGTTCCCAGTCGCGCTGGACGGCGGCGGCGGCGCGATAGGCGTCATCCAGGTCGTCGCGCGATGCCTCGGCGATCTCGGTCAGCAAATCCTGGTTGTAGGGATTGCGGTCTGCAAGCGTGGTCCCGGCGCGGCCGGATCGCCACTGTCCGGCGATGTATTGGCCGGTGTATTGAGCCGGGGATTGACTGATCGCGTTCATGCAATTTCTCTCTTATTGGTTTTTTGGAGTGTGGCGCTCAGAGCGTCGGCGGCTTGCGTGGCGGCGAAGTCGAACGTGGTTGTGCTGGGGGTTGTGCTGGGCGACGCGGGATTGGGCCCCGCGTCTTTGCTTCTCGCCGTCACTGCCAGGCTGGCAGCCGCGAGACAGGCTTGAGCAGCCCGAAAGACCGCGCCTTGCGACTGAGCAAGATCGGGCTGAGTGAAATCGAGCAGTCTTGCGACGGCGCTGCGCAAGTGCTGACGAATGGCTGCGGCGGATATCGCGTCGTGGCTATTCGCAAGCCGGCGGGTCAGCCTGACGATCCGCCGCGCCAGCAATAGGCTGCGAACCGCCGGGGTAGCTGGAAGGACGGCCCAAAACGTCGTCACTGCGATCACCACGCCTACGATGATCGCGGCGGCTTGGTTGAACACTAGGGCAACGTCCACCGGCGGTGCCGAGGGCTGCGCCACCAGCAGGAATGTCATGATAAGGTCGATCGCCATCTTAGACGTTGCCGGGCGGCGCATGAGCCAGGCACCGGCCAGCAGAAAAGGCGCGATGCATAGCAAGGTCACAGGCAGGCTGTAGGCGTGGGGTAGTAAGACCAGCCGCGCCAGAGTCCCGGCAGCGGCACCGGCCAGAGTGCCCAGCAGCACTTGGACGATCATGTCGTTGCCCTGAGCGTGGCTCGAGAACAGCGACGTGAACAGTGCTGCGGTCACCACCATCATCGCGCCGCTTGCCCAGCCCGATGCCCACCAGACGACAGCGGCGATCGCGACGGCGATCACCGGGCGAACTGCGGCGCGCCAGACCGATGCCGGATCTATATCGAACGCTACCGGCTGCGGCCCTACAGTGCTCGGCGACGCGTCGGCCTCGGCCAGAAGCCGCCGCAGTTCATCGAGGGTTTCCGCCAGGGATGGTTGGTCAGCAGCATCCGCTGCCGCCATCAGCTTCGCCAGGCGTTGTTCGATCGGGCGACCAGCTTCGCGTATGCCGGTCGCGCTGTTCGCCGGGCGCGAGGCTTCGGCAAGGGCGATCAACTCGAGCAGCAACCCGGACAAGCGCCGCGTGTATCGGGCTTCGCGCTGACGATGCATGGAGCCGGCGGCATAATCATCGACACCGCGATCAAGCGCCGCGATATCGGACAGTAGGACATGGTTAGGCAGATCGGCTTCGCGCCCGTCAAGCGCCGCCTCGACGTGGCCAAGGCAGTGGTCCAGCACATCCTCGCGCTTACGCGCCAGCGCTTCTCGGTAGTCCGGCAAAACACGGAACGATAAGACCGCCGAGCAGACAATACCGATCGCGGTGCAGATCACCCGGTCCAGCGCGAGGTCGGGATTGGCGCCGCCCTCGCCCAGTCCGAACAAGACGATGATGGACGCGGTGTAACCGGCAAGGACGAAGCCGTAATTGCGGAAATGGCGAAAGATGCTGCCGAGCCCGGCGCACAACGCCAGCCAAGCTGCCACCGCCACAAGCGCGGTCAGCCGATCGCCGGCCGCCAGGTCGAGGATGCCCACCCCGGCCAGTGCGCCGCATACCGTTCCCAACAAACGCGCAAGGCCGCGCTCAAGCAAAAGCCCGCGAGTAGGCTGGGCGACCAGCCATACGGTCATGGCGGCCCACCAAGGGTGGTGGATGCCGAAGCTCCAGGATGCTGAAAAGCCCAGAAGGGCCGCGCTCGTGGTCCGAAGAGCAAAGATCGATGCCAGTTCCGGCGGGCGGACCTTCACGTCCGGCACCACGCGCGGATGATCGATCACCGACACGGTCCGGCGGGGCAGGAAGGTCCCCTGGTCGGATCGGCTCTGGATCGATACGTGAGTCATGGTAGAGTTATACCTAAACGATGTCGTACAGATATGGCTCCTCCGGGCAGGGAGTCAAGATATCTATACGATGTCGTTTAGTTATATAGCAGCGCCACCCCGAGACGTTCGATAAGTCTCTGAAAGAAAGGGTATTCGTGAGAAGGAAGACCGAGGATCGCCGGCTGAGCTTCGTCGATGCCGCCGGCGCGCTGTTCGTTGAACGGGGGTTTGGGGCAGTGACAATGGAGGCGGTGGCCCAGCGAGCCGGCGCATCCAAGGCCACGCTGTATGGCTACTTCGCGAGCAAGGAAGCTCTGTTCGAGGCGTTCGTGAACGAAGCGGGCAAGGAAGGCTTCGAGGAACTTGAAGCTGCGAAACAACCAGGGCCTGCGCGAGAAACGCTCCATCGCCTCGGCATGGCCTACCTCAGCCTCGTCACGCGTCGCGAAGTAATCGAAGTCAACCGGCTGATCATCGGAGAAGCAGGCCGACAGCCTCAGCTCAGCCGCATCTTTTACGAGAACGGCCCCCGAAAGACGCTTGTCACGATCTGTGAGACGATAGCGCTGCTGGCCGACCGCGGCGCGCTGCGTCCAACCGACATTCGTCAGGCCGGGTTGTATTTCAAAGCGCTGTGCGAAGCAGGGTTAGTGGAGCGCCAGTTGTGGGGGCTTGATGAAGTTCCCGATGCGGCAATCCGGCAAGCTGCGGTGGAGGAGGCGACCGAGGTGTATCTCAGCGCATTTGCGGCACCGGAACACCTGTAATTACCGTTGCGTTCGCTGTTGAGTTTTACCGAGCCCGTTCTCGGTGAAACTCAACAGCCCGCATCCCAAAACGTAAAAGTCGGTTAGCGATGCTTGAAGCGGGCGTTGATTATCCGTCGACCAGTTGCTCAGCTTTCCGCATAAACCTTGATAAGATCGAACGTTCGTTCAGGCCGTGCGTGCCGTTGCCATCGGGATCGCCATACAGCCCCGGAGGTCCGTACACCGGAATGCCGATCGCTTCGAAGAAGATACCGTCAGTCGCGCCGGTCGACATCATAGGAGCGAGAGGAACACCGGGATAGTACATCGCCAGTAACTTCTCGCCGGGGCCCACAATTTTCGGATCAAGAACGACCAGCTTGGCCACAGGACCACGACTATCCACCTGCTTCACCGTCATGTGCGGATCGCGTGCAAAAAGGCTCCAGGTAGAGGCTTCCGTTTGGTTGGGCGACACCGGGGCGGCGATATCCGCCCGATTGGGCATCGCCGCTATCTGGCGAGCGCCATCCTCCCAGATATGCCGCCAGACCAGACTTTGACAGGCGAGACCAAGGCTTGCCCGTCTCGTCCTGACGTCAGGCGCCAGGTGATTGAGCTGCGCATGGGCCAGGGAGGTGGCTTCGGCGAGCGATGTGAGACGGTCGGCTCCCACATTTCGCTCATCGACATGTGCCTGATAAATTTGATCGTAACGGACAACGGCCGCTCGGGCTGACGGCAGGCTTCTGTTTAACAGGCCTTCGAAATACAGCGCCGGAACCTGGACAGCATCACGGTCGAATTGCCAGAGCGTCCCGTTGGGATCTCCAGCCTCCTGGAGTAAGACCGTGCGATCGACATGGGCAAGACTGCGACGGATAAGAGCTCTGGACTTGTAACGGTTTTGTGCCGGTCACCTATCTCATTAAGCCACCTTGGCTTCGAACGCGAGTGGGCTGATGCCGCCCAGATATGAATGGCGGCGGCGGGTGTTGTAGAAGCCATTG
>NZ_AKFJ01000120.1 GCF_000272475.1 Novosphingobium sp. Rr 2-17
CGGTCATTCTCGTTTCGCCCAATTTCTGCTAAAAACTCAAAAATGACCTGAAGCAGTATTTTACCCAGAAATTGGAGTGCAATCTCGAAAATGAACTCCATATTCCAACCGCCCCGCTCGGCATCGCCGCGCTTGCCCTAAAGCAAAGACGGACACTTACCCAACAGGCTGCCGAGTGCCGCCGTTCCGCTTTCCACCGGTCATCATCGTGTCGCGGTCTTCAGACCAAGCTTACTTTTGTGATGCACAAATGTCAGACCGTCGCTTACAAGTTTGCCGTTGATCCTACGGACGAGGTGACGTTGCAGCAGATGGACGTGGAGGCGAGAGGCATTCTGCTTGGCCCGGTCGTGGTCGGCGGCGCGACGTATCAAACCTATCATGAACTAGCCCATGCCGACCGGTGAGGCCGAAGCGGTCGCGGCGGCGCGAGCCTTTGCCGACTCGCGGGGATTTCCCGCTTGGCGCGATGGGTCGGTCCGGACATTGCGCGTCCTCGTCCAGGGGAACGACTGTTGGCGCGTGATGGCCGATGACGCGCCACGCCCAGGCGAAACATGGATGGACGAGGAGATTGACGGGGGGCAATCTTACCTAGTCGACCTGACGGGCAAGTGCATCGGCATCGGCCTTCTCAACGGCTACAGTTTGCTCCCGCCATAAGCCATCAATTGCTTTCCCCTGTCTGAAAACGCCCACTTCCTGACACGCGTCTGTGCTGCGATAATCCTTCGATGAGCGATACAATACCGCCCCGATCCGACCTGAACTACATACGAGCGACCGTGCGAGAGTACGGATCTCTGATCGGGATGCCCAACGCCTCGATATTCGCAACGCCTCAGGGAGATGGCTCTCCCTACATTGAGATCGGCGATGCCTACCGGTTCATTGTGGAAGAACGTGGAGTTGAGTTAGAGTGTCGAGAAACCAAAGACTTGGATGAGCTGCTGTATTGGTTGTTTGATGGGATCACGTTCTCGATCGCGTCCGACTATGAACTGCGTCACCGGCAGGCAAGCGAGGATTCACGGCGTCAACTCTTTGCTGAGCAAGAGGCACTTTTGGGACGTATTCGAGCGAAGTGGCGGGACCGGAAGCGTGTCGAGCACCAGCACGTTTTAGACCGCTACCCGTTCGACGACACCTCTCGATAGGCGTCAGCTATCCACCATTTTAGGCACGAGGCTTCTCGGATCGTGCGGCAAGCAGTCGGTCGGCTTTCTGGAACGCTGAACTGTCGCGCGAACGGCGACAAGTGGCGCATATACGACCATTCCAACGTCGCTTCCGCCGTCGACCCTTTGTCGCCGTTCAGTGGCCGAATGGCCCTCCCTGATAGCCTCAGGCCGATCATCATGTCCATCATCTTGGACGAACCGGAACGGCCGCTTCTAGGGCAAGGATGGGGATAGCCGCCACTCTCCATTGACCATAAAGGCGAGCTTTCCAGGCGAACGTATGGCAAGGCTGATCACTAGCTGCCTTCAATATACCAAGGCGCTGGCCCATAGCCGAATATAAACCAAAGCGATCGAGTGGCGAAGCGGTTTTGGTAAAGCAGATGCTTGTCGGTATTGAACGGGTTGCGACAGGTTCTGCGGCTTATTCATTGAGGAGCTTGGCCGCAATTCCGCGCAGTTGCCGTTCGTATTCCTCCGGCGGTTGACCTCCGGAAATGAGGTAACGGCCCCCGATAACGACTGCAGGCACGCTGCTGACCCCGCGCTCGCGCCATAAGGTCTCCTCTGAGCGGACCTGTTCGGCGTACTGGTCAGAGGCGAGCACCTCGCGTGCGTCGCTGGCATCCAGCCCGGCAGCTTCAGCGGCAGCGGCCAGTGCATCAGGATCGCCGGGATCCAACTGGTGGGTGAAAAAGAGCGCGAACAATTGTTGCTTCATCGCAAGCTGGCGACCCTTTTCACCGGCCCAGGCGATCAGCCGATGCGCGTCGAATGTGTTGTAGGCGCGGCTCGCGTCCGACGTGTTCATCGTGAACCCAACCTCTGCCGCGCGGTCGCGGATTCTTGCGCGGTTCTCGCGTACCTGATCGAAGGAAATGCCGTATTTGCTGGCGATGTGTTCGAGCGCGTTCTCGCCACGAGGCGCCATGCCCGGATTGAGCTCGAAAGGGTGAAAGGTGATTTCGGCCTCTATCACGCTCTCGAGATTACCGAGTGCCGCCTCCAAACCGCCCAGGCCGATAGCGCACCAAGGACAGGCGACATCGGACACGAAATCGATCTTCAGCTTCTGGGTCATTGGCATGAACTTCCATGGTCGGGCGCAGATTGAATGCGCCTCAGATTGGGGCACTGACTCGATTGCGCAAGCCCTTGTGGAACCAGCGCGAGCAGGTGGCCAACGGGCGCTCGCAGATGCTCAGGACGAGCAGCAGCACTGGCTTGAAGTCGTGTCGAAGGCAAAGGCCGCGCGTGCCTGACAAGGCTCCCTCTCGTTATGATCGAGCGGCAGACAAGGGCAGGTCAATTGGAACAGTTGGGTATCAAAAGCGTCAATGGAAATCAGGCGACGAGAGACTGCAGATAGTATGATCGACGATACAGATAGAGCGTGGATGCAGCAGGCCATCGATTTGGCGACGAGCAAGGGCACATCGCCCGAGGATACGCCGATTGCCGCCATCATCGTCATGGATGGGCAGGTTCTTGCCAGAGCAATCAACCAAACGGAGGAACTGTGCGACGCGACCGCCCATGCGGAGATGATGGCATTCCGGAGCGCCGGCACCGCGCATGGCGACATGGACCTGCGTGGAGCGACGCTCTATTCAACCCTACAACCGTGCGGCATGTGCACGATGGCGTCGATCTGGGCAAAGATCGGGCGCATTGTTTATGGCGCGGGTCGGGAAGACGTCCACCGGATGTATTTCGAAGATCACCATCTTGATACCATGGATTTCATCCAAGACGCCTGGCGCGACGACCTGGCGCTTGATGGGGGCTGCCTTAGGGATGAATGCGCCGCGCTTTACTTCAAACCGGACGATGACGTGCCGATCGAAATACAAGGTAATCTGTAATCACCCGTGCCTTGTGAGAAGCCGATACCCAGACCGCGCGAGCGGCCATGCTGGATGCTAAAATGTGCCTTTGCTCACCGTAGGGTCGGCTATCGCCCGTGGCCGCCGCCACGAGCTCGCGTCCGAACAGGTCGAGCTGACGACACAGCGCCACGAACTCGCGGAACACCGCTTTGAAGGCGGCAAGGTTGTCGCGACGGAAGTCGGCGATGATCTTGAAGTCCGGCTTGAGGTGCCGCAGCAGCTAGATAGCTTCGATATTACGGTGCGTCCCGGCCTTCAGGCGCCGGCTTAACGGGTTATCGGATAAGACTGCAAACCTTCCTGCTCAGCAGGAGCATGACGCCGATCGAACCGGTCAGAATGGTTGGAAGAAGAAATGCCAGACGAATTGCGAACTGCTGTTGCGGCATGACGACACCCTCCCCGTATCCAAAGGCGCTTAGCGACGCCATAATCCCTGCTCCGCCCACGCCCATGGCCCCGAAAAGGACGAGGTTGAACAGCGCGTAACTGCTCGCCGCCGTTCGACGTCCCGCTTCGGCATCGCGGGCAACGCCGTCTGCGGTTATGGCGCGCAGCAGGATTAACTCGGTGGATCCAGTGGCGTAGCGGAGGATCAGAAAGGCCGCAGCGGCAGCAGGCATCGCCATTGGCACGGCAAATCCAACGATCGCGACCATCATCTGCCATGCGTAAACGGCCAGCAGCACCTGTCGCCGGCCACAGCGGCTGCTCCATCGCAACCAAACCGGAACGACCATCAACATCATGGGATATTGAACGAAGGCGAGACTGCTCATCCAGCCGTGCAGGGCCAGTCCGTCCTCGATGAAGAAGATCAAAACGGCACCGCTGGCGCCTTCGGCAAGGCCCGTGAGAGCGTATAGGGACATGACGGTCACCACTCGCGGGTCACGCAGGATGACGGAAAGCTGCCGTATTGGGGCAACACTGGCTGGGACTATTCGAAAGGGCGGCTCGCGTACGACCGATGCGAGCAGCAGGGTCGCGAGCGGCGCCGAAACGGCGATAATTGTGGCAAGCAGGCCCAACTGGTCGGCGGGCGACGCCGCATAGCCACGCTCCGCGGTGGCGAGCGTCAGGAGGATGAGCCCACCGGCTAAGGCGGCCAGCCAGATCTTCGCGCCCTGGATCCGCGTGCGCTCCTGCGCGTCAATGCCGATCTCCAGCCCCCATCCCCCGTGCGGCGTCAGCATCAGCGCGTAGCCCAAATGCAGCGTGAATGCCCACAGCAGGATGATTAAGGAGGAGCTCCCCGGCGGCGCCCTGAACAGACCGAGGGCGCCCACACTTACCAACGGCGCGCCCAGCAATAACCACGTTCGGCGCGCACCGAAGCTGCCGATGATCCGATCACTGGCCCATCCGATCACGGGAGCAGCAGCGACATCGAACAGCCGTGCCAGCAGCAACAGGCCACCGATCGTCGCCAGCGACAGGCCCACCGTCCGCGCGAGGAACGCCGGCAGATACGTGCGCCAAGCGATCTCGATGCCCTGGAACACCATGACGGGCAACGAGAAGACGGCGAGTTGGACGGGCGTCAACCGCGGGGACATGGGCAGAACGGGCCTTCGCTGTGAAGCTCACCCTTGCCGGGGGTATGTGACGATCCGGGGACATGCAGGCTTGGCTCAGCCGCCAGTGAGCGCTGCAATCACCCGCGCTATCTCCGCCTCGGCACCGGCAATCCGTTCCTCACGGTCCTGGACGAAACAGTAGACTCCGGTCACCCCGATAAGGAAGCTCGAGAAGATTGCCGCATCGATGTGATGGGTCGGCTTCGCAGGTCCCAGCAGGGCGGCCAGATAGTGGCCGCTCGTCCGTCCGCGCAGATAGCGCAGATGCCCACCGAACGGGCGCAGCGCGGGATTACGGGCGCAGGCGAGCAGCAGTTCGTCCAGGCCCAGGCTTCCGGCAAACTCCCCCACGACCATTTCGGCAAGTTCGTGCGACACCGCCTCCGGCTGCATGGCGGGAAGATCGGCCAGCTCGTCGGCAGTCCTGGTCGCCGCGCGCCGGTAAAGCGCGTCGAACGCAGCGGCCAGGAGATCGGCGCCGGTCCGGAACTTGTGTGAGACGACACCCAGCGTCAGACCGGCGTCGACCGCAACGGCCCGATACGTCAGGCCTGCAACACCACTACGTTCGACGATTGCGCCCGCCGTTGCCGCGATCCGCTCGGCGACGTCATCGCGCAACGGCGGCAGGACAAGACCGGCGCCGGCTAGCGCACGGGCCCGATCGCGCCATGGTGATGGTGGTGAGACCTGCCCGCACAGCCAGGCGCTCCATCCGGTGCAGGTCTCGCCGAGCGCCGCCCGATCGATCTGCCGGTTCCACGGCACCAGATGGAAACCGCTCTCCCCGGCAAAAAAGCGGGCGGTCGTGATTGCATGACCGGCAATGCCGAGACGTTCGCACAGCTCCGCCCAGAAACCGCTCCACAGCTTCGTCCACCGTCCAGCCAGCGGTATGAACGTCGCTTGTTTGACCGCGTTCAAATGGCATTCCCGCCAGGCGAAAGCGAGCCTGCGCTCGTCGTGGCACCAGTCGTCGATCAGCCCGGCCAGCAAAGCACCGAGCGCGGCAGGCGGCATAGCGTCATCCGCCAGCAAACCGATCTGACGCGTGCACCAAGCCTCTGCGGCGTCGATTGCATGCTCTTGTGCGGATACCAACAACTGTTCCAGGCTGCCAAAGTGATGATAGAGGGACGACACCTGAATGTTCGTCGATGCGCACAACGATCGCACCGAGATCGTCGCGCCGCCGCCAAATTGCCAAGCGTCTAGTGTAGCGTCGATCAATCGCTCGTTTGTAGTTCTTGGATGCTTCATTCCGTCCTCAGGTGCGGTCGCCATGCCATCTCACTCCATCCAAAGCATTCTGCCGACCCCAGTCGGAACATACAAGTGTCACAGCGACGACATACAACCGTTCTAGCGGAGCTTCGAAATCAATGGAGGTCCGCATGCCACATTCCCTTTTCTCGAAGCGATTGCTACGCGCCGGAGTCGCCGGGGGAGCGCTGTTCGTCTCTGTAAAGCGCCCGGTTCTGGCGGCGACGGCGCTTGGCTTGAGCTTGGCCTGTTTTCCCGCCTATGCGGCGCAAGCCCAGGGATCTTCAGCGGCTACACCTGCGGCTGACACACCTGCCTCGGCCGGTGCTGCTGCCGAAGGCGACACGCTCGGCGAGATCACCGTGACAGCGCAAAAGCGGCGCGAGAACCTTCAAACGACACCGATCTCGATCAGCGTGATGGACGATAAAGGGCTTGAAAACCGCCATGTCGTTTCACTGCTCGACCTTGGCGATGGCAGCATTCCTGGCCTCAAGATCGCGCCCTTCTATTCGCGCAACTCCGCGCTCATCGTGAACATCCGGGGCGTGGGCGTATTGTCCGACGCCAATCAGCCGGCGCGCGACCAGGGCGTGGGCGTTTATATTGATGGGGTTTACCTCGGCCGCGCGCAGGGTCTCGGCACTGCCTTGTTCGATGTTCAAAGCATCGAAGTCCTCAAGGGGCCGCAGGGCACCTTGTTCGGCCGCAACACCGAGGGCGGCGCGGTCAGCATTACTACCAAGAAGCCCAGCGGCGAGTTTCACATGAACGCGGTCGGCGGTGTCGGCAACTATGGGAGCTACAAAGGCGAGATTCACCTCGACCTGCCCAGCTGGAACAACTTCGCGGTCAAGATCGACGGTGTTGTCGCGCACCGTGACGACCTGGTCAGTAACCCCCTGGACAGCGCACGCGGTTTCAATGGGTATGACCGTCACGGGGTCCACGCCGAAGTACTATGGACCCCCACCAGCAACTTCAGTGCCGACTATTCCTACGACAATTCCTACGATTCCACGACATCGCAGTACCTTCAGTTGCTCTCGACCGGCTCCAACAAGCAAGCCGCAGCCGGAACCCTGCAAACCACGCGCGCCAGCAGCGCCAATGTCGGCGTTCCTCAGCAGCCGAGCATCGGAAAGGTGCAGGGACACCGCTTGACCTTGTCGTGGGACGTGGCGAGCAACCTGACGATCAAGTCGATCTCCGCCTATCGCCACCTGACCCAGAGCCAGTACGACAATGGCTCGGCGGCGAGCACGATGTCGAATTCCTCGGGCAACTTCACCGGCACCCAGTTCGGCCGCTACAGCCTGGCGCACACCAAGCAGAACCAGGAGAGCCAGGAAATTCAGCTCATCGGCGATCTGCCGCGACTGAAGTTCGCAGGTGGTGCGCTCTACTATCGCGAGTACGCCGCCGACGATGCGCAGTCGTTCTACACTGCCCAGTTCGCTGACGCCGCAGGGTCGACCTACACCTACATCAACACTGGCGACTACGAGAATATCTCAAAGGACCGTGCCAGCCACGTCACCACCCAGAGTTTGGGCGTGTTCGGCCAAGCGACCTACGATCCGCCGATCCTGAACGATATCGTTCACGTGACTGGAGGCCTGCGTTGGTCCCGCGATGCCAAGCACGGTGAACTCACGACGGTGAACGGCGCCCTCCCTGTGGACCGCGACGGGGTATCTGGCGCCATCGGCCTTGATAAGGCTTGGTCACGCGTGGACCCGATGGTCAATCTGATGGTGGATGTCACCGACGACATGCACGTCTATGGAAAATGGAGCACTGGGTACAAGTCGGGCGGCGCCAACTCGCGCTCGCAGGAATATGATGCGTTCAACCCGGAAACCGTCTCGATATTCGAAATCGGGGCAAAGACCGAGTTCCTCGGTAACCGCGCCCGCTTCAACGTCGCCGCCTATGCGGGTGACTACAACGACATCCAGATCGACTTTAGCCGGCCCTACGAAATCGACGGCGTACGCACCACGCGCACGACTACCTCAACGATCAACGCATCGGGCAAAGGCAGCCTGCACGGTGTGGAGGTGGAACTGGCGTTCCTGCCGGTGCGAGGCCTGACGCTATCCAGCTCGTTCGCTTACCAGCACGTCTCGATCCCGGCGACAGCCAACCCTTACCCTAACGCCAAGGGCGTCACCAGCACGGTGGCAGTGCCGATCTACGCGACCTACACGCCCAAGTATACGGCAAGCGGGTCAATTGACTACGAGTTGCCGCTGAACGACAAAACGCTGCGCTTCCACTTGGACGGCAACTACGACTCTGGCTACTATGTCAGCTCGACCGATCCGGTCTACAACGGCGAGAATGCGGCAGGGAACGTCTACAACCCCAAGACCGATCCCTCCTTCATCGTCAACGGCAACATAGCGTTGGCGGATATCGTGTTACGCGGCGATGCGAAGCTGACCGTCTCTGTATGGTCACGCAACCTCTTCAACGAGCAGCACCTGTTCTACAAAACGGTCAGTACGACCAGCGGAACGAGCGGCATGTTCAATGAACCCCGGACCTTCGGCATCCAGGGCCAGGTCAAGTTGTGATGCGACAGATGATGATGCGCAAGGCGACCTTGCTCCTGCTGCCGCTGCTCGCGGTCTCGGGTTCTCCTTCTGTGGCTCATGCCCAGGTTCCCGTTGCGGCATTGCAGGCCCACCAACGGCTGTTGCCGCTGCAAGGAGGGCGAAACTTCCGCGACTTGGGTGGCTATCGCTCCGCCGATGGTCGCACGGTAAAGTGGGGCCTGTTGTTCCGCTCGGGCTCTATGCATGGGCTGACCGAAGCCGATTACCGCTACCTTCAGGGGCGTGGGATCGTTGTAGTGTGTGATCTGCGCGACCGGCGCGAAAGGGCGAGCGAGCCCGTTTCGTGGCCGACCGAGCACGCGCCCCGCGTGCTGTCCGACGACTACGATCTCGACATGAACTATATGCCCAAGGGCAATCCCAAAGGCTGGACCGAAGCGGGGGCGCGAGCGGCGATGGCCTCTTCCTATCCACACATGCTTACTCAGTTCAACGGCCAGTACCGCCGGATGTTCGGCGAGTTGCTTGCCGGCCACGCCCCGCTGGCGTTTAATTGTTCGGCGGGCAAAGACCGCACTGGGATTGCCGCCGCGCTGCTGCTGACCGCGCTTGGTGTGCCGCGCGCCACGGTCGTTCAGGACTATCTGCTGACCAACCAGTATCTCGATGCCAAGTCGCTGGTATCCAATCCTGCCACGCAAAGCGCGCTTGCCGGTATCCCGCCCCAGGCGGTCAAAGCGATGATAGCGGCAGATCCCAGCTATATCGAGGCGGCTCTTGACGTTGTTTATAACCACAAAGGTGGGGCTGAAGGTTACATACGCGATGTTCTAGGCCTATCGCACGCTGACCTCATCAAGCTGCGTGACCTCTATCTGGAGCGTGGCCGCCTGTAAGTAAGACGCCGGCATAGCGAGGTGCAGGACGGGCTGGCTGGGAAGCCAGCTCCGTTCGCCGCCAATGCCGGGTTTGTGAACGTTATCTTCAAGATAGACCCTTGCTTTTCAGCCGCTCTTTGTTGTGTTCCCTCGTCGGGGAGAGTCCTGCCAACGAAGCAGGACGCAGCTCGAACTGATCGGCGGGGTGCATCCGGGTCTAGGTCACGTTTTCGTCCAGACTGATCTTGGCTCGGCGCGATGCGGGGTCAGGCCATATTGCAGGTTGATGTCGGCAAGCGGCGGAATTTGGCGCAATAGGCGGCTGGTGCTCCGACCAGACTGGCGAGCTGACCGAAGCTCCAATTGGTATCCCTGAATTCTATTCATCTCTGCGCGTTGCAGACAATTATCGACACTGCAATCTGCCAGCAGGTCGCATAGGCGGCCAACCGCAGCTACCGCTACATCAAAGCCTCTCGCAAGCCAGGCCTTGCACCACTGCCCGACCATCTCCCTCGCGATGAGGTTATGCACGCAGCGGCGGATGTGGACGGCTGCTCTGACTGTGGCGGCACGATGGGCAATTTCGGCGAGGACGTGACCGAAGTGCTGGAGTATGTACCCGGCCGCTTCCGCCTCGATCGTCGCGAAAGTGAAAGAACGATGGACTAGATGCGCGCGTGCAAGGGGTAGGACAGCGTGCTGTGACGGCGTGATACGGAAAATGCCGGATCGAATAGGCGCGCGCGCCGCAACGGCAGTCGCGGCGTCGCCCAATCTGCTCACCGAAGCCCGCTTGTTCGCCTATGCATCGGGGAATTTCGGCAAGGGTCTGATTTTTGCCGGTGCGGATGTCACCATCCTTTTCCTGCTGACGGACCTGCTCGATCTTTCCGCCTTGGTTGCAGGCACACTCATGATGGTGGCCTTGGTTGGCGATCTCGTTTTCGACCTGCTGGCCGCGGCGCTCGTCATCCGACTGAGACGGTCGGGCAAGGGCTATCGCTGGCTGGTCATCGCGGGCGCAGTTCCGTGTGGGATCGCTTTTGCCGTGCTCTACGCCATGCCGCTTGTGGGCGTGCGGGAAGGCTGGATGCTCGCGCTCGCCTTGTTGGCCTTTCGCGGTGCCTATGCCGTTGTTGATGTGCCGCACAACGCATTGATGGCACAGATGACGTGCGATAGTCGCGCTCGCGGACGGGTGTCTGGATATCGGCTGCTGTTCAGCACGCTGAGCTCGCTGGCAATCGCGATGGTTCTTGCGCCGCTTGTCCAAGAGGCGGGGCGCGACGGATCTTTCGACACGGTGGCAGTGACGGGTGCGGTGGCGGGCATGTTGTTCACGCTTACCATGGTCCTGTGCGCGATGGCGTCGCGAGGCGGTGGGGCTCCCCCGCGCGACATCGCTGCGTCCAGGGACGGGATACTCGTTCCCTTAAGCAATCGCTTGGTCCTGGGCATCGGTTTGTTGGCCGTACTGACCGGTTTTGCGGTTCCGACGTTCGGGCGCATGATGCTGTATATCGGAACTTACGTGGTGGATCGGCCCGACATCGCCGGCACACTTCTGTTGACGCTGACATTCGGGCAATTCGCCGGAGTGCTCGTCTGGACGGTGTTGACGACCCGCATCGACAAGAGCAGGTTGCTGGTGATCGGACACGGGGTAAGCGCGCTGGGCATCGCCTTGTTCGGCTTGTTTCTGGGCGAGCCGAAGATGCTTCCCGTTTGCGCGGCGCTGATCGGTTTTGGCTTCGCCAATGTGTTCATGCTGCCCTGGGGCTTGCTGGCGGATGCCATCGACTTCGTCGCCTGGCGTCATGGGCGGCGGTTCGAGACCGGGCTTTTTGCCTTCTACCTCGTGGCAGTCAAGGCCAGCGGCGCGGCGGCAACGGCGTTGATCGGCTGGTCGCTGGGCTGGCTGGGCTATGTGCCGGGGACGGACCAGACCACATTGGTGGAGGGGGGCATGTTGGGGCTGGGGCTAGGCATACCACTGGCGGGGTGCTTGAGCGCAATGCTGCTGTTGCGGCACTTCAGGATCGGCCATGCGCGCCATGCCCTCGTGCTCGCCGGGCTGACTCGCAGGAGCACGCGGCGCGCGCGTCAATTGGGCGCTGAGCCGGTTTCGGGATTGAAACTCGGGTTGGAGAAGTCCAGCGGCGATGGGGTCACTTTGGCCGGCGGCTCAGCGCTCTCGGTCCAGGCACGGCAAAGCATGTCGCGCAGCATCGTCGCGCCTGCGGCGGTGGGTTCGTAGACCATCTCGCGCACGTCCTTGTCGGCGAAGTTAGTGAACCCGGCGCGCTGCTCCAACTGATGGACGTGTTCCACTTTGTCGCCCGAATGATCAAGATAGCCGAGCACGGCCCCCTAGCGCCGCTGTAGGAGGCGTGCGGTGCAGATTTCCGCATTCGACAAGGACCAGCGGCGCATCATCAATGAACTGAGCGGGGCGGGGGCGTAGTCACGTTCGTCGCTGGCTGCTCGGATGGAGATCAGCGCCACAGCGCTGACCCGAATCTCGCGCGCGATGCTGACGCTGGGCGTGGTGGAACAAGTGCCCGACATCGAAGCGCATGGACGCGGGCGCCTGGTGGCGAAACGGCTGCACGGCGCGGACCTTATTACTACCGTGGAGGGACGCCGACCACGGGTGGGAGTCTCGAACTTGTCCGCCTCGCCGATCACGCTGGGCGCCGCTCTGCTACCTATCCACGCGCTATCCGCGCAAAGTTGACACGTTGGCGGATGCACTGGCTGGACTGCGCCAGCCTCTGCGATATGCAGGGTGACATGACGACACCGAGCAATCGCAGCGCCGGCTCGAATTCCCACAGCAGCAGAGCCATCGTCGATGCGGCGCGCGCCGTTGTCGCGGCAAAGGGCATTGCCGGCATGAGCTTGCGCACGGTCGCCGAGCAGGCGGGCACCTCGGTGGGTTCGATCAGCTATCGCATCGGCGACCGCGCCGCGCTGATCCTTGCGGTGCTGGAGCGCGAGATCGAGATCATGGCCGAGACCCGTGGGCAGTGGCGGGATCGGCTGGGGTCGATCGATCCGGTCGCCTCGGGTATCCTTCCTGATCTGGTGTGCGAATGGCTCGACCAAGGTGCGACTGCGCGGCGGGTCTCGGCCATCGTCACCTGCGAGATGACCCTGCTGGCCATTCGCGAGCCAGCGGCGCTGCCTCGGATGGCGACACTGCTCGATGAAGGCGAACTCTTGTGGCGAGACCTCCTGGCTGCGTCGCCGCAGGGGGAACGGCTGGCGCAATTCATTGCCGGCTACTGCCTGGACGAACAGCCGTTTTCGATCCTGCTCGCCGCGCAGACCGACTACCGGTTGCTGCGCCATTCGACCGTGCGGGGCATGTTGCGCGAAGCTGGCGAAATCGCCGATCCAGCCGCTACCCAATGGCACATGGCGCTGGTCGAGCGGCTTGCGGTCCCTTCCGCCGCTGCGCTCGAAGGAGCGGCACAGATGCCGGAAGGGACCAAGGCTGTTCTGGCCGATCACATCGCCGATCTGATCGCGGGGCAGGGTGTCGGTGCCTTGTCGCACCGCACCGTAGCTCAGGCGGCGGGCGTTGCGACCTCCAGCGTTGCGCATCATTTTCCGACGTATCGCGACATCCTGTTCGCGGGCGTCGAGACGCTTTATCGCCGGCTGCGCAGCGATATCTCGTCTAGCGGCGCCAGGCTGGGAAATGCCGATGTGGTACGCCTGACCCACGAGTGCGCGCTGACGGCACTGACCGACCCTGCGTTCCTCCCCTTCGCCATCGATATGCGCCGCCGCCGCGCGGAAAACGTTCACGTTCAGTTTGCCCAATGGCTGGGCATAGCCGCTGGCTCGGATCGTGCAAAAACCCAGGCCGTCGTCATGGCCGCCATCGGGATCGGGTTGCGCGGCCTGGCGACTGGCACCACTTGGTTGATGGCGCCGGAAGTCGTCAAAGATCTGGCAGGACACAGTACGGTCGTTTTATAAATTCAATTATATCGGATTCAAGGGCGGTACGGTCGTCCTAAAAGAGTCATGAAGTCGCTCTAGAGGCGCGTCCAGAAGACCACGGTCAACAGGACGGAACCCTCTCATGTCTGCTTTCAAGCGCACCCGCGCGATCCACCTTTTCTCCACGATCCTGGCCGGCGCGCTGGCGCCATGCTGGGCCACAACCGCGAATGCTCAGGACACCGCTGTGAAAGACAGCGATGGCCTTGCCGAGATCACCGTGACGGCCGAGCGTCGCGCCGAAAGCAGCCAGAAAGTGCCGCTGGCGATCCAGTCGATCGATGGCGAGACGCTGGCGAAGACCGGCTACACCTCGGTCACCGACTTGCAGTACACGATGCCGGGCGTGCAGTACGATCCGACGCAAGGCGCAGCGTTCCAGATCCGCGGCGTGGGCAGTACGTCGTTCGACTTTTCCAACGCCAAGTCGGTCAGCGTCGTCGTCGATGACGTGGTGATGGACGGCCAGCGCGCCAACGGCCTGATCGGACTGACCGACATCGCGCGGGTGGACGTGCTGATGGGGCCGCAGGGTACGTTGTTTGGCAAGAACGCCACGTCAGGTGTCATTGCGGTAACGACCGTCAAGCCAAAGCTCGGCGAATGGTCCGGCCATGCCAGCGCCAGTTTCGGCGAGCATGACGAGCGCATTCTCAACGGCACCGTCAACGTGCCGCTGGGCTCGATCGCCGCTCTGCGCGTAACCGGTTTCGACCAAGCGTTCGATGGCTTCGGCCGCAACGTTACCCTCAACCGCAAGGTAGGTTCTCAGCACGAATACGGCGGCCGGGCGAAGCTGTACGTCGAACCTTCGGACAGCTTCAACGTGACGCTTTCCGGCGACTACGCTTACCACTGGGACAGCAGTGTCCGCACCCCGGTATCGGGCCAGTCCGCCAGCGTAACTGCGATCCTGAACGAACTGGGCGTCTATCCCGGGCCGGAGAACGCGGACACCGCCGATAGCTCATTCGGTGAAATCAGGACCAAGGAATGGGGCACCTCGCTGCGCCTGAACGCCAAGCTGGGCGAGCACGAACTGACCTCGGTCACCGCGTATCGCATCACCGGCTACGACAATTCGACCCCGGCAAGCCTGACGCCGTACGATCGCTACGCCTACATCCCATTCAACCAGGGCAATCTCGATACCGACAAGTTCAGCCAGGAAATTCACCTTGCCTCGCCCACCGGCGGCTTCGTGGAGTATGTCGTCGGCGCCTTCTACAACCGGCTCCATGCGCGGCAGACCCAGCTGCAGTGGTCGACCGGCGGCGCGCCGCTATATGACTCGAACGGCACCCCGCTGGGCACGCTGATCGCGCTGACCGGCGCCATCGGCGAGGATGGCAACGCCTCGCTGTTCGATTCGGTCAACGAGACGATGGCGGCGTTCGGGCAAGTGAAGTTCAACGTCACGCCGCGCTTCAGCGTGTCGCTGGGCGGTCGGTACACCCATGACAACAATTCGCAGAGCATCGATTACATCTACATCGATCCAGAGCCGATCGCCGGTTACACGCCGAAGTTCGTGGCATCGAGTGCGGCCCCTGCCTATCGCTCGGGCCGGGTGAAGGGCAACAACTTCTCGTACCGCATCGCCCCGCAGTACCAGTTGGCCGACAACGTGATGGTCTATGCGTCTTATTCGACTGGCTACAAGCCGGCGGGCATCGCGTTTGTCAGCAACAAGTACGCGCCTTACAAGGAAGAGACCGTCAAGGCCTGGGAAGCGGGCATCAAGTCCGAGTGGTTCGGCCGCCGCCTGCGTCTGAACGTCGACGTGTTCCGTTCCGACTTCAAGGATTTCCAGGCCACCATCCTCACCCAGATCCCCGATGGTTCGGGCGGCACGATCAATGCCACCGTCATCGGCAATGCTGGCGGTTTGCGGACACAGGGCGTCGAAGGCAACCTCGTGGTGCAGCCGATGCGGGGCCTTCAGCTTTCTGGGGCGCTGACCTACACCGACGCCAAGTTCACCAACTACGTCTACAACGCGACGACAAACTACACCGGCACCCGCCTGACGAACTCGCCCGAATGGTCGGGCACCGCCGCGGCCGATTACGACCACGAGTTCGGTTCCGGGTTGGGCTTCAAGGCCCATGCCGACTACGCCTATCGCAGCGAATACTGGACGGTCGTCGGCCAGCCTTCGTACTCGCACGTCCCTGGGTACGGCCTCGTCAATGGTCGCCTCAGCGTGACCTTGCCCCGCCGCAAGATCGAGGTGGGCGTCTATGTCCGCAACTTGTTCGACAAGTACTTTTCGACTGGCTTCCAGCAATACGGCGCGCTGGGCTTGCTGCACTACACCTCGGCCAATGCGCGCCGCACGGTGGGCGGCTTCGTGAACGTCGACTTTTAATCACCCTCGATTTCAGGAAGCACGCTATGAAAAAGATGATGGTTGGAGCGGTGATTGCCGCTGCCACCGCGCTCGTTGCGAGCGCGGCTTGGGGACAGGGCACAGGTGCCTCGTCCCCCGAAGACCTGCCGATCAATGCGATCCAGGTGGTGGGCACGCACAACAGCTATGAAATACCAGCCGATGCGCGCGTGACCCAGATCATGGCGGCGCGGGTCGTCGCGCTCAGGGCAGCGATGACGAACGGCATGTCGCCCGAGCAGAGCGCGGCGATGGCCGACGAGCACCCCGGCGGCATCACCGACATGGCCCAGACTCTCGACTACGTGCAGATGCCGTTGCAGGCGCAGTTGCGCAGCGGTGCGCGTAGCATCGAGCTGGACCTGCAGCCCGACCCCCAGGGCGGCGCCTATGCCGACCCGCTGCCCTACCGCGAACTGCGCGCCAAGGGTGAGACCGATCTGGCGCCGATCTACCGTGACGAGCTTGTCAAACCAGGGCTCAAGGTGTTCCACGTCGCGGATCTTGACTTTCGGAGCCAGTGCCCCACCTTCCGCTCCTGCCTCACGTTGCTGCGGCAGTGGTCAGATTCCCAGCCTGATCACAGCCCGGTGTTCGTCCTGCTCGAACCCAAGCTCTCGGGCCTCGATCATGTCATTCCCGGTGCGGCGAGAGTCGCGCCGTTCGACAAGGCCCAGTTCGAAGAGATCGACCAGTCCATCCGTGATGTGCTGGGCCGCGACAAAGTCATCACCCCGGACGACTTGCGTGGAAATTTGCCCACGCTGGAGGCAGCGGTGCTGGCAAAGAAGTGGCCGACACTGCGCCAGGCACGCGGCAAGTTCATCTTCCTGTTCCTGGTGCCAGCGATGAATCTGAAGACCTTCGCCCCCTATCTGGATGGTCGACCCTCGCTCGAAGGACGGATGGCCTTCGTCCAGGGCAAGCCCGGCATGGCGCACACCGCGTTCATGCTGTTCGACAATGCGCTTACCCATGGGGCTGAGATCCGCGATGCGGTGCGCAAGGGCTACCTGGTCCGCACCCGTGCCGACATCGACACGGCAGACGCCCGCCGCGATGATGCCACTCGTCGCGACGCCGCCATGGCAAGCGGTGCCCAGATCGTCTCGACCGACTATCTTACCGCGCCGAACATCTACGGCAACGAATACCACCTTGCGCCGCTGGCCAGGGGCTGGCGTTGCAACCCGGTCGTGACCAAATGTCTTGATCGCTGATGGACGGGGGCGAGCGCGAGGTTGTCGTAATCGCCCTTCGACCCAGCGGTCGCTATGGCGCAGGGTAGTGAGCCGCCGTCACAGTTCAGCAACATCGAATGTGATAGCTTAAGGTCATGACCGACAGCCCCTATCGCTCCAACGACCTGCCGTTTTCCCGCCGCACCGTTGTTGGCGGCGCATTGGCGGCGGGAACGCTGTTTTCGATCGGCGCTCATGCGGCGGCGGGGCTGCCTCAGGGCCTGTTCTCGCTGGGCGTTGCCTCGGGTGATCCTGAGCCCGACGGGATCATCTTGTGGACCCGCCTGGCCCCGCAGCCGCTGGAATCCGATGGTGGGATGCCGCCCGTCGCGGTTCCGGTGCGCTGGGAGATCGCGGAAGACGAGGCCTTCAGCCGTATCGCCCGCTCGGGCATGGCCCGTGCAGAGCCACACTGGGGCCATTCCGTGCATGTCGATGCCCGGGGCCTGCGCCCTGGCCGCGCCTATTTCTACCGCTTCATCGCCGGCAAGGAAGCTAGCCCGGTCGGACGCACCCGGACCGCGCCTGCGCGGGGCGCCCAAGTCGACCGGCTGCGGCTCTGCTTTGCGTCCTGCCAGAAGTATGAGGCCGGCTTCTACGCCGCTTGGCGACACGTCGTGGCGGAAGACCCGGATCTGATCCTGTTCCTTGGCGACTACATCTACGAAGGCGCGCCGAATTCGAAGGACGCCGTGCGTCTGCACCGCAATCCCGAGCCCATGGATTTGGGAGGCTATCGCATCCGGTATGCGACCTACAAGCTCGACCCATTACTGCAGGCCGCGCATCACGCTGCGCCCTGGGCGCTGACGTGGGACGATCACGAAGTCGCAAACGACTACGCAGGTGCGCTGGACGAGGGGAACGGCGATCCAGTCGCCTTCCTGCGCCGCCGCGCAGCCGCTTACCAAGCCTATTACGAACATCAGCCGCTGCGTGCCCGCCCGCCGCGCGGGCCGGACATGCGCCTCTACCGCACACTCGACTGGGGCAGCCTTGCGCAATTGCAGATTGTTGATGACCGTCAGTATCGTGGACCAAGGGCCTGCCAACCAGACGGTTTGGTCGAGGCGCACAAGCCTTACCGCAGCCTCGTCGCCGAGTGCGCGGACTTGCACGATCCCAACCGCACGATGCTGGGCGCTGCGCAGGAAAAGTGGCTGGACGCGCGCCTGGTCGAAACGACCGCGCAGTGGAACCTGCTCGCCCAGCAGACGCTGATGCGCCAGTCGGTGAAACACTATCAGGACGATGCCGCTGAATATTCGGCCGACAATTGGTCAGGATACCCGGCTGCGCGTGAGCGGATCTTTCGCCAGTGGGTAAAGGCGGGAACCAGTAATCCACTGGCGCTCGGCGGGGACATCCATGCCTTTGCCGCTGCCGACATCGCCGACCCGGATCGTTCCGATGGAACGCCGATCGCCGCCGAATTCGTCGGCGGCTCGATCACGTCGCTTCGTGTCGATCCGGATTTCAAGCGATTGGCGGCGACCAATGGACTGGCGTTCGCCGAGAACGAAGTGCGTGGCTATGGCCGCCTCGATATCGACGCCAAGAGCGGCATCGTGACCTATCGCGGACTGGCCGATGCCCGGCGCGAGGATTCCGCGATTGCCGATATCGCCCGCTTTTCCCTTGAGGCTGGAAAGCCCGGTCTTCACCTCGAAACCGTCTGACGCGGCGGAAAGCTATCCTCGCCGCCCTGTTCGGGTTGGCGGCGTTCGACCGCATCTTCCAGATGCTACACGTTATCGATGATCCCCAACAGGCAGGGCGCGCTGCGCGAGGGCGCGGGAAAACTGACGCTGGGTGGGCGGCTCGATATCGTCGATTTCGGCTAGCAGGAGCAATTGCCGAGAGCGTTCAAGACCGCGCTCTTCGCGTGGCTCGCCCAAGCGTCACCGGATCGCCACATCACCGTATCAAGACCGTATATTCGAACGAGGTCTGTTCGCCCCGCACCTGTGCGGACAGGCCGCCAGCGACGGGAAGACACGACTTGATACCGATGCAGGATCGCCGCAGTTTCATCCGCGCGCTCACCGCCAGTGCAGGCGCGGCGGCGGCTTATATCCCGGCGATTGCGCAGGCGCTGGAAATTCCCGGCCATCGCCGAACCGGCACGCTTGAGGATGTCGCGCATGTGGTCATCCTCACGCAGGAAAACCGCGCGTTCGATCACTATTTCGGCACGATGCGCGGGGTGCGCGGCTATGGTGATCGCTTTGCCATCCCGGCCCCGCCGCTGCCGGGCGCGCAGAACCGCACGGTGCTGCTCCAACCCAACGAGTTCGAGGGCACCGAGCCGGCGCTGCTGACGCCGTTCCGACTCGACACCGGCACCGATTTCCGGCTCTATCGCCCGCTCGGCACGCCGCACGGCTTCACCGACAGCCAGGCCGCCTGGGACAACGGTCGCATGGGCGCCTGGCCGCGCAGCAAGCACAACCATGCCATGGCCCATTTCACCCGCGCCGACCTGCCGTTCCAGTATGCCCTCGCCGAAGCCTTCACCTTGTGCGACGCCTATCACTGCGCGCTGCACTTGTGCACCAATCCCAACCGGCTCTACATCTGGACCGGTACCCACGATCCGCTGGGCCGCGCCAATGGCCCAGCCATCGACAACGGCTACGACGAATTGGGCGCCGATCCCCTGCACCATGGCGGCTATCATTGGGGCACCTATCCCGAGCGGCTGATGGCGGCGGGCATCGGCTTCCAGATCTACCAGGACATGGCCGACAATTTCTCCGACAACCCGCTGGTCGGCTTCCAACGCTACCGCAAGGCACAAGGGTTCGCTGCACAGGGTGCCACGGCGGAAGCGGAAGCCGAAGCCCTGCTGGCGCGGCGCACGCTATCGACGCGTGCCCTTGACGATCTGCGCGATGACGTGATGCGCGATCGGCTGCCGCAAGTGTCGTGGGTCGTCGCCCCGGCGGCCTTTTCAGAACACCCGAGCGCATCCACCCCGCTGCAGGGCGCGGACTATACCGCGCGGGTGCTTGCGGCGCTGACCGCCAATCCCGATGTTTGGGCGCGCACGGTGCTGCTGATCAACTTCGATGAGAACGACGGCCTGTTCGATCATGTTCCGCCGCCGGCCCCGCCCGCGCGCCAGGGCGGCCGCGTGCATGGCGCCACGACCGTTCCGGCCGACGACGAATACCACACCCGGTCGCGCACGCCCGAGGATGCGGCCTATCTCGACCGGCCTTATGGCCTGGGCCCGCGCGTGCCGCTCTATGTCGTGTCGCCATGGAGCGTGGGCGGGCACGTCGCCTCCGAAGTGTTCGACCACACCAGCATCCTGCGTCTCCTCGAAGCGCGGTTCGGCGTGCGCGAGCCCAACATCAGCGCCTGGCGCCGCGCGGTCTGCGGCGATCTGACCTCGTGTTTCGACTTCAGTGGCCCCGACACCCGCTTGTTCATGGCCGGGCTCCCGGCCACGGCCGACCTGAGCGCGCGCGCCGCGAAGCTCCAGGAACTGCGCCCGCCGCTGCCCGCGCAAGTCTCTGCCCCGGTGCAGGAAACCGGCCTGCGCCGCCGCCGGCCCACCCCCTATCGGCTCGATGCCCAACTCCGCACCGATGCCCCCGGGGCGCGCCTCGCGCTGGTCAACCGCTCGGCCCCCGGCACAGATGCGCGCGCAGCGGTGTTCCATGTCTATGACGTGACTCGCCTGGCCAATGGGCCGGCGCGCTATACGGTTGGGGCCGGCGAGGCTTTGGCCCATCCTCTGCCCGCTTCGGACCAGGCTTACGACTTGTTCGTCCTGGGGCCGGCCGGCTTCCACCGCCGGCTGATCGGCAAGGGCACGATCTTCTCGGCCAGCATCGAGCGCGTGGCGGGCGGCCGCACCGTGCTGCACGTGGAAAACCTGAGCGCCACGCCGCAGCGGCTCTCCCTCACCGACCGCGCCTATGGCGGCGCCGAGCAAACGATCGCGCTGGCAGGGGGCGCCCGCCGCAGCCTCGCGCTGGACCTCTCGGCCAGCCACGGCTGGTACGATCGCCAGATCGTGGCCGGCGGACAGACCTGGCGCCTGGCCGGCCATGTCGAGGACGGTAGGCCTTCGTGGTCAGACCCTGCGGCCGGTGGCGCCGGGCCGCTCCATCTAGCCTGAACCGGCGCAGGTGCCACTGTCGCGCGAACCGAGCCTCAGTATTTGGCGCGGAGACTGACGGAAAAGCTGCGGCCCGGTTCGGGGAAACCGTCGGTCAGGGTGTAGTTGTCGTCGAACAGGTTGCGCACGCCAACGCTGACTTCAACGCCCTGCCGGAGGGCATAGGCTGCCGTGAGATTGGCCACGAGATAATGTCCCGTGCGGTAATAGACCGGCGGTGAAGCGGTGGTGGAGGTGGTCCGATCCGATGCCACGTCGACGCTGGGCACGATGTGCAGTTTATCGACCGGTGCCCACGAGGCATAGGCGAAGCCCTTATGCGTCGGGACGTCGGTCAACTGGAATGCCGACACCGTCGTGCCGGCGGCGGGCGTGCCGATCGTGAACGAGCGATGGATATACGTATAGTTGCCGCCCAGTTCGAGGCTCCGGCTCAGATGGGCCGTCAGCGACAGTTCGGCGCCATAATAATCGGCGCTGCCCAAGTTCTGACGCTGGGTCGTATTGGCCGGAAAACCGGCCGGTCTCACCGAAACGATCGCATCGCTGATGTGACTGTAGAACACCGCACCTTCGGCATGGACAACACCGATCTGGCGCATGGCGCCGATCTCATAGTTGGTCGCGCGTTCGGGCTTGAGACCGGGATTGGACGCCGCCGTGCCGAACTGGGTGCTGAAGCGTTCGAAGATGGTCGGGAAGCGCGCGCGCGACGACACGCTGGCGTGGACGCTTGTGTTGGCATCGGGCGACCAGACCAACTGGCCTTGGCCGTTGATGGCGCTTGAATTGTGCAACGGATAGCTGAAGATGCGCGATGCGCCGCCGCTCGCGGGCGTCCCGTAGTCCTCGGCGCGCTCCAGATCGCGCCAGTCGTAGCTGGCCCCGGCGATGAAGGTGAAGCTGGGCGACAGGACCAGCCGGTTCTCCGCCGCGACGCTGTAGGTCTTTTCCACATCGGTCTGGTGCGGCTCGGTAAATCCGCTGGGGAAGCTCTGCTGCCACTCGACATGCTTGTCGCGGCGATAATGGGCGGCCAGGCTCAAGCGGTCGGCGGCAACAAGATCCAGGTCAAGTTGGGCCGAACCGCCCCACGCCGTATCGGCATAATAGCTGTTGAACGCGCGGCCGAGCGTTTGCGTGGTCTGGCTGCGGTTGTCGAAGGACCGCAACAGGTTGTCGAAGCTGTTGCGATAGACCCGTGTCTTGAGCGTGGCGCGGTCGCCCAGCGCGGTGGTCGAGAGGAAATAAATGCTTTCGAGGTTCCAGTAAGGCCAGCTCCAGTTGCGTTGCTGGGACACCGGATCGGTAACGTGCAACGGCGCGTTCTTGGAGCCTTCCTGCCGCGTGTAGCTGATCGAATATTCGTCGGTGCTGTTGGGCGTGATGCCAAGCTTCACGTTGGCGCGCCAGTCTTCGGTCCGCGAGAAATCGCGCGCGCCGCCATCCTCGGCCGAGTTCGCCGTGGGCTTGTACTTGCTCGATAAGTCCCAATGATCCTGGAAATTGCGCGTATAGGATCCTTGCGCATACCAAAGGTCATGCTTGGTGCCGAGCAGGGCGAACACGTTGTAGCCGGTGTATTCCGCGTCGTGGCCCAGGTTCAGCGTGCTGCGAACTTCTGCCTCCAGCGCCTTGGTCGGCTTGCGCGTTACCAGGTTGACCGCACCGCCCATGGCGCCGGGTCCATCGAGAACCGAAGCATAGCCCTTGGCAACCTGCACTTCGGCAATGTCGGGCGTGAGAAAACGGCCATAGTCCAGCCGGTTGTCGGCCGGCAGATAGACCCGAATACCGTCCAGCGACAACGGAACCTGGAACCGATCGAACCCGCGCACGAAGATCAGCCGCTCATTGCGCGAACCGCCGCTGTTCGAAGACGATACGCCGGGCATCAGGTTGACGGCATCGTCCAGCGTGTTGCGGCTGAAGGTATAGATCGCATCGGACGACAAGGTGTTCTCTCCGATCGGGACATCCTTGGGGCGCGATGCGGTGACCGTGATCTGGCCCAACTTGAAGGCCTGATCGGGAGCGGAGTCTGGATCGGATGCCGAAGCGTCTTCTGCCCGCCCCCCCGTCTGGGCCTTCGTCTGCGCCTGGGCCGGAAGCGCGCAGGCAAGCGTCGTGGTCACGAAAAGCATCGTCGAAAGTCGCATAAGAGGCCCCCATTCGGCATCCGCCAGCATTGTACTTTGGCGAGTCGCTATATATGCTCGTATATAGCACATGACTTGAAGGGAAGTAGAGATGGGTCAAAGATTGGGCACACTGGTGGCCGGCATCTGCCTGCTCGCGGCATCGGGGAACGCACTGGCGCAGAATGCCAATTGTCCGGCTGGTACGAACAACCTGCCGCCTGAGCTTGGCACCTGGACGGCGCGGCACCCATTGACCGCCTCTGCATCGGGCATGCACGCCGCGCCGCTGGAGATCGGCCAGGCCGTTGATGCCCAACTCCAACCCACCCCGAACGTGCGCTACATCGTTCGCCCTGAAAAGCCCGGCGGCTCGGTCAGCTATGGCGGCGTGATGGTGTTCACCGTCACGCGGGCGGGCACCTATCGCGTCGCGCTGGGATCGGGCGCCTGGGTCGATGTGCTCAAGGATCGCAAGGCCATCGTCTCGACCGGTCATGGTCATGGCCCGGACTGTTCCGGCATCCGCAAGATGGTCGATTTCCCGCTGGCCCCTGGCCGCTATACCCTGCAGATCGCAGCCAATGGGGAGGCAGCCCTGCCACTGATGGTCGCGCGGCTGCCCTGAGCGCGATGCGCCGTCTCACCATCGTCACATGCCTTGGGGTGTTAGGCCACGCGGTGCTGGGACACGCGGTGTTGAGCCTGACCGTCGGCGCCGCGCCACCGCCAAAGTGGCACTGGTCTCTTCCGGCCGACGTGGCGCCGCCTCGGGTTCCCGCCGATAATCCCATGACCGCTGCGAAAGTGACGCTGGGACGGCGGTTGTTCTACGACGCCGACCTTTCGATCGACGGCACGATGTCATGCGCGACCTGCCATTCGCAGCGCCACGGCTTTGCCGAAGACAATCGCACGCACCCCGGCGTCCATGGCGATCCGGGGCGGCGCAATGTTCCGGGGCTCGCCAATGTCGCCTGGATGGTGCCGCTCACCTGGGCGGATTCGCGCCTGACCACGCTCGAAGCGCAAGTGCCCGTGCCGGTGATGGGCGATCATCCGGTCGAAATGGGAATGAAGGGCGGTGAAGCGGAGATTGCGCGGCGGCTGGGCCGCGACCCCTGCTACGTCAGCATGTTTCACGCCGCCTTTCCCGAGCACCGGGGCAAGATCGACATGGTGACGGTTAGCAAGGCAATTGCCGCGTTCGAGCGCACGCTGGTGGCGTTCGACACGCCCTACGATCGCGCTCGCCACGGACGCGCGACCACCATGTCGCCAGCGGCCATGCGCGGCGCCGAGCTGTTCAGCGGGCGGGCGGGATGCACCAGTTGCCACAGCGGCCCGCAATTCACAGACGGCCAGTTCCACGCCATCGGCGCGGCGGGACACGGCGCTGATCTGGGGCCGCCTGATCGGGGATTAGGCGAAGTCACCGGCCTAGTCTCCGACGACTATCGCTTCCGCACGCCAGGCTTGCGCAACGTCGCGCTGACCGCGCCTTATATGCACGACGGCGAGACGGCGAACTTGGCTGAAGCCATTCGCGCCCACAGTGCGGTGGCCGCGACCAAAACCTTGTCGGAAGCGGACATAGCCAACCTGGAGGCCTTCCTCGACACGTTGACCGATCGACACTTTGCCCGCGATCCCAAGCTTGCCCTACCCCAAACGGTGTGTGGCCGACGGCTATAAGACCGCATGGACACATTTATCGGCATCGAATTTTCTGTCTACGAGGCCGCACCCGTCGTGTTGATTGCTTGAGATTGGCGGAAAGCGGTCTGGCCGCTTGTGGGCCACAACAGTGACAAAGCGGCCCGTCAACCGAGCGACGCGCTATTGGTCGGTTACGACCAGACCGGTCGCTCGGATTGGCTTCGATGAACGTCGTATTTAACCGAAAGCGGTCGATCGCCGAGAGGAAAGCAGAAAGTCAGCAAAGCGCCCTAATCCCGGTCATTAGCAGCGTTCATCGCATTGCCTGAAAGCGGTCCGGGACGACAAAAGCTATTAGCTTACGCGCAATGCGGGCCAGTTCGCGACCGTTCTTCTCTATGGCTAATCTCGGCCACGGAGAAAAACGATGACCTACTCTCACCTTGATCCCGCCATGCAAAATCGCGTGGCTTGGAATGCAGGCCAGACGGTCGGGACGAAGCAACCCCTTACCCAGAAGCAGATCTGGGCGATACGTTCTTCCTTGATCGCGAAAAGCGGTTGCTGCTGGCCTGAAAGCTGACCTGCGGCTTTGGCCCTTTGCCAGCCAGGACCTGCCATTCAGCAACCGACCCATGTGTGGATGTTGTGGTCGACATCGCCTAGTTGGTCGCCACCAAACTGTCTGTAACCAGCTCACCTTCTGTGGCGATCGCCGGAGCGCGCGGCAGCAGCTTCGGCCCGACGCACAATCCAAACAGGAAGCCGCCCAGATGCGCCTCCCACGCCAGACCTCCAGCGGTGCCGCTCGTCCACGCTAACAGCGCGAGTAGCGTAAAAAGAAATGCGTTTTGCTTTACCAAGTCCCAGCCAATGCGCCGTATCCGCTTGCTTTTGATGGGAAGGACGGTCCCTTCTTCAGTCGGCGTCCGTATCAATAGGCCGATCAGACCATAGAGTGCGCCCGAAGCCCCAACCATAGGCACTGAACCCATCGGATGTAGTGCTAGATACAGCGCCGCACCGGCTAGCCCACTGAGGAAAAACAACAGCACGAAGCGCAACCAGTTCAACGGGGGGCGTCCAAGTCGCGAGGTCAGCGTAGGTCCGATCCCTGCCAGCGCCGTCAAGTTCATGACCAGATGCATCGCGCCGGCATGGGCGAACATGTGCAGAAAGATCGTCTCGAACTTTCCGTCGGAAAGCGCGGATGCCGACACCCCCCACCGGGTCACCGGCCCAACTCCGCTAGCAAAACTTACCCAAAAGAAAGCAATGACGCATGCGGCGCCAATTGCCGCTGCCGGAACCTTTGTTTGCCAGGGCAATAGCTGCTCCGGCTCCTTCTGGAGGGGATCGAAGGCAAACGGCCGTGCGTCTGCCGCGTACAGTAGCTCGCCATGCTCTTCCAAAAGCTCGAGACTGCTGCGGAGCGATTCCATTACATCGCGCGGCGCAATGACTTTCACCATGTCGTCGGGGACGAATTCAATAAACATATGTGGCCAGCGCTGCCACCATGGCGTCCCTAGCGCGCGCCACCGCCCATCGCATTCGGATTTGCCATAGAAGCCCTGCGCTTCCAGCACGGCCTCTAGCCACGCTGCCTGCTCTTCCGCGATAATCATCTCTGAGGGCCGTGAGACGAACTGGAAGACCCAGCCCAGCATCACAATTATAGCGATTAGTGCTGTGAAATGCCCCAGCCACAGACCCAAACACAGGACAATGCTAAAGACGACAAAATTAAGAAAAAGCTGATACCAGCTGTAGATCGGAACGAGGTCCCGCAACACTCCGTAGCGTGTCCAGATTGCAAGCTCGTCTTCGGTACCGACCATGGTCACAGTGTGACCTAGCAACATTTTGTTTGCAATCCTGTCGGACGATCAGCCTGCGCCGAAAAACCGACATGATCAGATGGCCGCTTCCCAACCACCTGCGGTCACGCTGTGCCCCGCAAAGCCTGCCTGGAAGCCGACCTTTGGCTTTGGCCCTTTGTCAGCCAGGACCTGCCTTTCACCAACCGGCCCAAATCCGGTCACCCGGTAACACGCAGGCGTGTCGGATTTTGGCATCAAGCCAAAGGCCGGTGATGGGCGAAATCTGGGTGGAAAGCGAGCCCAACCTACCATCCGACTTCTTGGTCAGACGGTGATTGACCATAGTGGATGCGCGGCAAGCTCGACCAGTCGGTGACCGCCAAAGCGTCGGACGCTAATTCTACAGATGACTCCACGAATCGGTCCTTTTTCAGACGGGCAGCGCGGTCGTGAGAGATCACATCGCCCCAATGCTGAGCATCCTTCGCGCTAGTCGCCTCGATGGCGATACAAGCCACCCATTCTCGATCTTGATCCGTGGGATCAGTACAGAGATCAGTAAACCACGCAGAGTAAAGGAACTCGGTCATTGCCTGTTTGAACATGCTGATTGAATGTCCGCAATGGCGTCGGAACCTGAGGGACAGATTTTTTCGGGTCGCAGCAATTTCCCGTCATTCTGGAAGCGACGCCATAGCTGGCATGTCGAATTGAAGGTAATAGCGTCGCCATGACAGCCCTAGAAGCCTTCGAATCCTTCGCAGCATCGCTGATCGGCTTGCCCATAAGCCATGTATGGCGCGGCTATGGCTCCGCAGTTTTCATCGAATGCGGAAAGCTGTCGCCTGTCACACAACGCGACGGGTTACCCGGCAATCGCGATGGCGAGGCATCGTTGGGTGTCGAATGGAGTTGGCGCATCGAGGACCGAGCTGCAATCCGGTGTGGCAGTTGGAGTAATGAGAGTCTTTGGGAGCTTGCATTCGACACCATGCGCAACGCCCGTATCGAACGCCTAGAGCTTTTCGGCGCTTTGCCCGAAGTGATGATAACGCTAGATAGCGGCGTCCGCTTCCTATCGTTCTCCACCACGGACGGGCAGCCGCAGTGGCATTTGGTGGACCGTCGCAATAATAAACCGCGATGGTTCACAGTCCGCGAAGGCCATTTACACATCGGCGATGGAAGCGAGCCTGCCATATGATCGGCAGGAAAGCACCCAGTTGCGCCATGAAGTGCGCTTCGCTGCTGGCCTGAAAGCCGACCTGCGGCTTTAGCCCTTTGCCAGCCAAGACCTGCCGTTCAGCAACCGGCCCAGCAGCGGTCGCAATGCATGTCCAGAGGAGCGCCCGACGAGTGTCGGGTTTTGGCGATCAACCTGCCGCCCAACCCGGCGAGTAAAAATGTCCGAAAGTCCCACTTTATTCCCTTGGCACGGCCCGGCAGCAGGCGACCCTTCGTGGTCATTCAGTGGCCAATTTCGTTCCCTAGGGGCAGACCGACTGCTTTTCCCTGCCGCATGCAAATGGCAGGCCAGCGGCGGACTGGCAGGGGTAGTTGTGACACCAAACAGCGTAGTTAAACTCGGCACTGCCTGACGCTGGAAATGATCTCGATCCGGTCTTGCATGTTAAAGGAAATGTCTTTTTTGGACGGCCGTTCTTGCACAGGGCAAGGCGACAAAGGGGCGATCCATTGCTGATTCTTAATCCTATCAAGGGCAGCGTGCCCGCAGGTTTTCAGCCCTTCTCCTAAAGCGTCGTTTCGATGCTGCGATGGGGCTCCCTACCCTGTCTGCATCCATGCCCTTCCATCGAAACCGATGATGCATGCCGCCCAGAGTCCTCTCGCGTGTTCGCGCGGCGCCGGGCGGTCGAAACGGATATTTCATGATCGAACTGATTATCGTGCGCAGCGCCTTGCTGCGCTTCACGCGCGGGCCTGCGTCCCCTGCGGTCAGCGCCGAGGATATCGTCAAGCGCCTTGCTGCCGAATGCGTAATCAAGCTTCCAGGCGTGGGGAGGATAGGGTTTTGAGGGTAATTCTTGCCCGATGGTTCACCAGAGGCAAGCTCGCGTCCGTCCTTGTCAGAACGATACGGAAGCCATGCGAATACAGCTTCCCTTGATGCAGGCAGACCGTGCTGTCAAAGAGCAGCAGAGGGAGGCATAGGCCAGTAATCCTTGGCTTTCTGCGATCCGTTCTGGATGTGCCTGAAAGGGCTCATGGCCGAGAGGGTGGGTTTGCATCTTTAGCCATAAAGACTTGCTGCAATTCCAGTTTTCACCTCGCCACCAGGAACTTTCCCAGTCACATCCAAAACACCATAGTACTTTCGGTTCTTTAGCGGTTCTGGACGATCTATTTACGCCTCCAGAGGCTTCCATACAAATTCAGGCCAGTTCGCCGACAGTCGTAAAATTGGCGGTCGTCTGGCAACCATCCGGTGCGTTGGCCGGGACTGACCGGCTCTAATCCGAGCTGGTGGAAACCAGGGAGGCGCGTCATTGATTATCAATAAAATTATTTATTAATTTGTGGGTGAAGGCATTAGATAGTAGGTCAAATAATAAAAATTTACCGACATAAGTATTTTTATTAAGCGATGATATAGAATAGTGCTTATAATTCCGCTGCATGGTTGAGAAAAATATTCTATTAGTTGTCGTGCGCTAATATCCATAGATCATGACCGCAATCATGCATCAGATCTTTGCATCAGGGAAGAGGCCTGTCTTCGTCGGGCTTCGACTTGGTGCGAAAGTTTTGATTTCTGCATCACTCCACATCGCAGTTATCAGCGTCTGCCCGGCGAACATCTATCGGGGTATCGAGTCCAAAGGCTCGTTATGACACCTTTCTGTTCCACTCCGCCGCACGACCCATATCCCGATACCGCGCCCGTATACGATCCAGCGTCACCCGTTTCACAGGGCGGCCCTCACGCAGCTTGCGCCACGTGGTTTCGCTGATCCGGTAGACTGCGAAAAGATGTTCGGCGGTGATCGCGGGGAGGACGCCGCGCAGGGCGGCGAATTCGCGCGGCGAGATGGTCGACATGTCACGACACATAGGCTGTTCTCCTGGGACCGTGCGCCGCGCGCACGGTCCCTCTGTCCGGCTAGATGTGCGCGCTCAGCGTGATGCCGAAGGTGCGCGGGGCGGCGGGGGATTCCTCGTCGCCGACGATATTGGCGGTCGCGTAGATCGCATATTTCTGACTCAGCAGATTCTTCACCCAGATTTGTACGCCCAGGCCGCCGGACAGAGACTGCCAATTGAGCGACGCGTTGATCAGATGATAAGGGTTTTGCTTCAGCCGGTTGTCCGCATCCCACACGAAGCCACCGTTATAATTGTAATTGGCGGCAGCGGAGAAGTCGCCAATGTCAGTGGGCCAATCATATTGCACGCCGATATTGCTCGTGAAATCGGGGGAGTGCGGCGTCTTGAAGCCGCTGGCGTTGCCCGCCACGGTAGCATTGCCGCCGCCCTCGAGTGGCACCGACAGGGTCGCGTCCGGGAAGCTGGTGAAGCGTGAATGCATCAACGTCATCGCGCCGCGGATCGTTAAGTGCGATACGGGCCGTGCCTCCACCTCCAGCTCGATACCCTTGTTATGCGCTGCCGCCGCGTTCTGCAGTGAGGTCAGCGTGCGGCCCTCAGACTGGACCAGGGTCGAAACCTGCAGATTCTTGTACCAATAATAGAAGCCGGTGATGTTCAGCCGCAGATGCTTGTCGAACAGCTCCGTTTTCAGGCCGCCTTCCAGCGCGCTCAGGTTTTCGGGTTTCACGGCCGGGGCGTGAAAATCCGAGAAGTTGAAGATGCCGCTCTTGTAGCCGGTGCTGTAGCTGACATAGGCCATCACATCGTCGGAGAAGTTTTTCTGCAGCGCAGCCTTGTAGGTGAGCTTGGAAAAATGCGCGGTCTGGTTGCCGCTATCGAGGGTGAGCGCGAGTTCCGGCACGGTCTCCAGGCCGCTAAAGCGCGTCGTGTCCCGCGTGTACCGCAGGCCGCCCGTCAGGTGCCAGCTGTCGAGGAAGGCATAGGTCGCCTGGCCGAAGGCGGCGTAGGACTGGTTGTGCCAGTCGCCCACCTGAAGGATTGACGGCAGCGGCGCGATTGAGGTGCCACGGACGAGGAAGTCGGCGTGCGGCTTGTCATTGAGGTAGAAGAGTCCGGCGATCCAAGTGAGTTTGGACGCCGATTTCGGCGAGGCGATGTGGACTTCCTCCGTCCAGCTTTCGCGATCGTCATTATAGTCGTAATCCTGCGAGTAGGCCACAGACTGATCCTCGTCGGCGATGCTGTGCGACTTCACCTTGCGCCAGCTGGTGATGCTGGTGAGTTCCGCAAAGCCTAGATCCTGCTCGATCTTCAGGCTGGCCCCGCCCTGTTTGGTATCGGCCTTGCCCTGGGGTTGCTCGTTGATATTGTAATAGCCCTCATAGGTCTGGCCATTGGGGAACACGGCGCCCTTGGTCGGCCGCATCGCGATGCCGGCATTGTAGATATTACGCGTATAATCGACGGCAGCGGTTATCTTGGTCGTGTCGGAGGGTTCCCACACCCATTTCGACCGGATGGCCCAGTAGCTTTCCTTGAACGCGTCCTCCCCGGTTGCGATATTCTTGCCCCAGCCATCTTTCTGCCGCGATCCGGCCACTGCGATGTCCGCCGCGAGATTGTCGGTGATGCCGGTCGCGCCATATAGCGACCCGCTGACCGTCCCGAAATTGCCATAGCCGGCGCTGACGTCCAACGTGGGCTTCTGGCTGGGATCGCGAGTGGTGATCTGGATGACGCCGGCCATAGCATTGCGGCCGAACAGCGTGCCCTGCGGACCCTTCAGAACCGCGATCTGATCGATATTGTTGAGCGAGAAGGTGGTTGCGGCCGGGGAGGCTATATAGACATCGTCGATATAGAGAGCGACCACAGATTCCTGTGCGCCGATCGCCGAATTGGTCCCGACGCCGCGCAGCGCCGGCGTGGCACTGTTGAAATAGCGAGGGAATTCCAGGCTGGGCGCAATCGTCTGGATCGAGCTCACGTCGGTGATGCCGATTGCCTTGGCGGTTGCGCCCGAAACGGCAGAGACGGCGACGGGCACGTTCTGCAGCGATTCCTTGCGGCGCTGCGCGGTGACGACGATATCCTCGACATGATCGCCACCGTTATCGGGCCCGGTGGCGCCCGGCACATCGCCCGCATAAGCGGGACTGGACAGGCCGAAGGCCGATACGGATACACATAACGCGATCGAAGCAGGCAATTTCTTCATGTCGTAAATCCCTCATTGTGTTCCCTGATTGCCTTGCAGGTCTCCGTCGGCGCGTTCGCCATGACGGAGGACACATCTTCTCCCTCGTTCTTATTTCGGTGGGGCGCTGGCTGGGTTGGCTCAGGCTTTTTCGATCAAGGCGATCATGTCGGCGGTGCTGCGGACATCCGCGAACATCCCGCCAAGGTTCATGAGCGCGGCATTATGCTCTTCGTCGGTGAGCGCCCCGTTGGCATCGGTCAGGAAGAAGGTTTTGTAGCCGAGCATGCTGGCGTCGCGGGCAGTCGTCTCGCAGCAGCAATTGGTGAGGACGCCGGTGACGATTACCGTGTCGATCCCGCGCGCCGCCAATATCTCGTTGAGATCGGACGAATTGTGCGTGAGCGCACTGTAGCGATATTTGTCGACCACAACATCGTCAGGGCCCAGCGTGATGCGAGGATTGAGACCCTGTTCGCGCATGCCTGGCTGGAACGCATATTCGATCGCAGACACACGCTCGTCCTCCCACTGCCAGGGCGCGATGGCCTTTGGCCCTTCGCGCGTCGTGGTGTGACGCGTGTAGGCGACCATGCCCCCTGCTGCGCGGACGACGGCTGCAAGATTGTTGATCCGGGGGATAATCTCCGCCGCGTAGGGGCCGAAGGCGGGCTGGCCTGGCTCTGTGAACACAACCTGCATGTCGATCACGAGCAGTGCGGTCGTCGCCGGTATGATGGTGCTGAAATGGTAAAGTGCACGTTCGCCCATCCAAGCGGGAAGATCGATCGAATGCATAAGGCCTCCTTGGAACAGAAATGCGGATTAAATAGTAGGACAGAAGATCATTTAACACCGAGGGATAGCGCGCGTGCCAAGCCGTCGCGCTCTGGAAGGCGTGACCGGCCCGGAACAACAGCTCTTCCTCGAAATGGCGTGCGACGAGCTGGATGCCGATCGGCATCCCATTGCCGTCCACCTCAGGCCTGCAGGGTGATCGTGGGGTGGCCGCTAACGTTGAACGGGCACGTGAACCGCGTAAGGTTCATCACGCGCGAGAATATCGTCGCCAGGCCGCCCTTCATGACATTCGACCGGTTGATTGCGTCTTCGTGCGGCCGCCAGTTGGCCAGGATCGCGGTTCCGGCGGCAGTGACGTGATTCTTCGTGGACAGCAGATCCTTGATCGCAATCGGCACGCCGTGGAGGGGGGCCCGGCAGAAAATCGCTCGCGATTTCGGCGTCGGCAGTCCGTGCCTCGGCGATCGCCGTGTCACGGCAGACGAGCGCCCGCGAATGGAGTGATGGTTCGAGCTTCTCGATCCGCGACAAAAGATATGTAGTGACTTCCAGAGAGCTTAGCGTTTCGGAAGCGATCGCCTGGGAAATGTCGAGCAGGCTCGCATATTCAATATTCCGAACAGGCATGACGAATTCCTTCCAGACTGCGCGCCAGAGCTTCAGCCATTCCCATTCCCGAGAACCACTGTGCAGCGGCGGCGATCAATTGATCAGAAAGGTATCATTAATTTTTGGCCCGCCAACCGTTTTTTCCTTAGAAAAAACCCCGGAAATACAAAGATTCCGCGACATTTGCGAAAAAGTTCGCACGTCAGCCCCTCGTAAACAGGGTGATCATTTCCCGATTCGGCAGCTGTTCCCCAGCCGTTTCAAGCCATCAGCAGAAAGATCGCCCACATCTGGCTGAAATAGAGATCGATCCTGTGCGGATCGCGGAACTGCGGATCGCCCATCATCGCGCGGTTGATGGGATTGGACAGCATCATACCGATGGCACTCGTGGCGACGGCAACGGCGCTGTAGTTCTGGAACCGCCCGCGTTGCTGCACCTCCAGCACGATCCGCTCGATTCCGGCCTCCAGCGCGTTGTTATGATGTATGAGCCGTTCGGTCAGATGGGGCAGCCGCCCCACTTCGCCGAGACAGGTGCGGAATAGAGCTACTTTTTCCGTGTCGGTGCTAAAGGTGAGGAGATTGCGGCAGAGTGATCGCAAGATGCCAAGCGGTTCGTCCTCATCACTGACATTGGTGATGATACATCTGACGTCGCGCGACATATCGCGCTCGGCTACCTCCAGCAACAGCGCGTCCTTGTCCGCGAAACGATGCATGACACTCCGTCGTGTCGTGCCGCATTCCACCGCGATGCGCTCGATCGTGGTAGCGTTGAAACCGCGATCGATGAACGACCGGCGGGCGACGGCAACAAGATGATCATCGAGTTGACCGGCCTCGTCCAGGCGCGGCCTGCCCACACGTCGCGGTGTCGGGGCACGATCTGCGGAAGGTTCGGGCGCGGCTCCGTCGATCAGCAAGACGGCATTGGTGGCACTGGCGGGTTTCATCTTGGGAGTTAACCGGAATATTGATACATCCGCCAATCATAAAGGAGGAGGGCTTGGCCGCCTACTCTTTTTCAGTGATAGAGTGGCCGTCCCCCAGACGTAGATTTTCCGGGTCGATCTGCGGACAGTCCGGTTTCAGGTGATGCTGACTTAAAGTGCTCGGTGTCGCTCTGCCTTGACGAATATACGGCCCGCAGGTTCGTCCTGAAGCACCGCGAACTAATCGGCGACGATCAGGTCGATTTCGGCATAGCTCGAAACTTCCGCCAACGCTGCCCCCTCCGCACACGATGACTATAACCGAATGTGAGATCAGCAGGAACAGGCCCAACATGTCACTGATTTTATATGATTTGTCTTTTGGCTTTGCATTCCGAATCGCTCGGTTAAGGGCATAAGCTTGTCCTTTCCTCGGCGAGGCCCCCACGCTGGGGGCCTCGGTCAAAAATCGGCTCATTATTTTCGTCAAGAGGCCCCCAAGCTTTGAGAGCAGCCATGAAACGACGCGAAACTTCACGAGCCGGATGACCCAAAGTGAAGGGGAATCCAATTGACGGTCTAACGGCTTGATTACATGGCGATGTACAGACCGATTCGTATTTCGGTCCATCACGGGTGCCCACGTCAAGCAAAATAAAACGGGTTCGGTTCTGAGAGGCGGAATCCAATAGTTTGATCATTCCGAGTCGCGCCCAATTTTTGGCCCGATTCGCTGTTGATTTCACCGATCGACCGCTTCTGAAATGCCCATATCCTAAGATGCCGCAATCAAAGGATCACCCGAACACAGGTGTCGCCCGTCCATCATAAAGCGGCATGTCTGCTTCGCGCCAATTTAAGTCTTTCGGCGGCCCCGCTGCCGGTCCCGTAACCGGTCATTCGTGAAACGTGCCGACGACCACTATGGGGACTGGGGCTGGGACAGTCCTGTCGTTTAGGGCGGAGGTGGCGAGCGACCGCTGTCAATGAAAGCGGGCAAGCCCACCATCCCGCCGATGTACCGGCTTGTCAGTCCTCGTCGGCGATTTCGATACTGCCGAGGTTGAGCAGCGCAGCGATAACAGCGGACGTGGACTGGGACTCCATTTCCGCCGGAGTGATCGGGACGCGATCGAGCGCACATAAGCGCTCGGCGAAAAGAGCGCACTTGCCCGAACACGCATACGAGTGGCCGTCGACGAACAACATGACGGACTCGGCGCTCTCACGAACGAAGGAAAATCGGCTTGCCGGGTTACGGATCAAGGAAGCTGGTGCCGAGACCAGTGCACGAAGGTCGGCGGCGGCGATGGAGACTTCGGGCGCCCAGTCGACATCGAGGTTCTTGGGCGCGGAGTTGTACTGGCCGAACCATCGCGCGAATGCCTGACGGTCCATAAGCGTCTCGGTGATCATCGCATGCAGGCCTTCGAGCGCGTCAGCCGTGATCTCGCCGGGGTTGTCCTGCAAGGCCAAGGCAGGATCGGCAAAGCGGACGCCGCCATCAGCTTGCTCCACCAGATGCTCTGCCCATTGCGCAACCAATTCATCGCGCGAGGGCGCACGAAAGCCGATCGAGTACGTCATGCAATCGTCGCCGATGGCGATGCCGTTGTGGGCGATCCCGGGTGGCACGTACAGAACATCTCCGGGCTCGAGAATCCATTCTTGCGTCGGTTCGAAGTTCGCAAGCAGTCGCAAGTCATCGTGTGGGAGAAGCTCGGCCGTATCGTCGCACGGCGCGCCGACCTGCCACCGCCGCCTGCCAAGGCCCTGGACCAGAAACACGTCGTACTGGTCGAAGTGCGGGCCCACGCCGCCCTGATCAACGGCGTAGCTCACCATGACATCGTCGATCCGCCAGTTGGGGATGAAGCGAAAAGTATCGAGCAATGCGCTCACGTCCGGCACATGATGGTCGACCGCGTTAACGAGGAGGGTCCAAGGCTCATGGCCAAGCTTGCCAAAGCGGGTCTCGGCAAAAGGTCCGTGTTCCATGACCAAGGTGCCTTTGGCTTGCCTGATGAGGCGGGCTTCGACGCCGTCCTCGCAAGCGAGGCCGGCCAGTTCGTCGGGCTCGAGCGGGTTCGTCCACGAAGTCCACAGGTTCCTGATCAGCAGCGGCTTCTTCTGCCAGCAGTCACGCAAAAAACGGTCGGCTTGGAATTTACGGACTTGCACAGGATCATGGCCTCAAGAATTGGGGAGCATCGGGCAGGATTGCAGCAGGACGCGGCTCGACGAAGATCCCCCATCTGCCGGATCAAAAACTGCTCAATAACCTCGATCGACGCTGGATGAAAGAATGAGCGGTAATGGCAAGCCGACAACCGCAATGCCAATGACCGGACGTTCGCCGCCGCCAGCCCGTACGACGGTGAATGTGCGGTCGTGACGTAAGCTGCCGATCGGGCTGATCGAAGTGGACGATCGGCAACGCGCCCCCCTTTCAGCCCTTCAGCCTGGCTCCGCGCGCTCCCGGAATCTGCCGTTCGTTAATCCAGCTCTGAACTATGGCTAGAATAACCCACATCGGGGACGAGGCAGTCGTTCACAAATCCGACGGGGACGACTGCCTTCAACAGGAGGGCGTTCGAAGTGCTTCCAGTATCGACCCAAGCACTTTTAATCTGACCGGATCAGCTTGATATCCTGGTCCGCGGCCCAGGCGGCGATATCTTCTCGCCGCAGCGCCGTCGCCATCAGATCCGGAAACTGATCGGGGGTGCAGGCGAAAACCGGCACGCCGAGAGCTGCGACCTTGCCCGACAGTGCCGGATCGTAGGCCGGTCGCCCGGTATCGGTAAGCGCCAGTAGCACGATCACGTTGACGCCAATCGCTTTCAGCCGCGCCAGCCGCTCGACGAGCGCATTCGCGTCGCCGCCTTCGTAGAGATCGGTAATCAGGATCAGGTGCGCTTTGGACGGTCGTTCGATCCGGTCCTCGCAATAGGCGACCGCGCGGTTGATATCGGTGCCGCCGCCCAGCTGGATGCCGAACAACACTTCGACCGGATCGGCCAGTTCCTTGGTGAGATCGACGATCGCGGTGTCGAAGCAGACGAGCTTGGTCGCGACCACCGGGAGCGATGCCATCACTGCGGCGAAGATCGAGGCATAGACAACCGAGGGCGCCATCGATCCCGACTGGTCCACGCACAGCACGACTTCGTCGAGATCGACGATGCGGCGCTGCTGGCGCATGAAGCCGATCAACTTCTCCGGCACGATGGTGCGATGCTCGGCCTGATAGTGGCGCAGGTTTGCCTGGATCGTCCGTGGCCAATCGATGTCGGCGAAGCGCGGGCGGAAGGTGCGCTTCGAGCGATGGAGCGCGCCGCGGACAGCTTCGGCGGTCTTGCGCTCCAGCCGCTCCATCAGCTCGGCAACGACCTTGGCGATGACGATCCGCGCCGTTTCTCGGGTCTTTTCCGGCATCACGCTGCGCAGCGCGACCAGATCGGCGACCAGATTGACGTCGGCTTCCACCGTGGCGAGGAATTCGGGTTCGAGCAGCATCTGGCGCAATCCCTTGCGCTCGAATGCGTCCTTCTGGATCACCTGCACCACCGGTGAGGGGAAGAATTCGCGGATATCGCCCAGCCATTTGGCAACGCGTGGAGCCGATCCGCCCAGCCCGCCCTTGCCTTTCTTCGCGCCTTCGTCGCCATCGCCATAAAGCGCGGTCAATGCTTCGGACATGCGGCGATCGCTATCGGAGAGCGGTGCTTCGCCGTCTTCCGGTTCGACGCCGAGCGCGAGCGTCCAGCGACGGCTGCGTTCGTCGTCGCTCATTGGGCCGCTCCCTTCTCAAGCAGTTCGAGCACGCGGACCTGATGCGCGGGCCACAGTTCCGCAGCGCCCGGCAGCAGGCGATAGCCCTTCGCTCCCGACCTGCCGCGCCCGAACACCGCGTCGAGCAGCCGCCGCCTTTCGCTGCGGTCCAGCACCGAGAAGACACGGCGGAACAGCGGCAGATTGGTGGTGAAGCTGTCCTCGTCGAGCGAAGCCAGCCAGTGGTCCACGGCTTCGCGCAGCGGCGCGTCATGGATCAGCCGCTGACCCGTACTTTCGAGAAAGCCTTCGAAGAAACCCGCTGCATCGGCGACCGGGGTGCCCGGCGAGAGCATGCGCCCGAGCAGGATTGCTGCAGCCTCCGCCTCCAACAGTTCAGCTTCGTAGAGTAGGCGCGCGGCGACGCCAGCGATGATCCGCGTCGCCTGTGCATCGTCCAGCAGCTTGCTGAGCGCACCGTGCCATTCCGCCACTATCTCCGGATCGAGCTTGGCGAGCTGGATCGCATTCTCCGCACCCAAGATCTGCCCGCGCAGCTTGCCTGCGGCTTCGGCATCGAGGTTTCGCGCGGCATAGGGCAGCGCAAGCGCGGCCTGCACGACGATGCGCGGCATCAGCGCCGCCAGATGCTCGGCGGTCCCCGCCCGTGCCTCGCCATAGCGCAGGATGTCGGCCATCGGCGGGAGGGCCGCGAGCAATGTCCCGCAATCGCTAGTGAGTGCGGCCTTTTCCTCCAGCGCGGTGATGCCGATCCCGGTTGCAAGCGACAGGTCCGCGATCATCGCGTCGCGGGTCAGCGCCGCCAATCCGCCGAGATCAGGTTCAGTCTGCATCGCCTCGACGATCCGTCCGCCGGCAGCTTCGGCGATAGTCGAGCCATAGACGAGATTCTCGACCAGCCGCACCGCGAACTCCGGCTCCCAGCAGAGCTGCCAGTTCTCGCGAAAGGTGCCGCGGCTGCGCCCCGCAGCGGCCAGCCGGCCCCACGGCACATCGAGCGCGCTCAGGCGATGAAGCAGGGTCGAGCGCGCCAACCCGCTTTCGCTGCGCAGGTCGAGCGTCAGCGCGCGTTCCAGCGCCTCGGGCTTAAGCCGGGTCGCTCTTTGCTGGCGCTGAAGGTCTTCCAGCAGTGGCGCGAGCGGAGTCGATGCCGGAATGGCGCCGACCTCGGAGCCAATCAGCAATTCCGCGGCGATATCGTCCCACATCGCCCGCTCGCCGTTGCACAAGCAGGCGATGGCGCTGTCGCGCAGTTCCTCGAACCCCGGTGCCGGCCGCCCCCGCAACGCCGCCAGCGCGCGGGAGAGCCGCTGTGCCTCGATCGCCGAAGCGGTCGATACGAAATGACCGCGCTCGCGCAGCACCCGGCAAATCCGTGCCAGCCAGGCGGAATCGCGCGTCTCGTGATCGCCCGATTGCCAGAGATGCGCGTACCAGCCCGGCGCCGCCACGCCCGCGCCATATCCACTCGCCCGTGCCAGCCGGGGCGAGGTCCAGGGCGCCCAGGTCGCCTTGACCCTCACCTTCGGGCGCCCCTTAAGCAGATCGCGGTCCGAAGCGAGGCTGCGGCGCTCGGCCAGCGCGGGCACGTGCCAGGCGCCGCATACCACCGCGACCGGCCCATCGCTGTCCCTGGCGGCGCGCGCGATCTCGATCCGCATATGTGCCTCACGTGCGGCTTCGCGGGTGGAGAGGGAGCCTGTCTCTGTTCGCAGCGCCGACATCGCATCCGCGACCGCCGCGAAGATCAGGCCGGGTGATGGATTTTCCTCGATCACGTCCGACCACCAGGACTCGCCATCGGCATAGCCCGCCGCTTCCGCCAGTACGCCGATCGGATCGCGTGCGATGGGGTCCTGCTCGAACAAGAAGGTAGCTTCGTCGACCGGCTCGGCAGCATGCTCACCCAACCGATCCGAGGCGGGCAGATCGATGAAGCGCAGCTGCGCACCGTGCCGCACTGCCCAGCGCGCCGCCTGATATTCAGGCGAATAATCGGCAAAGGGATAGAAGCTGGCATTGACCGGATCGTCAGCCGCGTAGGTGAGCAGCGCCACCGGCGTCACCATCTCCGGATCGGCAAGCATTGGGAGCAGGTCAGAGGCGTCCGCCGGCCCCTCGATCAGCACTGCGGCGGGCACCAGCGCGTCGAGCGCCTCCACCAGCCGGCGCGCGGAGCCCGGCCCGTGATGGCGGATGCCGAACAGATGGACCTCGCCTGGCATCGCGATCAGATCAGGTCGGTCAGCGAGGTATAATAGCCTTCAAAGCCGCGGCGTTTCTTGAGCACCGTTTCCAGATATTCGCCCAGCACCGCGCGATCCTGCACCGGATCCTTGACCACCGCGCCGATCATGTTGGCGGCGAGCGTTTCGGGCGTCAGGCGGCCATCGTTGAAGAAGGTTGCCTGGCTGATCCCGCCGACCATCACTGCGATCGTCTCGGCGGTAGAAAGTCCGCCCGAGGGCGATTTGAGCGCGATCTTGCCGTCCTCGCTCGATCCCGAACGCAATTCGCGGAAGATCGAGACGACGCGCGCCACTTCTTCGCTGACGTTCTTGGGCTCGGGGAGATCGAGGCTATGCGCCATCTCGCCGACACGCTTGACGATGATCGCAACCTCCTCCTCGGCCGTGTCGGGCAGCGGCAGCACTACCACGTTGAAGCGCCGCTTGAGCGCCGAGGACAGTTCATTGACGCCCTTGTCGCGATTGTTGGCGGTGGCGATGATGTTGAAGCCGCGCGCGGCGTGGACCGTCGTGTTCAGCTCCGGGATCGGCATCATCTTTTCGGAGAGTACGGTGATCAGCGTATCCTGCACGTCGCTGCCCATCCGGGTCAGTTCCTCGAAGCGGCAGAGCCTGCCCGCCTCCATCGCGCGCATCAGCGGGGTCGGCACCAGCGCATCGCGGCTGGGGCCGTGCGCGAGCAGCTGGGCATAGTTCCAGCCATAGCGGACCTGGTTCTCGTCGGTCCCGGCGGTGCACTGGATCACCAGCGTGGAATCGCCGGTGATCGCCGCGGCGAGATGCTCGGACACCCAGGATTTGGCGGTCCCCGGCACGCCGAGCAGCAGCAGCGCGCGATCGGTGGCCAGGGTCGCTACCGCCGTCTCGATCAGTCGGCGATCGCCGACATATTTGGGGGTGATGACGGTGCCATCAGCCGCCCTGCCGCCCATGAGATAGGTCACCACCAAGCGCGGCGACATCGACCAGCCGGGCGGGCGATGACCGCTGTCGCCGGCGATGAGCGCCTTCAGCTCGTCCGCGTAGCTTTCCTCCGCGAGCATCCGCAGCTTTTCGCTCATCCTTGCATTCCCCTGTCTTCCAGTGCGGCGTTCAGCCGTAACATATCAAGCCGCGGGTCCGCCTGAAGCAGGCCGGCGCCGCGCACCAATCGTTCGAGCGCTTTCTGCGCGCCTGCACGCGAAGCAAGCATGCCCAGTGCCTGCAATTCTGGGGCATGGTCGCCGGGCCGCGCATCGGCACTGCCAAGCGCGCGCAGCAGGCCGGCTTCGGCCGGCACATCGGTCACGCCGTCCACCCGTCCGCCGCCGCCGGCCACGGCAAGCGCATCCTGATAGCTGCCCTCGGCGCGCAACACGCGCTGGGCAATCGAAGCACGCTGGGTCGGGCCTATCCGCGACGCGAGCGCGAGCAAAGCCCCGAGGTTGGGCAGGCTATGCTCGGCCAGGGCTGCGGAGAGATCGGCGACGATCGCATCGGACGCCGAGCGTTCGGCCATCCCGGCCAGCTCGATATCGGCCTGCACATCGTCTCCCCACACCCAGATCGCAGCAAGCTCTTCGCCGCTCATGCCCAGCGCCGCCGCGAAGCCGGTATAATCGGCTCCCGCAAATAGCGTCTGGCGCCGGATGCGCTGGGCGTGCGTCTTGAGCACATTCGCCGCGACGGTGCGCGAACGGCGGAGCAGGCCCTTGGTGCCGAGCGTAAAAAAGCCCGCCAGTTCGGTGGCCTCTTCGCCCACCGCCGATCCGCGGCCCAATCGCGCCAGCAGCGACGCCGCGAGCGCCTTGACCTTGGGTGCGCGATCGCCTGCAGCAAGGGTTTCGAGAAATGGCGCATCGGCCTCCGACAAGCCCTGGGTCAGTTGACCGAGCAGGCGCAGCCTGGTGTCAGCGCCTTCGCCGGGCAGCCTTTTCTCCAGCAGCACGCGTGCTGCTCCGGGATCGCGGCGGCGCAGTTCGGCGAGCGCGGCATTGCGCGCGGCGGGCCAGAAATCCTCCCAGTTCGCCGTGGTCAGTCCATCCGAGGCACCACGCTTCGGACCGGACCCGGTCGCTGCCGCTTCGATCCAGTCGCGCCATGAGGCATAGACGTCCGGCGCATCATCTTCGCTCGCGGAGGGCATCCAGTCGGCGGGATGCAGGGTCCAGCCCCGACCAGCAACAAACTGGGCCAGGTTACGCTTGTGCCGCCCATCGCCTGCCGCCAGCACCCGCCGGGCTAGCGAACGTGAGGCGTCAGGCAAAGTTGGAAGCGCCAGCGCGGGAAGATCGGGCAAGGCATGCAGATCGGCAGGCGGCTCGGCGATCACCGCCATGCCGAGGAACTGGCCGGACAGCGCCAGCAACCGCAACTCGGCTTCGATGGGATCCTCGCCGATCTCGGCCTTCCAGACTTGCGTGACCGGGGCGGCCGCCGAACCCATCGTCCAGCGGGTCAGCACCTGCCCGAGCGCGTCGTAGATCGCCTCAACCATCTGCACCGATCCTGCCCCAAGGCGTCTGCGCCGCCAGGATCGCGAGGCGATTGCCAGACCAGAGCGCGGCGGCGCGGGTCAGTTCGGTACCTCTGATCAGTCCCTCTACACCTTCGGCAAGCGGCAGCGCCGTGGTGGCGTCGGCGGGGCGCCACCACCCTTGCCCGGCCGCATCGATTGCGACACGGCCCCGCGGCAGCAACACCGGAATATCCAGGACCCAAGGCTCGGCATGCAACGGGGCGGTAAGCGCTTCGGCGAGATCAGCCGCCGCTTCGGGCCAGGCCTGGGTATCGGAGCCATCCGCCGCACGCTGGAGCAGCAACCCGCGCAGCGGATTGCGACCGGGGAAGAAGGCGACTTCGCCCCTGAACCGCTCGCCCGGGGTGAAGGCCGAGGTTCGGCGGCCAGCGCTGGCAGGGAAGTAATCGAGCAGCATAGCGAAGCGCGGACTCTGAGGTCCCAGATTGAGCAGCCAGGTGGTTTGCGACACCAGTCCGTCACGCCGCGTCTGCACCTGCTCCGCCAGCACTTCCCACAGGCCGGTGACGCGCACCGTATCGCTGCTGGCGAGGACCGTTTCGCGATTCTCGGAACTGGCGACGGCACGGCGGATATCGGCATCGCGCGGCGCGGAGCGGAAAGCGCGGGCGAGCAGGACCAGCTTGCCCAGTTCGACCACCGCCGCGCGCGGACGATCACCGGCTGGCTGGCCGAGCAGGCGCGCCGGCAGTTCGTCGATCCGGCCAGCCAGCGCCGCTGCTTTGCCGTCCACCAGCCGTGCCGCGATGCGGCGGCAGCGGGCGGTGGCATCGTCGATAAAGGCCGAGAGACCCATGCGGAGCTGGTCGCCGATCCATTGCTCCAGCGCGTCGAGACTATCGAGGATCGCGCGCTCGGTATCCTCCGAACGTTTGGCCGCCAAAGCTTCGCGGCGGGCTGCCGCCTTGGGATCTTCGGGCGCTTCGGGTTCGGCGCGTTGCGCGGCGCGGAGATCCTTAGGCGCGTCGCTCGCTGGCTTGGCTGCCGCGCCGGCTGGCGCTGCGCTGGCACCGCGCCGCCGCCCGAGCCAATCGCCCACCCAGGCCGGGATTTCCCCCGGCGCAAAGGTCACCACCGCCTCGGCATTCAGCCACAGCAGCGCCAACACATGCTTGCACGGAAATTTGCGCGAGGGGCAGGTGCATTTGTTTCCCAGATCGCGCAGGTCGGCCATCACGCGATAGGGATTGGCACCCGATCCGGCGCACTCGCCCCAGATCAGCGCCCCGTCCGCACTGCCGCCGACGCCGAACCATTTGCCCGGCTTGGCGAGCCCGGCAGCGGCTTTCAGCGATGCCTGATCGGTGGCTAAAGCCTCTATCCGGCCAAGATCAATCGCCACCCAACCCCCCAAACCCGCCCAGTACAGCTAGCATATGCTGGGATTGGGAAAGCTCAATGTCATAAACGGCTTGCAGATTTGAGTCCGTCGGGTCGTTTCCCCAGCGCTTCTATACAAAAGGTAGCTGTTTGATGGCCGGAAGCATCGCTTTGGGTATGGTCGCTGAGACGCAGTTTGAGCAAGCGCGTTAGTCAGATATCATGCAACGTCCGATTTGCGGTTCTAAATCCTGATAGCCGACGTTCTCAAATCGGCCATTGTCCGCCGAAAATCTGCCCGGCAGCACTGCGCCAATTGTCGCCGTTCGCGCGACAGTTCAGCGTTCCCGAAAGCCGACTGACTGCTTGCCGCACGGTCCG
>NZ_AKFJ01000121.1 GCF_000272475.1 Novosphingobium sp. Rr 2-17
CTGACGGGAGATATGGCATGACGCTGCGGCATCATCTCTATCTCGACCGGGATATGAACGCTCGTCGCGACACGCTGGCATCCAAGCTCCGCCCGTTCAAATCCGCAATCGTCGCCGAAGCCACTGGTGAATACCTCAATCGTCGCCCCACCCGGGAGGTCGATGATTTGCTCAAGCACCGGCTCGACCGGATCAGCAATCAGCTTGGCCGCATCGAGCGGGACGCTACCGTGCTGCTCGAGACGTTGTCGTTGTTCGTCCGCTACCAGCTGACTGTCACCGCGCCGGTGTCCGAAGCCGACAAGGCGGCCCAGGCTATCGGGCGCGAACGCTTCCGCCGTTTCGACGATCAGGTCGGACGCCAACTTGCCACCGGTCGGTCGACCGGGGCACCGTCCAATGCTGGCGGTGAATCGTGACCGGGCCGGTCGGCATCCAAGCGCGTAACCGGCGCCGGGCGATGCTGCGCACCGCGATGGGGCCCGCAATTGCGGCGGCGCTAGCCGATTCGCGGGTGATCGAGATCATGGTCAACCCCGATGGTGTGCTGCGGCTCGACCGACTGGGCGAGGGTCGGATCGAGACTGCGGTCCGACTGGAAGCCGCCGAAGCCGAGCGCATCATCCGCCTCGTCGCCAGCCACGCGCGCGCCGAAGTCCATGCCGACGCGCCGATCATCAGCGCCGAACTGCCGGCATATGAGAATGGCGCAGGCGGCGAGCGCTTCGAGGGACTTCTGCCGCCCGTGGTATCGGCGCCGTGCTTTGCGATCCGCAAGCCCGCCGCGCGCATCCATCGCCTGGATGACTATGTGGCGGATGGCATCACGCGTCCCGAGGTCGCGCAGGCGCTCGCCAGCGCCGTTATCGACCGGCGCAATATCCTGGTCGCCGGCGGCACGTCGTCAGGCAAGACCACACTTGCAAATGCGCTGCTGGCCGAGATGGCCACGCTCGACGAACGCGTGATCTTGATCGAGGACACCCGCGAGCTGCAATGCGCCGCGGCCGACACTGTCGCGCTGCGCACGAAATCCGGGAAGGGGGCAGGGGCCGGCGCAGTGACGACGGCCGACCTGGTGCGCTCGACCCTGCGCTTGCGGCCCGACCGGATCATCGTCGGAGAGGTGCGCGGTGGCGAAGCGCTCGACATGCTCAAGGCGTGGAATACCGGCCATCCCGGCGGGATCGCCACCGTTCATGCCAACAGCGCGCGCTCGGCGCTCTACCGTATCGAACAACTCGTGGCGGAAAGTGTCGTCACCGTTCCGCGCCGCCTGATTGCCGAGGCGATCGACATGGTGGTGTTTATCTGTGGTCGGGGCACCGGCCGCAGGATCGAGACCGTTACCGAGGTCGGCGGGCTCGATGCCGACGGCGATTACGCCGTCACCGACCTCATCTTCCCCCCCAGCACTGGAGATTGATCCCATGCACGCTAACCCCACATACGCTACTCGCTCGTTGCCTCTCGCGCACCTGCCGCAACTGACGCTTATCGCTGCCGCCTTGCTCGTTCCCGTCACGGCCCTGGCTTCGGGATCAGGCATGCCTTGGGAAGAGCCGCTTCAGCAGATCCTGGAATCCGTCCAGGGTCCTGTGGCTAAGATCATCGCGGTGATCGTCATCATCACCACTGGCCTGGCGTTGGCCTTCGGTGAGACCTCGGGCGGCTTTCGCAAGCTGATCCAGATCGTCTTCGGCCTCTCGATCGCCTTTGCCGCGTCGAGCTTCTTCCTCTCGTTCTTCAGCTTCGGCGGCGGAGCGCTGGTCTGATGGCTGGGCCCAGCTCCATCGCGTCTCGCGGAGATGCCGTAAGTGGTCAGTCCGCCTATGCGCAGATCGCCCACGGACAAGTCGAAGGCTTTGAGGTGCCGTTGCACCGGTCGCTTACGCAAGCAATCCTGCTCGGCGGCGCGCCGCGCGGCATTGCCCTCCTCAACGGCACGCTCGCCGCCGCGATGGGGCTGGGCCTTCAGCAATGGATCGCCGGACTATTGCTTTGGCTCGCAGGGCACAGCCTCGCGGTCTTTGCCGCCAAGCGCGACCCCGACTTCGCGGCCGTGCTCGCCCGCCACCTGCGCCACAAGCCCGTCCTGAGCGTGTAGCCCTAGGAGTCTTTGTCTCATGTTGAACCTCAAGGAATATCGCGCAACCGCAGACCGGCTTGCCGACCATCTCCCCTGGGCCGCACTGGTCGCACCCGGTGTGGTGCTGAATAAGGACGGCAGCTTCCAGCGCACCTTGCGCTTTCGTGGGCCTGACCTGGAAAGCGCGACCCAAGCCGAACTCCTCTCGGTCTGCGCACGGGCCAATAATGCTCTGCGCCGTCTGGGATCGGGCTGGGCGTTATTCTTCGATGCCGAACGGATCGAGGCACTGGACTATCCCCGCAGCCCATTTCCCGATGCCGCCGCCTGGCTGGTCGATGAGGAACGCAGGGCGCATTTCGATGGCCGGCGTGGCCAGCATTTCGAGAGCCACACGCATCTAACGCTCTGCCATCTGCCGCCGGCCGACCAGCTGAGCCGTGCCGAACGTGCGCTGCTGGAGCGCGACGGTCCGCAAGCGGATCGCGACTGGCGCACCGAATTGCGCGCCTTCATCGCCGAGACGGACCGCGTGCTTGACCTGCTGTCGGGCTTCATGGCCGAGGTCCGCGCCCTCGATGATGCCGAGACGCTGACCTTTCTGCATGGCTGCATTTCCCCGTGCCGACACCACGTCGCCGTGCCCGAAACGCCGATGTATCTCGACGGGCTGCTGGTCGACACGCCGCTTGTCGGCGGGATCGAGCCGCTGCTGGGCGACCGCCACCTGCGCACGGTTACCGTGCTCGGCTTCCCCAACGCGACCCGGCCCGGCATCCTCAATGCCCTCAACCACCAGGACTTCGCCTATCGCTGGGCGACCCGCTTCATTGCGCTCGACAAGACGGCAGCGACCAAGGCGCTGACCAAAATCCGCCGCCAGTGGTTCAACAAGCGCAAGTCCATCGCCCAGCTCATGCGCGAGGTGATGATGAACGAGCCGGTTCCGCTCACCGACAGCGATGCCGACAACAAGGTGGTCGATGCCGATCTCGCTCTCCAGGCGCTCGGCGGCGATCATGTCTCCTTCGGCTACTACACGGCCACCATCACCGTCAGCGATCTCGATCGCGGCAGAGCTGATGAAAAGGTCCGGATCGTCGAGCGGATCGTCAATGGCTTGGGCTTTACTTGCATTCGCGAAAGCGTGAACGCGGTCGAAGCCTGGCTCGGCTCGCTGCCCGGCCACGTCTATGCCAACGTTCGCCAACCGCTGGTTCATACCTTGAACCTCGCACACCTCATGCCGCTATCGTCGGTGTGGGCAGGGCCGGTGGCCAACAAACACCTCGCCGGCCCGCCGCTGCTCTATGCGCAAACCAGCGGCTCGACCCCGTTCCGGCTGTCGACCCATGTCGGCGATGTTGGCCATATGCTCATCGTCGGCCCGACCGGGGCGGGCAAGTCGGTCCTGCTGGCGCTGCTGGCCCTTCAGTTCCGTCGCTATCCCGGCGCGCAAGTCTACATCTTCGACAAAGGACTGTCGGCGCGCGCGGCAGTGCTGGCAATGGGCGGCGAACACCACGCGCTTGGCACCGGCGATGCCCTCGCGTTTCAACCGCTGCGCAACATTCAGGATGATACTGAGCGGACATGGGCGGCCGAATGGATCGCTGCGTTGCTTGAGGCTGAACGGGTCGATGTCACTCCCGAGATCAAAGAGGCGTTGTGGTCCGCGCTGACCAATCTTGCTGGCGCCCCGCCCGAACAACGCACGCTCACCGGCCTGTGCCTGCTGCTCCAGTCCAATGCGCTCAAGGCCGCGCTCGTGCCCTACACTCTGGAGGGGCCGTTCGGCCGCCTGCTCGATGGTGCGGAGAACAAGCTCGCGCTTGGCGACGTGCAGTGCTTCGAGACCGAAGCGCTCATGCACAGCGCGGGCGCCGTCGCGCCGGTGCTTACTTATCTGTTCCACCGTTTGGAGGAGCGTTTCGATGGGCGGCCGACCCTACTGGTGCTCGACGAGGCCTGGGTGTTCCTCGACAACCCACTGTTCGCTGCGCGGATCCGCGAATGGTTGAAGGTGTTGCGCAAACGCAACGTCAGCGTAATTTTCGCAACCCAGAGCCTCGCCGACATCGCCGACAGCAGTATCGCGCCTGCCATCATCGAGAGTTGCCCACAGCGCATCTTCCTTGCCAACGACCGCGCCGTCGAACCGCAGGGCCGCGCTGCCTACGAGCGCTTCGGCCTTAACGAGCGGCAGATCGAGCTGATCGCCGGCGCGACGCCAAAGCGGCATTACTATCTGCAATCGCGGGCCGGGAACCGCTTGTTCGAGCTGGCCTTGGGGCCTGTGGCCCTGGCTCTGTGCGGCGCGTCCGACCCTGACACCCAGAGCCTCATCGACCGGCTGCTCGATGAGCACGGCGAGGGCGCCGTCGCCGAGGCCTTTCTGCGTGCCCGCGGGCTCCACTGGGCGGCCGCGCTCGTCGCCAATTTTGATGAACGCGCCATGGGTGACAGTGCCGTCACCAACCCAGAGCAAAGGGAGCTTGCTCTATGAAACTGCATTTTCTCGCCCCCCTGTTGGTGACTTCTTCCATAGTGGTGCCCGCCGTCGTGCCGATCATTCCGGCGCAGGCGATCATCGTCTACGATCCGAGCAACTATGCGCAGAATCTGCTGACCGCATCGCGTGCGTTGCAGCAGATCAACAACCAGATCCAAGCGCTCCAGAACCAGGCGACGATGCTGACCAACATGGCCAAGCATCTCCAGCGCCTGGACTTCTCGTCGCTCTCGCAGATATCCCAATCGCTGCAAAAGATCAGCAGGCTGATGACCCAGGCAGAAGGCATCGCCTTCAGCGTCGCCGCGACCGACGAGGCGCTCAAGAAGCAGTTTCCCACGGCCTTCGACACCACGGCGTCGAGCAGCCAGATCGTGACGCAGGCGCGCGAACGCTACCAGTCTTCGATGCAGGGCTACCGGCAGACCATGCGGGTGCAAGCACAAGTGGTCGAGAACATCGAAACCGATGGCGACTTGCTCAAGCAGCTTGTTACGCAGAGCCAGTCGGCGACCGGCAGCCTGGCTGCCCAACAAGCGACGAACCAGTTGATCGCGCTGGTCGCGCGCCAACAGCTTCAAATCCAGCAACTGATGGCCACGCAGTATCGCGCCGACGCGATCGAGCAGGCCCGCAAACAGCAGGATGGCGAGGCCGCGCGCGAGCAAGGGCGCCGCTTTATCGGCAACTCCACCTTGTACACCCGGCGATAGGAGTACCGGCGCGATGGCTTCCGATCTCGGTGGGCTCGACCTCAATATCGTTGATATCTTCCTCGACACCTTCCTCACTTACATCGATAGCGGTTTTGGCCTGTTGTCGGGCGACGTGGCGTTCCTGACGACAGTGCTAATCGGCATTGATGTTACGCTTGCCGCGCTGTGGTGGGTGATGGACAATGACCAGGACGTGCTCGGCCGGCTGGTCAAGAAAGTCCTCTATGTCGGAGCCTTCGCCTACATCCTGGGCAATTTCTCGCGTCTGGCCGACATCATCTACCGCAGCTTTGCGGGGCTAGGCATTACCGCGGGCGGCGGCGGCTTGTCTGCCGACGACTTGCTGCATCCCGGCAAAATCGCGGGGACGGGCTTCGAGGCCGCCCATCCGCTGATCGCCAAGGTCGACGACTTGATCGGCTTTCCGGAGTTCTTCGGCAACTTCCTTGCGATTGCCATCCTGCTGATCTGCTGGCTGCTGGTGGTGCTCGCCTTCTTCGTCCTTGCGATCCAGCTGTTCGTCACAATCGTCGAGTTCAAGCTGACCGCGCTAGCAGGTTTCGTGCTCGTGCCGTTCGCGCTGTGGAACAAGACCAGCTTCCTGGCCGAACGCGTGCTTGGTAACGTCATATCGTCCGGCATCAAGGTCATGGTGCTTGCCGTCATCATCGGCATCGGCACCAATTTCTTCGACCAGATGACCAGCCTTGTCGGCGATGATCCCGGCATCGCCGAAGCGCTGACCCTGCTGATGGGCGCGCTGACTTTGTTTGGTCTGGGTATCTTCGGCCCCGGCATCGCGTCCGGTCTCGTGTCCGGCGCTCCCCAGCTCGGTGCTGGCGCTGCGGTCGGTGCAGCTGCAGGTGCGGCAATCATGTCCGGCGGCGCGGCTATGCTGGGTGCACGCGGTGCGATGATGGCCGGACGCAGCGGCATGGGCGCGATCCGTGCCGGCACCGCGATGGGATCTGCCGCCTCGAGCGCTTACAAGCTGGGCCAAGAGACAACAGGCAGCGCCAGCATGGGTGCCGGCCTTGGCGGTGTTGCCACCGCAGCAGGCGGCGCGATCTCACAGGCCGCCAAGGCGACGGCAGCGCATGTCGCCAGCCCGGTTCGCGCCGGCGTCGCCGCCGGGCAGCAAGCGGCGTGGAATGCCGGGCGAACCGCGCCGGCACCTGCGCCCCCATCTGCTGGCGGGCCGGCTGCCGATCCAGCTCCGGCCTGGGCGCAGAGTCTCAAGTCCCAGCAGACCGCCCGGCACCACCGGCACATGGCCATGCAGACCATCAAGGATGGCGACCGGCCGGGCGGCGCCGCCAACCCTGACCTCAGCGAAAAGGAGTAATTACGCATGCTCTTCAAACGATCGATGCAACGATATGGGCAGACGCCCGCGCCCGAGACACCCTGGCAGCGCGCCGGGCAGCTATGGGACGAGCGTATTGGATCTGCCCGTGTGCAGGCCCGCAACTGGCGGCTTGTCGCCTTCTCCAGCCTCGGTCTTACCGGTATACTCATCGCGGCCAACGTCTGGCAGTCGATGCAGAGCCGGATCGCGCCCTACGTGGTGGAAGTCGATCGGCTGGGAGAGGCGCGCAGCGTCGCGCCGGCGATTCAGAACTACCGGCCCACGGATGGTCAGATCGCATGGCACCTGGGCCGGTTCATTGCCAACGTTCGGTCGGTCTCCACCGACCCGGTACTGGTGAAACGCAACTGGCTCGACGCCTATGACTTCGCGACTGACCGGGCCGCGATCTTTCTTAACGAATATGCCCGCTCCAACGATCCGTTCGCCGGCATCGGCCACCGCAGCGTATCGGTGCAAGTAACCAGTGTAGTGCGCGCGTCCGATAGCAGCTTTCAGGTCAAATGGACCGAAAGCATCTTCGAGCGCGGCAGCTTGGCCAAGACCGAACGCTGGACCGCCATGCTGACGGTCATGATGCAACCGCCCAAGACCGCCGACGCGCTGCGCAAGAATCCGCTCGGCCTCTACGTCAATGCCATCGACTGGGCGCGAGAGCTCGATGGTCAGCCGTCGTCCCCAGCCCACCAACCCGGTGAGCGAGAGCATGCGCCACCGAGCCGGCCAGAGTCCGAGGCCGTCGCTTCCCCGGCACAGCCGGTTGTTGCTCCCGAACTCGACGCCCATGCGGAAGGAGATCGCCCATGATTCGCCTGCCCCTTCAAGGCACCTTTCTTTGGGCGGTCCCGCTCATCGGTCTGGGCGCGTGCGCCGGTGCGACACCCCCACCGGCGATCGCCCTCGACAGCGTGCGGTTCGAGCCTGCTGCTCGTGAAGCGGAAGTCCCCAAGCCAGTGGAGATCGTGACGATCGCCCAGCCGCTACCCTTGCCGGGGCAACTGCTGCTGCCGCCCTCGGTGGCGAAGGAGGCTGGCCTGCCAACCGCGCGGGTCGAGGCGGCAAACCGGGCCGCAACCCGAGAGCCATCGCGGGCCGGCTACATCAATGCGATGCAGGTCTATCCCTGGACAGACGGCGCGCTCTATAGGCTTTATGCCGCGCCCGAACGGGTCAGCGATGTGACGCTTCAGCCTGGTGAGAAGCTGCTGGCGGTCTCGGCCGGCGACACCGTGCGTTGGATCATCGGCGATACGGTAAGCGGATCGGGCGAGGATGCCCGCGTCCATGTGCTGGTCAAGCCTTTCGCGCCTGGCCTTGTCACCAACATGATCATCGCCACCGACCGGCGCGCCTATCATCTGGTGCTGGAGAGTACCGATCGCACGGCGATGGCGGCGATCTCCTGGACGTATCCGCAGGACCAACTGCTTGCCTTGCAGCGTCAGAACCAGACCGCAGAGGCGGCAAAGCCGGTGGCGACGAACATAGCGCTTTCCGATCTGCGCTTCCGTTACACGATTACCGGCGACAATCCGCCCTGGCGGCCGGTGCGGGCGTGGGACGATGGCCGTAAGGTCTACATCGAGTTCCCGGCCCAGCTCGACCAGGGAGAAGCACCGCCGCTGTTTGTCGTTGGTCCACGCGGGCAAAGCCAATTGGTCAACTACCGGGTGAGCGGTAACCACTACATCGTCGATCGCCTTTTCGGGGCTGCCGAACTGCGCTTGGGCGAGAAGCCCCAACAGGTCGTCCGCATCAGCCGGGCCGATGGCGGAATCGAAGGGAAAGGCAAATGAGCGGGGCCGAGCGCAGCCCGGCCGCGGGGTCGGAAGCCGCCATGCCAAAGACTGACAGCCCGCAATCCAACACGCCTGAAGCTGTCGGGCCTGAAGCCGACGAGCCAGAAGAGGCTGAGCCGGGGGCGGCATCAGCCACCTGGAAGGTGGCGCCGGAGCGGCTGGTTCTGCGGGGTAGCCCACGGCGGGCTGTCCGGTTCCGGCGGGGCATCATCGTCGGCGGTGCCGCGATTGGTTCGCTCGCCATAGCCGGCGTCGCCTGGATGGCGCTGGGGTCGAAGGCACTGCACATCGTCGAGGCCAGCACCGAAAAAGCTGTGAGCGACCGCCGCACGCCGGCCGATGCCGTTGTCGGTCTTCCGGGCGACTACAGCCAGATAAAACCAGGCACACCCATTCTCGGGCCAGCATTGCCGGGAGATCTTGGGCGTCCGATCCTCGAGCGGCAGCGCGAGTTGGCAACTGCGGTGCATGATCCGGTCGATGGTTCGACCACCCTGACGGCGGCCGAGCAGGCCGTAGAAGCCGAGCGTCAGCGGAACGCCTCGCAGGCGCACCAGGCCCGCGAGGCCGGTGTGATGGTCCAATCTTCGGCCCGAGCGGCCGCGACCCCTGCGACTGCTGCCGCCGGCCCTGCAAGCAGCGCAGCAATGGCTGGTCAACCGGTCGTAGCCGGCGAGGCAGGGCGAGTGGCGCTTGATCCCCAGAAGGACCAGAATAACCAGCAAAGGAAGATCGACTTCCTGGAGCAAAAAGCAGCGAGCGGTACTGCGAGCGTCCATCGTCTGCAAACGCCGGCCTCGCCCTACCAGCTCATGGCCGGGAGCATCATCGCCGCCAGTCTGGTGACAGGGCTCAACTCGGATCTGCCGGGCATGGTGGTGGCGCAAGTGACCGAGAACGTATTCGACACGGTGACGGGGCACACTTTGCTGATCCCGCAAGGCGCGCGGCTTATCGGCACTTACGATAGCGTCGTGGCCTTCGGCCAGCGCCGGGCTTTGCTGGCATGGCAGCGGATCATCTTGCCGGACGGAAGTTCGGTCCAGATAGACAATCTGCCGGCTACCGATGCGGGAGGATATGCAGGTCTTTCCGACAAAGTGGACTTCCACACCTGGCAGCTTCTGAAGGGTGTTGCCCTCTCGACCCTGTTGGGCGTGGGCACCGAAGTGTCGTTCGGGAGCGAGGAGAGCGATCTCGTGCGCGCGATCCGTCAGTCCACCCAGCAATCCGCCAACCAGGCCGGGCAGCAGATCGTCAGCAAGAGCCTCAACATCCAGCCCACCGTCACCATCCGACCCGGTTGGCCGCTACGTGTCGTGGTTCACAAGGACATTACCCTGCGCCCCTGGGGCGGCACCGGCTGAGAGGAGATACCCATGCTCAAGCTTGCGAAACTGCCCGACCGTACGCCCATAAAGATCGCGCTGACAATCACTCCCGATCTAGCGAAGTTACTGGGCGATTACACCGCGATCTACAATCGCACTTATGGCGACAAAGCAGAAATGGCGGAACTCCTACCCGCCATGCTGGAGGCATTCCTCGCCAGCGATCGCGCATTTGCGAAGATGCGCCGCGATATCGCTACGTCGGAACAGTCCAGCGGTGGATGATGTCACTATGGCCGTGATGTCGTTGAACCAAGCCGCCAAGTTCCTTGGCCTACACCCGAACTCAGTCCGAAAACATGCCCGATTGGGCGGCCTGCCAGCCGCGAAAGTCGGGCGTCAGTGGCGGTTCATCGAACACGACCTTGTCGCATGGATGCGTGGGCGGTATTCTGGTCAGGCATGGGTGCAGCTGAGTGCCGACCAAAAGGAGGCAGCATGGCACTCTGGAACCGTGCAGGAACATATTACGTCAAACTCACAGCGCCTGACGGAACACTCATTAGACACTCTACTGGAACGTCCGACAGGAAAAAGGCGGAGGAATACCACGACCGGCTAAAGGCCGAATTGTGGGATATTGCCAGGCTGAAGCAGAAGCCGAAACGCACTTGGGACGAGGCGGCTTTGCGGTGGCTGAAGGAGAAGGCACACAAGAAATCCTATCGGGACGATGTGAGCCGGATCCGATGGTTCACCAAGCATCTGCGTGGCAAGAGAATGGATCAGGTGAACCGGGACATGATCGACGGGATACTCTCTCGCCATCTTCCCAATGCCAGCGATCGCACCAAGGATCTTTACGTGGCGCTCGTCCGCGCCATTTTCCGGAAGGCGCAGCGGGAATGGGAATGGCTGGATCAGATACCGGCGTTCAAGACCTACATGAGAAGCGGGAAGGTCAGGGTTCGGTATCTTACGCAGGACCAAGCCAAGGCGCTCATGGACTGTCTACCAGCTCATCAGCGTGAGGTCGTCTTGTTCGCATTGTCAACGGGCTTGCGTCAGGGAAACATACTCAATCTGACGTGGGATCAGATCCATCTGGACCGTCGCATGGCAATGATCGAGCATGGCGACACCAAGAATGGGGAAGCTTTGGGCGTTCCTTTGAATGATGTCGCCATGAGTGTCCTGGAACGGCAGCAAGGCAAACATCAGACGCATGTGTTCACATATCGGGGCAGGCCGCTTCGATCGGCGAATACAAGATCCTGGCGCGCTGCGTTGAAGGCCTGCGGCATTGATAATTTCCGCTGGCATGATTTGCGGCATACCTGGGCGAGTTGGCTCCGGCAAAATGATGTCCCCACTTGGGTGCTTCAGGAGCTGGGGGGATGGAAGTCAGAAACGATGGTGCGCCGCTACGCGCATATGTCGGTCAAGCATCTGGCCCCTTACGCCGACCAGCTGATTATTCCGGTCACAAACGCCGATGTGGCAAACGCGGCGGAAAAGCTGGAAGGAGTAGGTCACAAAAATGGTCACAGTCCGAAGAGGCCGAACCTCTATCTCGTTACATAAGGCCTGTAACCGACTGGAATATAGGGAGAAAAATGGTGGACGCACTTGGGCTCGAACCAAGGACCCGCTGATTAAGAGTCAGCTGCTCTACCAACTGAGCTATGCGTCCACACTGCCGGTCTTCGGGAGCCTTGCAGCTCCCCGCCGATTCGGCGGCGGAGACGTCCCTATAAAGGCTGGATTCGGGATGAAAAGAGGGAATATGCGAAATGTTTCAGAAGAAGTTCGAACGCGTTTGATTCCAACGGTTTACGGCCATGATAATGCCCAGGCAGATCATGTTGGTCAGCATCGAGGTGCCGCCGTGGCTCATGAAGGGTAGGGGGATGCCGACGACGGGGGCCAAGCCCATCACCATCATCAAGTTGATCATGACATAGAAGAACATCGTGGCGGTCATGCCGGCGGCGAGCAGGCTCGAGAAGCGATCGGGCGCGCGGCGAGCGACGCGCATGCCCCAGCCGATCACGATTGCGAATACGATCAGCACGAACAGGCCGCCGGCCAGCCCCCACTCTTCCGACATCGTGGCGAAGACGAAATCGGTGTGGGCCTCTGGTAGGTATTGCAGGTGGCTTTGAGTGCCGTTGCCGAAGCCTTTGCCGAATACTCCGCCCGACCCGATGGCGATCTTCGACTGGGTGATGTGGTAGCCGGTGCCCAGCGGGTCGCCCTCTGGGTCCATGAACACGAGGATGCGGTTGCGCTGGTAGTCATGCAACAGGGTGAAGAAGGCGATCGGGACAGTCACCATGCCCGCGCCGGCCACTGCCACGAACCACCAAAGCGGGAGACCGGCGAGGAACATCGTCAGCGCTCCGCCAAAGCAGATCGCGAGCGCAGTGCCCAGATCGGGCTGGACGATCACAAGCAGCGCCGGAAGCGCTATCAGGACGCCGGCCGGCACCAGCCCGCGCCAGCTTGCGGTCATCGCATGGGGCAGCGTTTCGTAGAAGCGCGCCAGCACCAGCACGATCGCGGGCTTCATCAGCTCTGAAGGCTGGAGCGACATGAAACCGAGGTTGAGCCAGCGTTGGCTGCCACCGCCCACCGCGCCGATCAATTCCACCAGCACCAGCAGCACCAGGATCGCGCCATAGACGGGGTAGGCCGCCATCCGGAACACGTTGCGGTTGATGCGCGAGATGCCGATCGCCATGGTCAGGAAGACCATGAACCGAACCACGTGGGTGAGGGCGTAAGGCTGAAGGTGACCGCCCGCCGCCGAATAGAGCACGGCAGCGCCTAGTGCGACGAGGCCGCACAAGGGGATAAGCATCTGCCATGGCTGCCGGGCGATCGCTTCGGGGACGATCGAAGGGGTCATTGCGGATTGCCTCCCGATGGGCCGGATGAGGGAGCGGGTGAGGGCTGGGGCGCAACGCTGCCGGACGTGGCCACACCCGCCGGTTCCGGCGCCGGCGACTGTGCTTCGCTGACGATGGGCTGGCGTTCGTCCTGCGAGGCGCTGTCGGCTTCCTGCACTTTGCGGTTCGCTTCTTCAGGCGAGACGGCTGGCGCGCGCACGCCGTATTCGGCGGAATACGTGCGATAGCGCGCATCGAGCCGCTCTTTCGGGGTGCCGCCCCAGCCTTTTTCCAATTCGAGGAGGATGTCCATCCCCTTCTGCTTGTCGAAGATGTAGGTCAGGATGTCGCGCGCGATGGGGTAGGCGGAAGGCGAACCGCCGCCATGCTCGATCACTACCGAGACGGCGTAGATCGGGTTTTCCACCGGCGCAAAGCAGATGAAGTGGCCGTGGTCGCGGTGCTTCCACAAGCCACCCTTGCCGTTGCCGACGTTGAGGCCGACGACTTGCGCGGTGCCGGTCTTGCCCGCCAGCTTGATGTCGGGGAAGGGGAGCCGGGCATGCGGTGCCGAGCCTGGACCGTTGGCGACATCGGACATGGCGCGGCGGACATATTCGATGTGGTCCTGCGGAATGCCCATGGAAGCTGGCGCTTTATGTTGGGGGTCCGGCAGCAAGCGGGGCATGATGATCTTGCCGCTGGCAAGGCGTGAGGCCTGTACTGCCTGCTGAAGAGGGTTCACCAGAAAATAGCCCTGGCCGATCGTGGCGTTGACCGTGTCGAACGTCTGCCATTCCTTGCCGTACTTGCGCTGTTTCCAGGCCGGGTCGGGCACGGTGCCGTAGGACTGGCCGGAAACCGGCAGCGGAAATTCCTGCCCCAGGCCTAGCCGGCGCGCCATGGCCGCGATCGGGTCCATGCCGATGCGCTGGGCGAAGTGGTAGAAATAGACGTCGCAGCTTTGATAAATGCCCTTGGCCATGTTGACCTGGCCGTGGCCACGATGCTGCCAGCAGTGGAACACGCGGTTGCCCACGCGCAGACCGCCGTTGCAATTGACGGTCTCGTTGGGATCAAGCCCGGCCTCGAGGAACGACAGGGCAACCATCGGCTTGACCGTGGAGCCGGGCGGATAAAGCCCGCGCAGCACCTTGTTGCGCAAAGGCACATGGTCGTCGTCCGACAGCATCTTCCATTCCAGGCGGCCAATGCCATCGGAAAAGCTGTTGGGATCAAAGCTGGGCATCGAGCACATGGCAAGCACGTCGCCGTTGCGGCAGTCCATCACCACCGCTGCGCCCGATTCCACGCCGATCCGCCTGGCCGCATAATCCTGAATCTGGGCGTCGATCGTCAGCTTAAGCGTTTTGCCGGGGATGTCCTCGCGCGTGTCCAGATCGCGCACGACCCGGCCCGAGGCGGTGACTTCCACCCGGCGGGCGCCGGGGGTGCCGCGCAAGTCCTTCTCGAAGATCTTCTCCAGCGCGTCCTTGCCCACTTTGTAACCAGGCGTGATGAGGACGGGATCGTGGTCCTTCTCGTACTCTTCGGCAGAGGCGGGGCCGACATAGCCGATGAGGTGGCCCACCGAAGGCCCGGTCGGATAAAACCGCGAAAAACCGCGCTGGGTGACGACGCCAGGCAAATCGGGCAATCGGACGCTGACGGCGGCGAAGCGTTCCCAGTCCAGCCCCGATGCCACTTCGACCGGAGCAAGGCCGCGGGACTTGTCGATCTTGTCGTGCAGATCCTGCAGCGCGATCGGGGTGAGCGAAAGCAGCTTGCCCAGTTCGGCAATGGTCCGGTCGCCGTCCTGCAAGCGCTCGGGGATGAGATCGACGCGGAAGTCTGCGCGGTTGGACGCCAGCGGCGTGCCGTTACGATCGAGCACCCAGCCACGCCGGGGCGGGATCAAGGACAAGTTGACGCGGTTGCTCTCTGCCTCAAGCTTGTACTTCTCGTTCTCGAACACGGCGAGATAGGCCATGCGAGTGGCGAGAAGCATGCCGATCCCACCTTGGATGCCGGTCACCACCACGGTGCGGCGATCGAAGCTGTTGCGCAAAGTGCCGGTGGTGACATGGCGCGGCTTGAGGAGCCGGCGGAAATTGATCTTCATCGCAGGACCACGATCGGCGTCAGGCGCAAGCGGTCGGCGAACGCGACCAAGCGCCCGACGATAGGATAGGCGACCACGGAAATCACGACCTGCGGTAACACCACGGCAAGCGGTGCGGCCGCGCCGGTGATGTTTGCCAAGCCCAGGCACAAGACGAGGTACGCGACGATCAGCCCGACCGCGACGAGCCATTCGGTAAGGAAGTTGCGCCAAGGCAGACGCGCTTCGATCACGTCCAATCCGATCGCTGCCAGCGACCAGAGCATCACGGCAGAGCCGAACGGCTGCCCCGAAAACAGATCGTCGGCAATGCCGAGCGGCAGGCCGGCCCAGATCGGCAGCAGTCCGGGGCGCAGTTGTCGCCAGGCCACGAACGTCAGAAAACCCAGGGGTGGCAACACCGGGGCCGACGCAATCATCAGCCAGCCCGGCAGGATCGAACCCAGCACGATGGTTACCCACGGCAAACTGCGCGCCAACAGCGGCGACGGCGCGCGATTGATTCGGGGGCGACCCAGAACCGTGCGGGACAGCAGCGTCACGGCTTCTTGCTTCCGGGCAAGGGCGCGGGCGGCGGCGGATCGGGCAGCGACCACGCCTTCTCGATCAGCACGTAGTCGGTATCCGACGGATTGCTCACCACGCGGGCGATGGCGCCGTCGCGCAGCAGTTCGGTGACGACCGCGATCGGCGTATTGGGACGATAGAGCCCGCCAGACCCGGAGGTAACGATAGCGTCCCCCTTGCGCAGGGGATTGAGGCCCAGGTTGATGAGGCGGATGCGGATGGTGCCGTCGCCATGCCCTTGGGCAAAGCCTGCCACGCCATCGCGGGCACGACGAACGGGAACAATACTTTCGGTGTCGGTGATGAGCAGCACCCGCGATGTCGAGTGACCGACCTCCAACACCCGCCCGACCAACCCTACTTCCGAACGTACCGGCATGCCCTTGGTCACGCCGCGATCGGCGCCTGCACCCAGCGTGGCGTAACGGCGCGTACTGCCGCCGGTGGAAGCCGTGAGGCGAGCGTAGGCAACTTGGCCGCCGCCTTCCTCCCGCACGCCCAGCAACGCCTTGAGGCGCGCGTTTTCCACTTCGGTGGCTTGTGCGGCGACCAAGCGCGACTTGGCGCTCGCCAGTTCCCGCTCAAGCTGGGCGGTACGGCTGCCGCGCTGGACGAAACCGGATATCTCGGCCCAGACGTCGTGACCGGCAGCCCTCGTCTTGGCGCTGGCCTGGGATGCCGGCTCGGTCACGTCCGCTGCTGCGCCACGCAGGAATGCGAACGCATCCGGCCTGACGTACGAAACAACAAGAAGCCCAAGCCCGATCACGACGCCGAGCACGCCGGCGGCGTAACTGAAAAACGTCGTGTATTGCGCCCTGCGGGAAAATCCGGAGCGCCGATTTGCTGGCGGTGCCATGCGCCATGCACTCCTGTGATCGGCCCAACCTGCCGCATTTGCAGCACTTGAACCAAAAAATCAGGAGGGCTGAGCCGATCCCGTCATCGCGCGGAGCCGGCCGTCCCTCCTGCAAACGCGTCAGGCGGACATCAGTACGCCGCGATAAATCGGATCTTCCATGGCACGTCCAGTGCCCAGCGCGACGCATGACAGCGGGTCTTCGGCGACGCTGACCGGCAGGCCGGTTTCTTCACGCAGATAATCGTCGAGCCCCTGAATCAGCGCGCCGCCGCCGGTGAGCACGATGCCTTGATCGACGATGTCGGCGGCCAGTTCAGGCGCGGTGTTTTCCAGCGCGATCCGCACGCCTTCGACGATGGCGCCGATCGGTTCGGCCAGCGCCTCTGCGACGTTGGCCTGCGAAATGGTGATTTCCTTGGGCACGCCGTTGACGAGGTCGCGACCCTTGATCTGGATCAGCTCGCCCACACCGTCTGCCGGCATAACGGCGATGCCGTATTCCTTCTTGATCCGCTCTGCCGTGGCGTCGCCGATCAGCAGGTTGTGGTGGCGGCGCACGTAAGAGACGATCGATTCGTCCATCTTGTCTCCGCCGACGCGGACCGAAGTGGTGTAGGCCAGACCACGCAGCGACAGCACCGCGACTTCGGTAGTGCCGCCGCCGATATCGACTACCATCGAGCCGACCGGTTCGGTCACCGGCATGTCGGCGCCGATTGCAGCGGCCATGGGTTCCAGGATCAGGAAAACCTGGCTGGCGCCGGCATTGCTGGCAGCATCGCGAATGGCGCGGCGCTCGACCGAGGTGGAGCCCGATGGCACGCAGATCACGATCTCGGGGTAACGGAACAAGTTCTTCTTGCCGTGTACCTTGCGGATGAAGTGCTTGATCATCTCTTCGGCGATTTCGATGTCGGCGATCACGCCGTCGCGAAGCGGGCGGATGGCTTCGATATTGTCAGGCGTCTTGCCCATCATCATCTTGGCATCGTCGCCAACGGCCTTCACTTTCTTGACGCCGTTCAGCGTCTCGATCGCCACCACCGAGGGTTCGTTGAGGACGATTCCGCGATCCTGCACGTAGACCAGTGTATTGGCCGTCCCCAAGTCGATCGCCATGTTCTGAGAGCCGAGTTTGAAGAATCGCGAAAAGAGGCCGGCCATCGAATATCCGTTGGTTTTCCCGTCGTTTGCCGAGTGCGTCACGCACCGGTCGACAGGTGAGGGGCAGTGAAGGGGCCGCCTTAGCCTAACGATTCGTGAAACGCCAAAATTTTGTGTCGAATAACCGTGGGATTCGCGCGGAGCCTGTCTCGAAAATAAGCCCGTTCGTCTCTAGGTTCTCCCGGCTCCAGATTTTATCGGAAACCAAATGCCGTTTCGGGTTGGTCCGCCTGGATCGCCGTGCGTTGTTGGCGGTTGCATCCGTTCGGCCAGGAGCGGACAAAGGAATTTGAAATGCCCACGATCCGCCGCCTTCCCGAACACCTCGTCAACCGCATCGCGGCGGGCGAAGTGGTTGAGCGGCCTGCCTCCGCGCTCAAGGAACTGGTCGAAAACGCGATCGACGCCGGCGCTACGCAGATCACCGTACGGATATCGCAAGGCGGCCTGAACCTGGTCGAAGTAACCGACGACGGCTGCGGCATGTCGCCCGACCAGATCGCACTGGCGCTCGAACGCCATGCCACTTCCAAGCTGCCCGACGAGCATATCGAGATGGTCTCCACCATGGGCTTTCGTGGTGAGGCGCTGCCTTCGATTGGCTCGGTGGCGAAGCTTTCGATCGAGAGCCGCCCGCATGATGCGGCGGAAGGTTGGAAGCGGATGGTCGATCATGGTGCGCTCACCGCAGACGGTCCCGCCGCGCTGCCACCGGGGACGCGGGTGCGGGTGGAGGAACTGTTCGCCAAAGTGCCGGCGCGGCGCAAGTTCCTGCGGTCGGAGCGATCGGAGTACGCGGCCTGCCAGGATGTCGTGCGCCGCCTGGCGATGGCGCGGCCGGACATCGGCTTCGTGCTGGAACACGATGGCCGCCGGGTGCTGGCGGTGCAGCCGCGCGAGGAACTGGCGGCCCGCGTCGCCCGCCTCGTCGCGCGCGAACTGGCCGACGAAGGCGTCCTGATCGAGGCGGAGCGCGGATCGGCGCGGCTCACGGGCGTCGCCGGGCTGCCGACGTACAATCGCGGGGTGGCCGACCACCAGTACTTGTTCGTCAATGGCCGCCCGGTGAAGGACCGGCTGCTGGCAGGCGCGGTGCGCGGCGCCTATGCGGACATGCTCGCGCGCGATCGCCACGCGGTGCTTGCCTTGTTTCTGGAAATCGCGCCCGAGGAAGTGGACGTCAACGTCCACCCCGCCAAGACCGAGGTCCGCTTTCGCGACAGCACCTTCGTGCGCGGGTTCCTCGTCGGGGCATTGCGCCATGCGCTGGAAGGCGCAGGCCAGCGCAGTGCGCAACCGGCGGCTTCGGCAGCGATGGCGATGTGGCAGGTAGAGCCAGTGGCGCCGGTCGCGCCCTCGCTCGGCTCGCTGTTCGCGCGCGAATATTCGGCGCCCAGGGGAGGGCCGGGCTTCGACCGGGTGAGCGATGCCAGTTCAGCCTGGCGATCAGTTGAAACCGACGTAACGGCGTTGCCGAGTGCCCGTGCGGAACAAGCCGAGCCATCGCCCGAAGAGGCGCTGCGCTATCCTCTGGGGGTGGCGCGCGGACAAGTGGCGCAGACCTACATCGTCGCCGAGGCGGAGGACGGGCTGGTGATCGTCGATCAACACGCTGCGCACGAGCGCCTTGTGCTCGAACGCTTGCGGGCGGCGGGGGCGGAGGACGCCGTGACGCGCTCGCAAGCGCTGCTGCTCCCCGAGGTCGTCGAACTGGAAGAAACCGCCTGCGATGCGCTGGAGGACAAGCTGGCCGACCTTGCCCGCCATGGCCTGGTGCTGGAGCGCTTCGGGCCTGCCGCGATGCTGGTGCGCGCGGTGCCCTCGGTACTGGGCAAAAGCGATGTCGCCGCGCTGGTGCGCGATGTCGCGGACGACCTCGCGCGCAACGGCGATGCCTTGCTACTGGGCGAAAAGCTCGACCTCGTGCTGGCGACGATGGCGTGCCATGGTTCGGTGCGGGCTGGGCGAGTGCTGTCGGTGGCGGAGATGAACGCGCTGCTGCGCGAAATGGAGCGGACGCCGCGCTCAGGGCAGTGCAACCATGGCCGGCCGACGTGGGTTAAGCTAGCTCACGGCGATATCGAGAAGCTGTTCGGGCGAAAATGATGCAAAAAGCAATGATGGCCATCGTTCTGGCAGGTTTCCTCGCAGGCTGCGGCGGGGACAATCCCAAGGAGGAAGCTGCGGAGGACGCGCGCGACGTCGCGATGGTCGAGCGGATGAGCAAGGCCCCGCTCGATCCGGTGCTGCCCGCGCCGATCACCGCGAACGACGTGGCGCGCTATGGCCTTGACAAGCCGGGCTGCAGCTTTCGGAAGGTCAACCAAACAGACCCGGTGTTCATCGCCGCTGGCGACGAAGGGTTCATGACCATCGGCGGCGAACTTAAGCGCTTTGCCGGCAAGAGCACGGCGGCGCAGTTGCCCGGCGGCGCCTACACCAGCTACGTTGGGCTATCGAGCACGATCGACCTGGTGCGACAGCCCGATGCAGCCGGCGCCAAGTCGGACCAGTCGCATTTTCCGGCGCGGCTGACCGTTCACGACGCGCAGCGGCGCATCGTCTTCATGGCTGACGGAGAGATCACCTGCACCGCCTGAGCGGCGGTGCAGGTATTCAGAGCATCCAGGCTTAGACGTTGAACTTGAAGTGCAGGACATCGCCGTCCTGCACGACGTATTCCTTGCCTTCCTGGCGCAGCTTGCCGCCTTCGCGCGCGCCAGCTTCACCGTTCAGGGCGATGAAGTCGTCGTAGGCGATGGTTTCGGCGCGGATGAAGCCGCGCTGCATGTCGGAGTGGATGGTGCCGGCGGCCTCAGGAGCCTTCGAGCCCTTGTGGACGGTCCAGGCGCGCGCTTCCTTGGGGCCGACGGTGAAGAACGTGAGCAGGCCGAGCAAGCCGTAACCGGCACGGATGATGCGCGCCAGGCCGGTTTCGTGCAGGCCCATCTCTTCCAGAAAACCGAGGCGCTCTTCGATGTCCATGCCGACCAGATCGGACTCGATCGCGGCAGAAACGATGACGGCGCTGGCGCCCTCGGCAGCAGCCTTCTCGAACACGCGGGCCGAAAAGGCATTGCCTTCCGCCGCCGCTTCTTCCTCAACGTTGCAGACGTAGAGCACCGGCTTGGCCGAGAGCAGTTGCGCCTGCGCGAACACGCGGGCTTCCTCCTCGTCGCGGGGTTTGGTCAGCCGAGCCGGCTTGCCTTCGCGTAGCAGTTCCAAGGCCTGGCCCAGCACGCTGGCCATGATCTTGGACTCCTTGTCGCCGCCGGTCGCCTTCTTCTGCGCGGCGGGAACCCGCTTTTCCAGGCTTTCGAGGTCGGACAGCAGCAGTTCGGTTTCCACCGTCTCGGCGTCCGCGATCGGGTCGACGCGGTTGTCGACATGCTGGATGTCATCGTTCTCGAAACAGCGCAGGACGTGGACGATCGCATCCACTTCGCGGATGTTGCCCAGGAACTGGTTGCCCAGGCCCTCACCCTTGGACGCGCCGCGTACGAGGCCGGCGATGTCCACGAACGACAACTGGGTGGGGATGGTCTTGCCCGACTTGGCGACGGCGGCCAGCTTGTCCAGGCGCGGATCGGGCACGCCGACCTGGCCGACGTTAGGCTCGATCGTGCAGAACGGATAGTTCGCCGCCTGCGCTGCCTGCGTCTCGGTAAGCGCATTGAACAAGGTCGATTTGCCGACGTTGGGCAGACCCACGATCCCGCAGCGGAAACCCATTTGAAACTCCGATATAAGCTGTTTGCGCCGCCCATAGCGACAGGATGCGATGTTGACCACCAGCCAGCGTGGCCGCGTGGGCTATTGTGGTTAGTCCTGCATGCGCAGGGCCACGTCATTCATGAAGCGGGTATCGTCGCCATCGGCCAGACGCCCGGCTTCGCCCGAGACCGCGCCCAGCATGTCGGCCAGCGGGTCCATCTCGGCCTTGGCGTAGTTGCCCAGCACATAGCCGGTCACCCGGTCCTTATGGCCGGGATGGCCGATGCCTAGGCGCACCCGTCGAAAATCGGGGCCGAGGTGCTGGTCGATCGAGCGCAAGCCGTTGTGGCCGGCATGGCCCCCGCCTTGCTTCACCTTGACCTTGAACGGGGCGAGATCAAGCTCGTCGTGGAATACCGTCAGGGCTGAGGTGTCGAGCTTGTAGAAGCGCATCGCCTCGCCCACCGAGCGACCGCTTTCGTTCATGAAGGTGGCGGGCTTGAGCAGCAGAATCTTGTGCGCGCCGATGCGGCCTTCCTGCATCCAGCCCAGGAACTTCTTCTGGACCGGCCCGAAATCGAGGATCTCGGCCATCGCGTCGGCGACCATGAAGCCGACGTTGTGCCGGTTGAGCGCGTATTGCGGGCCGGGATTGCCCAGACCCACCCAGAGCTGCGTCGTCATCGTGCCCCCGGCAAAACGTCACACGTTACATAAGAAAAAGGCCCCTCCCGCGTGGCGGGAAGGGCCGATTTCGCGAAAGGTTCGAGGCTTACTCGGCCTCTTCCGCCGCTTCGCCTTCTTCGCTGCGCAGGGCAGACGGAGTAGCGATCGTCGCGATCGTGAAATCGCGATCGGTAATCGCGCTCTCGACGCCCTTGGGCAGTGCAACGTGGCTGAAGTGGATCGATTCGCCCAGGTCAAAGCCGGTCACGTCGATCGCGATCTCGTGCGGGATCTTCTCGGCGTCGCAGACCAGTTCCAGGTCGTGGCGCACGATGTTGAGCACGCCGCCGCGCTTCAGGCCCGGCGACAGCTCTTCGTTGATGAAGACCACCGGCACGTTGACGTGGACGGTCGCGCCCTTGGCGATGCGCAGGAAGTCAGCGTGCAGCGGGCGAGCGCTGACGGGGTGGAAGGCAACGTCCTTGGGCTGCGTCCGGTGCTTCTTGCCGTCGATCTCGATCTCGATGATCGAGTTGAAGAAGTGGCCGGTGCCGAGCTGGCGGGCCAGCTCCTTTTCCTCGAGATGGATCGCGAGGGGCTCTGACTTGCCACCGTAGACGACAGCGGGGACGCGACCTGTACGACGCAGCTCACGGGAGGCTCCCTTGCCAGCCCGTTCACGCGTCTCGGCCGGCAGGATAAGCGTATCGCTCATGGAACGTGCCTTTCAAAACTGGATAAAATTCAGCAGCAGACCGCACATCGGCCCACGCCGTCCCGCCACGCCTCCAGGGATGACCACGACAGGAAGGCGCGGCCCTTAGCCTCGGGGCGGGGAAAAAGCAAGGGGAGGGGTGAATGAACGAGCGGGGTGAATTTCCGCTCACGACCACCTGGCGCGGAACGATAAAAGGGTATCGGTTGGGTTGCCGCCCCTGTTCCCGCCTGTGAGGGAATGACGAGTTTAGCGCGCTGCACCTTCTCGCGCGTGAAGCCCGTTCAGGTGCGGGCCTTATTCTTGTGTTCGTGCAAGAGGACGTCGATCGCCGCAATGCGCTGGCGTTCCGGGGTGTCTTTCGCCAAGCCCTTGAGTCTGGATGTCGCCCAAAGCGCCTTACGCTCGGACTCCAGAGCTTTCAGATATAAATCAGCCATATCGCCTCCATGCTTTCTATCAGCATATAAGAGGCGTGGCCCGAATGCGACTGTCTATTCCAGCCGCGTGACCGTGAACCCCTGCCGCGCCAGCATCGCCGGTATCCCGTCCGGCCCGGCCATGTGCGCGGCGCCGACCGCGACGAACGGGCGCTTGTCCGCTCGCAGAGCATCGGCGATGCGCTGCGACCAAGCGGTGTTGCGCCCGGTGAACAGCACGGCGCGCAGTTCCGGGTCAGCCAGCAAGCCGGTGCGGGTTTCCTTTTCGATTGCCGTCATGTCGCCGCGCCGCCAGCTTGTGGTGAGGTCTTTGTCCGGCTGATCCGCCTCGGCCACGACCGCGCCGAGCAAGTCGCGCTGTTCGCGCTCGGGGAGCGAATCGAACAAGGCGAGTTGCGCCTTGGCGCCTTCCAGTTCGACCACTGGCCGGGTGCCGGCATCCGCGATCACCGCGCGGTCTACGCCGTTGCGCGCGTCATCTTCATCGCCACCGATGCGAGCCAGCGTGAGCGCTACGGCCCAGGTGTCCAGGCCTGCGAAATCGCCGTCATTGTAACCACCGCGCTCCAGCAGTTTGGCCAAGGCTGCGCGCTTGTCCGGCGCCACGCGCTGCGAAAGCGGGGGCTGACCGCTGCTGCGTGCGAGATCCGCGAACGTCGCGGCGACCGCCTTCTCGTCAGCCAGGTTGCTGACCTCCACCATGATGATGCCGGTCCGATGCAGCGCCTTGCGCACGGGGGGAGTGTTCCAGACCAGGCGCGTCTTGGCGGTGTGGATGGTGCCGAACAGCCAGCCCTGATGACCTTGCCCATCCGACACTTGCCACAAGGCTGGTTGCGCTTCTTGCGCGGGCGGCGTGCAGGCCGCCAGCGCGGACAGCGCGGACAGCGCGATCGCGGTAAAGGCAGTCCGCCAGCGCATGGCGGCTATTGCACCCGCGTGGAGGAGATGCCCGCCGCCTTGAGATCGTCCTGAACGCTGCCGGGACCAGCCAGATGCCCCGCGCCTACCGCGACGAACACCGTGCCCGGCTTGTCCAGCCGCGCCTTGAGCCACTTGGCCCACGCGGCATTGCGATCGGTAAGCAGCACCTTACGCATCTGCGGGTCGCTTTCATCTTCGTTCAGTAGCTTGGCGAGTTGATCGGCATTGCCGGTCTTCCATGCCGTCACCATCGCGTCGATGTCGGTCTTCACCGTCGGTAGGGCATCGAGCACTTCGTCCAGATACGCCCGCTGGGTCGCTTCGGGAAGATCCTTGAACAAGCCGATCTGGTACTCCGCCGACTCGAACGCCACGTTGCGCATGTGGCGCGCCGTGGCCCTGGCTGCGACTTGGGCATCGACGCCGCTTTCGGTGTTGTAGCCGGCGGTCTTGAGCGGGATCATCGTCAGCATCAGCGCCGCGAACCACGTCTCGTTGGCGTCGAACACTTGCGGCGGCAGGCCGAGCGAGGCCATGCCAGCTTCGTAGCGCACCCGCAGGGCGTCCGGCAGCGTGGCGCGCAGCGTCTTGCCGTCCTTGCGCTTGCTGGCCTCGACGATGATGCCGGCGGCCTGGGCGTTTTCCTCGATCGGAATTTCGGTGACCAGTTCGTCCGATTTCTCAAACGCGGCGGCGACCGGGCCGGAATACCAAGTGAGGTTTTCGGGCAGGATGTGGATGGTGCCGAACAGCCAGATCGTGGTGTCCGCATCCGCGATCTTCCACAAGCCGGGGCGGATCGCATCGGGCGCGGCCGTGGACGTGGGCGTTTGTTTCGCGTGTTCAGCTTGCGGCGCGGGCGCCTGTGGCTGCTTGGCACAAGCGGGCAGGGCGGGAAGCAGCACGAGGGCGCAAGTGACGGCGTGCAGCCATCGGGGGGAAGCGATCATCTGCGCGCTGTGCGGCAGTTTGCACGCCAACGCAATCGGCGCCCTTGCCAAGCCCTTCAAAGGAAAGCGCAGTTGATTTGCCCGGTTCGATCCGCCAAAGGCCGGGCATCCAAGAATTTCCCGGAATTGCGATGTCCACCGCCGCCCTCGAGACCGTTTCCGAAGCAGGAAAACAGCCGCTCAGCTTTCAGGATATGATCCTGACGCTCCACGATTTCTGGAGCAAACAGGGCTGCCTGATCCTGCAACCTTATGACATGCGGATGGGCGCGGGTACGTTTCACCCGGCGACGACCCTTCGCGCGCTTGGCCCGGAGCCTTGGAAGGCCGCCTACGTCCAGCCTTCACGCCGGCCCACCGATGGCCGCTACGGCGAGAATCCGAACCGGCTGCAGCACTATTACCAGTACCAGGTGATCCTCAAGCCCAACCCGGAAAACCTGCAGGAACTGTACCTGCAAAGCCTTGCCGCGATCGGCGTCGATCCGCTGGCGCACGATATCCGCTTCGTCGAGGACGACTGGGAAAGCCCCACGCTGGGCGCCTGGGGCCTGGGCTGGGAAGTATGGTGCGACGGCATGGAAGTGACGCAGTTCACCTACTTCCAGCAAGTCGGCGGCTTCGATTGCAAGCCGGTGGCGGGCGAGCTGACCTACGGCCTCGAACGCCTCGCGATGTACATCCAGGGCGTCGATTGGGTCTATGACCTGCGCTTCAACAACGAAGGCGTCACTTATGGCGACGTGTTCCTTGCCAACGAGCAGCAGCAGTCGAAGTACAACTTCGAGATTGCCGACACCGACGCCTTGTTCGCCGGCTTTCGTGCGGCCGAGGCCGAGTGCAAACGCTGCATCGAGGCGGAAATCCCGCTCGCCGCGTACGACCAGGCGATCGAAGCCTCGCACTTGTTCAACTTGTTGCAGGCGCGCGGCGTGATCTCGGTGCAGGAGCGCGCCAGCTACATGGGACGCGTGCGCGATCTCGCCAAGGGATCGTGCCAGGCCTGGATCGACAAGAACAAGGACCAGTGGGAAGCCAAATTCCCGGGGTGGACGGTATGAGCGACTTCCTTCTCGAACTGCGCAGCGAGGAAATCCCGGCGCGGATGCAGGCCGGCGCTCGTGCCGATCTGGAAAAGCTGTTCCGCAAGGAAATGGAGGCCGCCGGCGTGCCGCTGGGCCACATCGTCGTGTGGTCCAGCCCGCGCCGTCTGGCGCTGATCGCCAAGGACTTGCCGCAAAGTACTCAGGCCGTCAGCGAGGAAACCAAAGGCCCCGCGTTCGGCGCGCCGGAGCAGGCGCTGGAAGGCTTCTTGCGCAAGACCGGCCTGACCAAGGACCAGCTCCAGGTCCGCGACGTCAAGGGCAAGCAGACCTATTTCGCGGTGGTCGAAAAGCCCGGTCGCGCGGTGAAGGACGTGTTGGCAGAGGCGATCCCCGCCATCGTCCGCGCGTTCCCCTGGCCCAAGTCGCAGCGTTGGGGCGCCGCGTCCGCCAGCACCGAAAGCTTGCGCTGGGTGCGCCCGCTATCGGGCATCGTCGCCATTCTGGGTGAGGAACTGGTCGACTGCGAAGTGGGCGGCATCCGCTCGGGCTACGCCACCAAGGGTCACCGCTTCCACGCGCCGGGCGACATCACCATCGGTGGTGCTCACGACTATGCCAGCAAGCTGTCCGCCTGCCACGTCATCGTCGATCACGCCGAGCGCCAGGACTTGATCCGCGACGAAGCGCGCAACGCCGCTGCCGCCGCCGGGCTCACCCTGGTCGAGGACGAGGGACTGGTGATCGAGAACGCCGGCCTCACCGAATGGCCAGTGCCGCTGCTCGGTCGCTTCGACGAGGCGTTCCTGGAAGTTCCGCCCGAGGTCATCCAGCTTACTGCGCGGGTGAACCAGAAGTACTTCGTGTGCGAAGACAGCGCCGGCAAACTCGCCAACGCCTTCGTCTGCACCGCCAACATCGCGGCGAGCGACGGCGGCGAGGCGATCGTCAACGGCAACCGCAAGGTGCTCGCCGCGCGACTGTCCGATGCCCGCTTCTTCTGGGAGCAGGACAAGAAGACGCCGCTGTCAGTCCACGCTGAAAAGCTGTCGCGCATCACCTTCCATGAAAAGCTGGGCACCGTCGCCGACAAGGTCGAGCGCGTCGCCCAGCTAGCGGAATGGCTCGCCGCCGAGGGTATCGTCCCGAATTGCGATCCCGTGCTGGCGCGTCAGGCCGCAGAACTGTGCAAGGCCGATCTTGTCACTGAGATGGTCGGCGAGTTCCCCGAACTGCAAGGCCTGATGGGCGGCTACTACGCCCGTGCCGAAGGTCTGCCCGTCGCCGTCGCCGATGCCATCCGCGATCACTACAAGCCGGTCGGGCAGGGCGATGACGTGCCGACCGCGCCGGTGACGGTAGCGGTGTCTGCGGCAGATAAGCTCGATACGTTGGTTGGGTTTTTCATTGTTAAAGAAGTTCCGACAGGATCGAAAGATCCTTATGCTCTTCGGCGTGCTGCTATCGCTTTGTTGTCGCTATTTGAAACATGTGGGCGCTCCCCGGAAATCGACACTATAGTAGTTGAGATGGTTTTTACATTGTCATATCAACATATGATACGGGCTCGCAATGTAGATCCGACCTTGGATCGGGTTATGAAGGAGTATTGGCCGGACTTCCCGTTTGGTCTTGATGATGCAAAGGATTACGATTCACGTTTTCCAGTTGATCGTCCAGAAATTAGAAAGCTTTTTCTCGATAAAGTCCAGCCCTCAATTAGTGCCGCTAAGTCGCTTTATATTTCTAATGCGAGGTTTGCGTCAGAGGCATTGTTTACGTTCTTTATCGACCGTCTTAAAGTCCAGCAACGCGAGGCGGGCGTTCGCCACGACCTGATCGACGCGGTGTTCGCGCTGGGCGGCGAGGACGATCTCGTCCGCTTGCTCGCCCGCGTCCATGCGCTGCAGGCGTTCGTCGCGACCGAGGACGGCAAGAACCTGCTTGCCGGGTACAAGCGCGCCGCCAACATCCTCAAGAAGGAAGACTGGCGCGGGTTTGAGGGTGAGATTGCCGAGACCGGCGAGGAAGACCCGCTGGTCATGGTCGACGACCCGGACCTGGGACCGATCATCGCCGAGAAGATGGCTGACCGCCGCGCCGCGATGGAAGCCGCCGATTACGAAGCCGATCCCGCCGAACAAGGCTTGCGCGATGCGCTCGCGATCGCCGAGCCGCAAGCGGCCAGCGCGGTGGAGCGCGAGGATTTTGCCGGCGCAATGATTGCGCTCGCATCGCTGCGCGCGCCGATCGATGCTTTCTTCGATCAGGTCACGGTTAACGATTCCGACAAGATCAAGCGAAATTCGCGTCTGTCCCTGCTTGATCGTTTCCGTGCTGCAGTGCACAATGTCGCAGACTTTTCGCGCATAGAAGGCTGACTTAGGATTCTTCCTAAGCAGCCACGATCAGGGTAACGAACATGAGCGTCCAGATTTCAGGTGGGGAACTGATGAATAGGCAAGTTTATACGTTCGGCGGTGGAGTGAAGCACGACGACCCGCGTGCCAAGGACAAGGTCATCACCGGCGGCAAGGGCGCCAACTTGTCGGAAATGGCCGGCATCGGCCTGCCGGTTCCTCCCGGCTTCACCATCACCACCGAAACTTGCGTGCAGTATCTGGCTGACGGCGGCGACTTCTCCGACGCCCTGCGTGCCGACGTTGCGCAAGCGCTGATCCACATCGAAAAGGCGGTCGGCAAGACCTTCGGCGATGCCGCCGATCCGCTGCTGGTCTCGGTCCGCTCGGGCGCGCGCGTTTCGATGCCGGGCATGATGGACACCGTGCTCAACCTGGGTCTCAACGACCAGACCGTCGAAGGCCTCGCCACCACCTCGGGAGACGATCGCTTCGCGTGGGACAGCTACCGCCGCTTCGTCCAGATGTACTCGGACGTGGTTCTGGGCGTCGAGCATCACTTGTTCGAAGAAGCGCTGGAAATCGCCAAGGAAGACCAAGGCTACCATAACGACGTCGAGATGTCGGCGGACGATTGGCGCAAGATCGTCAAGCAGTACAAGGCGATCGTCTCCGCCGAACTGGGCCACGAATTCCCGCAGGACGTGACCGAGCAGCTCTGGGGCGCGATCAAGGCCGTGTTCGATAGCTGGGATTCGGACCGCGCCAAGGTCTACCGCCGCCTTAACGACATTCCCGGTGACTGGGGCACCGCCGTCAACGTGCAGGCGATGGTCTTCGGCAACATGGGCGATACTTCGGCCACCGGCGTTGCGTTCACGCGTGACCCCGCCACCGGCGAGCGCGCCTATTACGGCGAATGGCTGGTCAACGCCCAGGGCGAGGACGTCGTCGCCGGCATCCGCACCCCGCAGTACCTGACCAAGGCCGCGCGCGAGCGGGCTGGCGCCAAGCCGCTGTCGATGGAAGAATCGATGCCCGACGCCTATGGCGAACTGGCCGCCGTGTTCGATCTGCTCGAAAAGCACTATCGCGACATGCAGGACATCGAATTCACCGTGCAGCAGGGCAAGCTGTGGATGCTGCAGACTCGCTCGGGCAAGCGCACCGCCAAGGCCGCGCTCAAGATGGCGGTCGACATGGTGGACGAAGGCCTGATCGACGAGGCGACCGCGATCCGCCGCATCGATCCGATGGCGCTGGACCAGTTGCTGCACCCCACGCTCGACCCCAAGGCCGTCCGCGATATCCTGGGCAAGGGCCTGCCGGCATCGCCGGGCGCGGCTTCGGGTGCGATCGTGCTCGATGCCGATACCGCCGAAAAGCGCGCCGAAATGGGCGAATCGGTGATCCTGGTGCGCGTGGAAACCTCGCCTGAGGACATCCACGGTATGCACGCTGCCAAGGGCATCCTCACCGCGCGTGGTGGCATGACCAGCCACGCCGCCGTGGTGGCGCGCGGCATGGGCCGTCCTTGCGTTTCGGGCGCCTCGGCACTGTCGATCGACATGAAGACCCGCACGCTGCGCATCGCCAACCGCGCGCTCAAGGAAGGTGACATCATCACCCTCGACGGCGCCACTGGCGACATCATGTTCGGCCAGGTGTCGACGATCGAGCCGGAACTGGCCGGTGATTTCGGCACGCTGATGGTCTGGGCCGACAAGCACCGCCGCATGAAAGTGCGCGCCAACGCCGAAACCCCGCAGGACTGCAAGATGGCGCGTCAATTCGGCGCAGAGGGCGTTGGCCTGTGCCGTACCGAGCACATGTTCTTCGATGCCAGCCGCATTTCCGCCGTCCGCCAGATGATCCTGGCCGAGGACGAGGCCGGCCGCCGCACCGCGCTGGAAAAGCTGCTGCCCGAGCAGCGTGACGACTTCCACCAGATCTTCTGGGAAATGGCCGGCCTGCCGGTCACCATCCGTCTGCTCGATCCGCCGCTGCACGAATTCCTGCCGCACAGCGATGCCGAGTTCGCCGAGCTTTCGGACACGATCGGCATCGGCGTCGATACGCTCAAGCGCCGCGCCGACGAACTGCACGAGTTCAACCCGATGCTCGGCCACCGTGGCTGCCGTCTGGGCATCACCTTCCCCGAGATCTACGAGATGCAGGCTCGTGCCATCTTCGAGGCCGCGTGTGACGTGGCCGAGCGGCTGGGCGATGCGCCGGTTCCCGAAGTGATGATCCCGCTGGTCGCCACCAAGAAGGAACTGCAGATCCTCAAGAAGCTGGTGGACGAAATCGCCACCAAGGTCTTCGCCGAGAAGGGCCGTACGCTCGACTACATGGTCGGCACCATGATCGAGTTGCCGCGCGCGGCATTGATGGCGGGCGAGATCGCGGAAGAGGCCAAGTTCTTCTCGTTCGGCACCAACGACCTGACCCAAACCACGCTGGGCGTCAGCCGTGATGACGCGGCGCGCTTCCTCAGCCCCTACGTCGAAAAGGGCATCTACCCGCGCGATCCGTTCGTCAGCCTCGACATCGAGGGCGTGGGCCAGTTGGTGCAGATGGGTGCCGATCGTGGCCGCGCCACCCGCGCCGACATCAAGCTGGGCATCTGCGGTGAGCATGGCGGCGATCCGGCGTCGATCGCGTTCTGCGAAGCGGTCGGCCTCGACTACGTCAGCGCCTCGCCGTTCCGCGTGCCGATCGCGCGACTCGCAGCGGCACAAGCCGCGCTGGGCTGAGAATAAAAGGGGGCGGTCGAAAGGCCGCCCCTTATTTCTTTCAGCCAGCGCCTACTTTTTCCATCCGGAGAGCGTCAGGATTTCGAACGTCTCGCTGAGGCGCCCGTCCTGCGCGGCCTCATCGAACGCAGCCAAGGCGCGCCGCAGGGCCGCCTTGCCCAACACGGGGCCAGCGTCGGCCAGGACATTGGACAAGCCTTGCGCCCGCAAGTCCCCTAATAGCCGTTGCAGGCTGCTAAACCGCACTTTAACCGCGCGTTGATCAACCACCGGATCGGCAAATAACGCTCGCTGAAGCAGTTGCGCGCCGGATCGCACGTCCACCGCCGGGTGGATACGCGCCGCTGGCCGCTCAGCATCGGCGGCCAGCATGATCTCCCGCAAGGCGGGCAAGCTGTTGGCACTCATGAAACTGGCGATCAGCATTCCGCCCGCAGCAAGCGCGCGGCGAGCGTGAAACAACGCGCCGGGCAGGTCGTTGACCGTATCCAACGTACTAAGACTGGCTACTAAGTCCATATTTTCAAAAGGATAAGGCGCCTCTTCCTCGAACCCTTTGCCAGGGTCTGCCTCGACTACCTCAACGCCGCGCATTCTCAGTTCTTGGGCAAGCGTGCCCGAGTAATCGCCGATCACCAGTGCCCGGCGCGGTTCGAGGCGCAGGAAGGCGAGGCGCTCCAGCACATCCTCGACCATATCGTCGATCAGATAGCGCGGCGCGTCAGCCTGCGCCTGGAGTGTAAGCATCCGCTGGCGCAAGGCGCGGCGGCGGGCGGGCGAAAAGATCGTGGGCGGTGCTTTGCTGGCCATGCCGCTCCCTGCCGCGTGGATGAAATCCTTGCAATGGCTTGTAGCCGAGGCGTGCGGCGATCAGCATTGCGTCCATGTCGCTGCGCGAAAGCCTCGCCCCCTTGCTGGACCTCGTCTACCCGCCGCGCTGCCCGCTGTGTGGTGCCGCGATCGGCGGGCAGACGGGGCTGTGTACCGCCTGCTGGGCAGAGTTGGCGATCCCCGGCGAGCCGGTATGCGTCGCGTGCGGTCGCCCGTTCGGGGATGCGGTGCCGGATGGCGCCACGTGCGCGCCGTGCCTGGCGGACCCGCCGCGCCATGACGGGATCGCGGCGGCCACGCTCTACAACGATGCCTCGCGCAAGCTCGTGCTGTCGCTCAAGCATGGCAACCGCATTGCGCTGGCGCCGATGATGGCGGCGCTGATGACGGGCAAGCTGGCGATGGTGGGGCCGAACTGGATCGTGGTGCCGGTGCCGCTGCATCGTTGGCGGCTGTGGAAGCGGGGCTACAACCAAGCGGCAGAACTTGGGCGCGAGATCGCCAGGCGCACTGGCGCGCGGCTCGAAGTGGACGCTCTGCTGCGGCGAAAGGCGACGCCGTCCCTGGGCGGCCTGGGCAAGCTGGCGCGAAAGCGGGCGCTGTCGGGGGCGATCACAGCGCGTCCGAATCGGCTACCCGTGCTGAAGGGTGCGAAAGTGCTGCTGGTGGATGACGTACTGACCAGCGGAGCCACCAGTGCGGCCTGCGTTTCCGTGCTCAAGCGGGCGGGCGCCGAAAAGGTAGTGATTGCTTGTTTTGCGCGGGTGCTGGACGAGGCGCTAAATGTCACGTGAGCAATGTCATATGATCCGAAACCGAAAACGCCCGGGCTTTTCAGCACCGGGCGTCCTCGTGACGAAACTATTTGGCCCTGCTATGCAGTTAGGCAGTGCCCCTGACGCTGCCTGGCCGATCCCTCAATCGCACTGTGCAAACGGTAAACCGAATGCTTTTCCCTGAACCGTGGCCGTTTTATGGTCAGACATACTTGCCTGCCGGCGACCTCTAAGTCAGAAGCAGCCCCCCAGCTGCACGTCCTAAATCCGCTGAATTGGCGGTGTTGAAAAGAGGCTTCACTTAAAGGCACCAATTTTCAGCAGTGGCTGTGTCTCTCGTGCAACAATCCTGCGTTTGGCGCAGGTCCAAGGACTACGAATTACGATGTCAGACGCTCACGCAATCGATCGCGAACAAGGCAGCGACTTCCTCCCGCGTTTCGATGCGCAAGGGCTGCTTACGGCGATCGCCGTGGATTCGGAAACCAAGGACATCCTGATGGTCGCCTACATGGGTGAGGAGGCGTTGGCCCGCACGCGCGAGACGGGGCTGGCGCACTTCTACTCGCGATCGCGCGGGCGGCTGTGGCTCAAGGGCGAAACCTCGGGCCATTTCCTGCGAGTTCAGGAAATGCGGGTGGATTGCGATCAGGATGCCTTGGTCATGATCGTCAAGCCGGAAGGGCCGGCCTGCCACACCGGTGCGCGCTCCTGCTTCTACCGCCGCCTGGATGGTGACAAGCTTGTGCGCGTGCCGAACTGACCCTCAGTCCGCGCCTAGGATCTCGTCGAAGAACGAGAGCATTGCGGCCCAGGACTGGCGATCGGCGCTGGCGTCGTAATCGGCGGGGTTTGCCGAGTTGGTGAAGCCATGCCTGACGCGGGCGTAGGAATGGAAGTGCCAGTCCGCGCTCACGGCATCCATTTCATCCCAGAAGGCTGTGACTTGTTCGCGCGGAACCAGTGGATCGGCATCGCCGTGGCAGATCAGAATGCGCGGCTTGATCGCCTCGGGCGTGGCGGGCTTGTCGGTCGCAAGGATGCCGTGGAACGAGACGACGCCGGCTAGGTCCTGGCCGGCGCGGGCGGCTTCCAGCACTGCTTGACCGCCCATGCAGTGGCCAATGGCCAATACGGTCAGCCCGTCCGCCTCAGGTAGGCTCCGCAAGGCGTCGATCCCGGCGGCGATGCGGGCTCGATAGTACGCCACATCTGCCCGCAGGCGTTCGGCCAGCGGACGCGCGGCTTCGAAGCTTTCCACGGACTGCCCGTAGAAATCCACGATCAGCACCAGATAACCCGCATCGGTGAGCCGGCGCGCGCGGGCCTCCATCAGCGGATTGACGTTGAAGATCGTCGGAAACAGCGCCACCGCAGCGCGCGGCGTCCCTACGGGACGGGCAATCCAGCCGGTGAGAGCAACGCCGGCATGCGCGTAGGCGAGGGAGGCTAGTTCAGGGCTGGTCGTCATGAAATACTCGGCAAAAAGGAGGTCGAAGCGCGCCTCTATTCGGGCAGGAAGTCTGGCACCGAAAGATAACGCTCGCCGGTATCGTAGTTGAAGCCCAGCACGCGGCTGCCGGGCGCGAGGTCTGGCAGCTTCTGCGCGATCGCTGCCAGCGTCGCTCCTGAGCTGATGCCCACGAGCATCCCTTCGACGGTGGCGGAGCGGCGTGCCCATTCCTTGGCGTCGGCGGGATCGACCTGGATGGCGCCGTCGATCGCCTGGGTGTGCAGGTTGGCCGGGATGAAGCCGGCGCCGATGCCCTGGATCGCGTGGGGTCCGGGCTGTCCGCCCGAGATCACCGGCGAAAGCGTGGGCTCTACCGCGTAGGCTTTCAGTTCGGGCCAGACCTTCTTGAGCGTCTCGGCGCAGCCGGTGAGGTGGCCGCCGGTGCCGACGCCGGTGATCAGCGCGTCGATCGGGGTATCGGCGAAGTCGGTCAGGATTTCCTGCGCGGTGGTGCGGACGTGGATTGCCACGTTGGCGGGGTTTTCGAACTGCTGGGGAATCCAGGCATTCGGCGTCTGGGCCAGCAGTTCCTGGGCGCGTTCGAGCGAGCCTTTCATGCCCTTTTCGCGCGGCGTCAGTTCAAAGGTCGCGCCATACGCCAGCATCAGCCGGCGCCGTTCGAGCGACATCGATTCGGGCATCACCAGGATCAGCTTGTAGCCCTTAACCGCCGCCGCCATCGCCAGGCCGATGCCGGTGTTGCCCGAAGTCGGCTCAATGATGGTGCCGCCCGGCTTCAACCTGCCGTCGGCCTCTGCCGCCTCGATCATGGCAAGGCCGATGCGGTCCTTTATCGAGCCGCCGGGATTGGCTCGCTCTGCCTTCACCCAGACCTCGTGGTCGGGAAACAGGCGCGACAAGCGAATGTGCGGGGTGTTGCCTATGGTGGCAAGTATGCTGTCAGCCTTCATGCGCTGTTTGCTCCAGGCGAGGTGAAAACGTTCGGGCACGGCGGATTTCCGGGAACAGCCATGCCCAAGCAAGCGTGACGAATATGGCACCGGTCCCGCCGAAAACAACCGCTCCGGTCGCGCCCAGCAACGACGCGGCGATGCCGGACTGCATCTCGCCGAGTTCGTTCGAGGCGGAGATCGCCAGGCCCGAAATCGCCGAGACGCGCCCGCGCATCTCGTCGGGCGTGCGCAACTGGACGAGCGACAAGCGGATGAACACCGAGATCATGTCTGCCGCGCCCAGGCCGGCCAGGAAAATGAGCGACAGCGGAAACCAACGCGACAGGCCGAAGCCCACGGTCATCGCACCATAAACGGCGACCGCGAGCAGCATCTTCACACCGACTTCACGCTCCAGCGGGCGGATCGAGAGCCAGATCGCGACCGAGGCCGCGCCCAGCGCTGTGGCCGCGCGCATCTGCCCAAGTCCCTCCGCACCAACGTGGAGGATGTCACGCGCGAAAACCGGCATCAGCGCGGTCGCGCCGCCCAGCAGAACGGCGAAGAGGTCGAGCGTGGTGCAGCCCAGCAGGAACCGCTCGGTCCAGACGAAACGGAAGCCCTCAACGATCTGGCGCACGGGATTGCTGCGCCGCGCATCGGGCGCCAAACGCCTCATGCCGACGATGGACAGCACGAGGACGGCAGCCACCGTTTGCATCACCGCAGAGGTCCAATACGGCACCGGATGATGGGCGGCGTAGAGAAAGCCATAGGCAGCGGGTCCGACGATGGTGGCCCCCTGGCCTGCGATCGAATTGAGCGCGATCGCCTTGGGCAATAGCTGCGGTGGTACGATGTTGGGTGCGATGGCGCTGAACGACGGGTTGAGGAAGACGCGCACCATGCCGTGCAAGACGGCGAAACAGTACAGGCCCGGCAGGCTGTGGATGTTGAGCCATGTCATCACACCCAGGCCCAGCGCGATCAGCACATCGATGGCCGAGGCGAGGGCGGCGACCTTGCGACGATCGAAGCGATCGACAACGACCCCCGCAACCGGCGTCAGCAGGAAAATCGGCGCGAATTGCGCAAAACCCAACAAGCCGAGGTGGAAGGAGGCACGCGGGATCGACATGCCGTATTCGCCGCGCGCGACATCGTAGAGCTGGTAGGCAATGATGACGACCATCCCGGTAGATGCCAGCGAGGCGCAGAACCGAGCCAGCCAGAACCTGCGATAGTCGGCAATCTGCAGCGGTGATGTCGGAGCGGGAGTTTCAGTGCGAGAAGTCACGCTGGGTCAATGGCATTCGGGGTGCCTGTTGCCAAGTCGCGGCCTTATTGGAAATTCACGATAGTCCCAAGCGGATCAGATACTAAACCGACACAAGCAGTTGTTTGCCGTCAGCGCCGCGGACGCAGGCGCGGGTTCGGCTGGATGGTATGGACCAGCTTGAGGAAGTCATCGATGCGGATGATCCGCTCGAACTGAAAGCCTGACCGGCCTTCGTGCGACCAGATCAGATGTGCCTCGATGCGACCGATCACGGGCAGGCGCATGACCAGGCGCTCTCCACGTTCTATCACAAGCTCACCCTGGGACATGAAGCCTTGGGCGGAAATGTTGACGATATGCAACGGCAACTCGCCAAGCGCGCGATGCTCGGCGGTTACGTTATAGTCCACTGGATGGCGTGCCGCGCGACGTTTGTCGGTCACGGTAAGCTGCGCCCCTGAACTCATGTCATCAAGACCTCTGCGTTGGAACGTGAGGCTAGACTGTAGCTTCAAATGGTAAACAAACCGCAAAGGCCGAGCTGGGGTGCCCCGTCCAGGCGGTTAGATGCCCCGGAGGATACCGTGCTTCTTCTTGCCCAGGCTAAGCTTGCGGATTTCCCCGGCAGGCACCGCTACCAACAGTGCTGGATCACTTGCCAGCACATCGTCCAGCCGCACCGCGCCTTCCGCGATCTTGCGCTTGGCTTCACCGCCCGAGGCCGCAAAGCCCAGCGCGATGCACGCTGCCCCCAGACGGATGCCTTCGCCATCGACTTCGATGGTCGGTAGGTCTTCGCCAAGGCCGCCGCCGGCAAAGGTCGTCTGTGCAGTCGCAGCGGCAGAAATCGCGGCGTCCTCACCCCGGCACAGCTTGGTGATCTCATTGGCGAGGACCACCTTGGCGTCGTTGATTTCGGCACCTTCCAGCGCTTCGAGGCGGATGATCTCGCCCAACGGCAAGTCGGTGAACAAGCGCAGGAAGCGCCCGACATCGCGATCATCGCAATTGCGCCAGTATTGCCAGAAATCGTACGCCGGCAACTGATCCTCGTTGAGCCACACCGCGCCGCCCATCGATTTGCCCATCTTGGCGCCGTCGGCGGTGGTGAGCAGGGGGGTAGTCAGTCCGAACACTTCCTTGCCGTCCATCCGGCGGGTCAGTTCGATACCGTTGACGATGTTGCCCCACTGGTCCGATCCGCCCATCTGCAGCGCCACGCCCTTGTCGCGCGCCAGATGGCGGAAATCGTAGCCTTGGAGGATCATGTAGTTGAATTCGAGGAAGGTCATCGGCTGCTCGCGCTCAAGCCGCAGCTTCACCGAATCGAACGACATCATCCGGTTGACGGTGAAGTGGGTGCCCACTTCCTGCAGCAACTGGATGTAGCCCAACTGGCCCAGCCAATCCTGGTTGTTGACCATGATCGCATCGGTCGGTCCATCACCGAACTTGAGCAGGCGCGAGAAGATCGAGAAGATGCCCTGGATGTTGGCCTCGATCGTCTCGTCCGACAGCATCTTGCGGCTCTCGTCGCGGCCGGTGGGATCGCCGATGCGGGTGGTGCCGCCGCCCATCAGGACCACCGGCTTGTGCCCGGTCTGCTGGAGGCGGCGCAGCATCATGATCTGCACCAGGCTGCCGACATGGAGCGACGGCGCGGTCGCGTCGAAGCCGATATACCCCGGCACCACCTGCTTGGCCGCCAAGGCATCGAGCCCGTGGGCATCGGTCTGCTGGTGGATGTAGCCGCGCTCGTCGAGGAGGCGGAGCAGGGAGGAAGTGTAGGTCATCGGCTTCTTCATCGTTTTCGAGGAGCGGCGCGCGTAGCACGCGATGGTGCGGAAACAAAGATGCGAGCAATAAGGCAATAACGCCCCGCCGTGTCTCACGGCGGGGGGATGGATTTAAAACAGGATTGCCAAGCCCGCGTTCGACACCGCACACGTAAGCGATGAACGAGTTGACTCCGCACCCTGCCTTCCCCCCCGCGCAAGTGCGCAGCATCCAGGCGAAGATCATTGGCTTTGACGGCAACTGGCTGCGCGCCCGTTGGAATATCCTGGGCGTTGGCGCGCTGGTGGTGCCGCCGTTCGCTGGACGCGGGCGCGCCGATGGCTTGTGGCAGACCACGTGCTTTGAACTGTTCATCCAGCCAGACGATGGCGCCCCCGCGTATGTCGAGATCAATCTTTCGCCGTCAGAGCGTTGGAATATCTACGATTTCGCCGGGCGTCGCGAAGGCATGGCCGAACGGGCGATGCCGCGCGAACCGGACTGCACTTTGCGGCTAGGCAGCGACATGGCGATCTTCGACGCCGCGATCCCGGTCGCAGGACTGCCGTCCGCGCCGTGGCGTTGTGGCTTCAATGCCGTGATCGAGGAGCAGGGCGGAGCGAAAAGCTATTGGGGCCTGGAACACCACGGCGCGGAGCCCGATTTCCACGATCCGGCTTGCTTCACTCTCGCCGTTGCGGCACCCAGCCCGGCATGAAATTCGGTATCGACCGTCTTTTGACGGACCCTGCATTGCTCAAGGCCCTGGATAGGCGCCGTGTCGCGCTCGTCGCTCATCCCGCTTCGGTTACCGAAGGGCTGGTCCATTCGCTCGACGCGCTGATCGCGGCGGGTGTGAACGTGACCAGCGCCTTTGGCCCGCAGCACGGGCTGAAGGGCGACAAGCAGGACAACATGGTCGAGACCCTGGACGAGACCGATCCGGCTTACGGTATCCCGGTGTTCAGCCTCTATGGCGAAGTGCGCCGGCCCAGCGGGCAGATGATATCCACCGCCGATGTATTCTTGTTCGATTTGCAGGACTTGGGTTGCCGCATCTACACCTTCGTCACCACGCTACTGTATTTGCTCCAGGAAGCGTCCGCGCAGGGCAAGAGCGTGTGGGTGCTCGATCGTCCCAACCCCGCCGGTCGCCCGATCGAGGGCACCACGTTGCTCGCCGGGCAGGAAAGCTTCGTCGGCGCCGGGCCGATGCCGATGCGACACGGGCTGACGCTGGGCGAGATGGGCCACTGGTTCATTCGCGAATTCAACCTCGACGTCGATTATCGCGTCGTCGCGATGGAGGGCTGGGCGCCCGAAGGTCCGGGCTTTGGCTGGCCGCAGGACCGGATCTGGATCAACCCAAGCCCCAACGCCGCCAACCTCAATATGGCGCGCGCCTATGCCGGTACGGTGATGCTGGAAGGCACGACGCTGTCCGAAGGGCGTGGCACCACCCGACCGCTCGAAGTGCTGTTCGGCGCGCCCGACATCGACGCCAAGGCAGTGCTGGCCGAGATGACTCGCTTTGCGCCGGAATGGCTATCGGGCTGCGCCTTGCGTGAATGCTGGTTCGAGCCGACCTTCCACAAGCACGCCAAGACCTTGTGCAATGGCTTGATGATCCATGCCGAGGGCACCTTCTACGATCATCACGCCTTCCGCCCCTGGCGACTGCAGGCTTTGGCCTTCAAGGCGATCCGCACGCTGTATCCGGACTACCCGATCTGGCGCGATTTCCCGTATGAGTACGAGTTCGACCGCCTCGCCATCGACGTCATCAACGGCGGCCCCGCCTTGCGCCAATGGGTGGACGATTCCTCGGCGAGTCCGCGCGATCTGGATGCCGCGGCCGGAGCGGACGAAGTGGCATGGCGCGAAGCGGTGGCAGACCTGCTAATCTATTGATAAGATTGCCCTGATCGCTCTGCCAACGCTATACTTGGCAGCTTTGCTGCAAGACGCAGCGATCCGGTATGGCCAGCTCGTGGATAGTCACACGAACCTAGCTTATAATATCAAGGGCAGGTGCCGGCTCGCTAGTCCATACCGCCGCCTAGCTATGGCGGGCACTTGTGCATGTTGCCGTTGGAGGTACCCCAAGCGAGTGCAAACAGAGCGCTATCGCTTGGGCCACTCGCTCAATACTGATCTTTGGCGCTTCGCAGTGCTGCAAAGGTAGCGACCGCGTCTCCGCCGCCCCAGCGAGCCTGCATTGTGGTGTCGTCAGCGCGTAGGAAAGGATTGGTCCGCAACTCGCGCTCCAGCTTGGTGGGCACAGTGGGCAAGCCCTTGTCGCGTCGCTGTGCTATCTCCTCGGCATAAAGCTGCAACTCGGCGTTGTCCGGGTCGGCGTGCAGCGCGAAGCGGGCATTGGCGGCGGTGTATTCGTGCGCGCAGTACAGCATCGTCTCGATCGGTAGCGCTTTGAGGCGTTGAAGCGAGGCCCAGAACTGCGGTGGCGTGCCCTCGAACATTCGGCCACAGCCCAGGGCGAACAGTGAATCGCCCACGAAAGCGATGCAGGCGCCGGGTAAATGATATGCGATGTGCCCCAAGGTGTGGCCGCCCACGTCGATGACGTCGCCCTGGCGGTCTCCGATCGCCACCACGTCGCCCTGGCCGACAGTGCGGTCTACCCCTTCGATCTTGTTGGCATCGCCTTCTGGCGCGGTGATGCGGCAGCCGGTGATGGCCTTGATCGCCGTGTTGCCGCCGGCATGGTCGCGGTGCCAGTGGGTGTTCCAGATCTGGGTGATTTGCCAGCCCTTGCGCGCGGCCTGACGCAAGTACTCGTCGGCATCGGGGGTATCGATGCAGACGGTCTCGCGGCTCTCCGTATCGTGCAGCAAGTAGCCGTAGTTGTCCGAAAGACAGGGGAACTGGTGGACCTCGAGCATGCGCATCTCTCCTTGCTCGGGATGTAGGCCGTCCACCACGCGTGTGAAAGGGCGGGCGCAAGCAAAAGCCCGCCCGGATCGCTCCGGACGGGCCATGCTTTGTGTCAGCTTGGGTGAAGCCGAAGGTCGCTCTTACGAGCGGTTCTTCAGAGCCTCGCCCAGGATGTCGCCCAGCGACGCGCCCGAGTCGGACGAACCGTACTGCTCGACGGCTTCCTTCTCCTCGTGGAGCTGGCGAGCCTTGACCGAGAAGTTCGGCTTCTTCGAACGATCGAAGCCAGTGACCATGGCATCGAGCTTCTGGCCGACCTGGAAGCGATCGGGACGCTGCTCGTCGCGGTCGCGACCCAGGTCCGAACGCTTGATGAAGCCAGTGGCGCCATCGTCGCCAGCCTGCACTTCGAGGCCGCCGTCACGCACTTCGAGAATGGTGACGGTGACGACTTCGCCGCGACGCAGCGAGCCGCCGGTCGAGGTGCCTGCAGCAGCAGCAACGCCGCCCGCGGCCGGAGCGCCACGCTCAAGCTGCTTCATGCCCAGGCTGATGCGCTCCTTCTCGACGTCGACGTCGAGAACCACGGCGGAGACTTCCTCGCCCTTGCGGTGCAGAGCCAGCGCGTCTTCGCCCGAGATGCCCCAAGCGATGTCGGACATGTGGACCATGCCGTCGACGTCGCCGTCCAGACCGATGAACAGACCGAACTCGGTTGCGTTCTTGACTTCACCCTCAACCTGCGAGCCAACGGGGTGACGCTCGGCGAAGGCTTCCCAGGGGTTCTGGTGGGCTTGCTTCAGGCCAAGGCTGATGCGGCGCTTGTCCGAATCGACTTCGAGAACGACCACTTCGACTTCCTGCGACGTCGAGACGATCTTGCCGGGGTGGACGTTCTTCTTGGTCCACGACATTTCGGACACGTGGACGAGGCCTTCGATCCCCGCTTCCAGCTCCACGAAGGCGCCGTATTCGGTGATGTTGGTGACCGTGCCCTGCAGCTTGGCGCCGACCGGATACTTGACCGATGCGCCTTCCCAGGGATCGCTTTCCAACTGCTTCATGCCCAGCGAGATGCGCTGCGTTTCCGAGTTGATGCGGATGATCTGCACCTTCACGGTGTCGCCGATGGCGATCACTTCGCTCGGGTGGTTGACGCGCTTGTAGCTCATGTCGGTGACGTGGAGCAGGCCGTCGATGCCGCCCAGGTCAACGAACGCACCGTAATCGGTGATGTTCTTGACGACGCCGTCGATGACCTGACCTTCGGTCAGCTTGTCGATCAGTTCGCTGCGCTGTTCGGCGCGGGTTTCTTCGAGGACGGCGCGGCGCGACACGACGATGTTGCCACGGCGACGGTCCATCTTGAGGATCTGGAAGGGCTGCGGCACATCCATCAGCGGAGCGACGTCGCGCACCGGACGGATATCGACCTGCGAGCCGGGGAGGAATGCCACGGCGCCGTCGAGGTCGACGGTGAAGCCGCCCTTGACGCGGCCGAAGATCACGCCCTCGACGCGCTTGCCTTCGCCGAACTCGCTTTCCAGCTTGTCCCAGGCAGCTTCGCGGCGGGCGCGGTCACGCGACAGCATCGCTTCGCCGTCGGCGTTCTCGACGCGGTCGACGTACACTTCGACTTCGTCACCGACCTTGAGGCCGTGCTCGCCTTCGCCACGAGCGAACTCGCGCAGCGACACGCGGCCTTCGCTCTTGAGGCCTACGTCGATGACGGCCTTGTCGTTTTCGATGGCGGTAATGGTGCCCTTGACGACGCGACCCTCAAAACCATCGTCGGCAGCGCCGCCGAACTGGTCATCAAGCATTTTCGCGAAGTCGTCGCGGGTAGGATTGGCTACAGATGCCATTATCAGGTCGTTCCTATTCATCTATTTTTCCGGCCAGGCGGTTGTATCCGCCGGTCTTTCTCCGCGCCGTCCGCACCATGCGGGAACGCGGGCCAAGAGGCCGAACTGCCGCGACGGTCGGATACCGAACGCGGCGCCTTTGCAGGTAAGCCTGCTCAGACCGGCGGCCCTTATGCGCGTAGGCGGTAAAAAGCAAGGAAAATGGGGCAGAGCCGGCCAAGCGCCGGGCCGGTGCCGGCCCAGTGCGTCCAGCTCAGTCTGCGTTCTGACGGGCGCGTTCCACGATGCGGATTGCCTCAGCCACGGCCTGGTCCCGATCGAGGTTCGAGGTGTCGAGCACGACTGCGCCCTGGGCCACCGCGAGGGGGGAGTCTTTGCGTCCGCTGTCACGGGCGTCGCGGGCGGCGAGGTCGGCGGTGATTTCGTCGAGGGTTACCGAGCGGCCTTGGGCTTGCATCTCGGCAAAGCGACGCTGGGCGCGGGCGACGGTGCTGGCGGTGACGAAGATCTTCACGTCGGCATCGGGCGCGATGACGGTGCCGATGTCGCGCCCGTCCAGGACGGCGCCGCCGGCTTGCATCGCAAAGGCGCGTTGGCGTTCGTAGAGCGCGGCACGGACCTTCGGGTGGATCGAAACGCGGCTGGCGAGGCCGCCGCTTTCTTCGGAACGCAGCTCTGGCTCCAGGAGCAGGGCGTCCGGGAACCCGCATGCCGCCAGCGCATCTGTCTGATCGTCCGGATCGCCGCCTGCCAGCAACACTTGGCGCCCGACGGCGCGGTAGAGCAGCCCGGTATCGAGGTGGGGCAGGCCGAAATGCGCGGCGAGGGCCTTGGCAATCGTGCCTTTGCCCGAGGCGGTTGGTCCGTCGACGGCGATAATCATGGGCGCGCCATGACGGGCTGGCCGCCAAATGGCAAGGCGCTCAGTCGGCGATATCCTCGGCCCAGAGCTGGGGTTTCTCGGCAATGCAGCGGGCCATCAGCGCGGTGCAGCGGGTGTCTTCCAGGATCACTACTTCGACGCCGTGGTCGCGCAGGAATTGTTCGTTACCGCCGAAATTGCGGTTCTCGGCAATGACGACGCGGGGGATCTTGAATTGCACGATTGTGCCAGCGCACATCATGCAAGGCGAAAGCGAGGTGTAGAGCGTGCAATCGCGGTAGCTGGCGCGGCGGCCCGCCGCTTGCAGGCAGTCCATCTCGCCGTGGAGGATCGGGTTGCCTTGCTGCACCCGGCGGTTGTGACCGGCTGCGACGATCTCTGCGCCCGAAGTCAGCACCGATCCGATCGGCAAGCCTCCTTCGTTCCAGCTCTTGAGCGCCTGCTCGTAGCAAGCATCGATGGCGGCCTGATCTATCGCAGTCTGGTCGGTGTCGGTCATGACGCCAGTTTGCCTCGAACCAGCCTCAGGCGGCAAGCCCATCCAGCATGGATTCGAAGGTCGGGAAGCTGGTGGCGATCGGCCGGGTGTCGTCCACCTCCACGCCGGCGCGGCTGACGAGGCCTGCGATCGCCATCGACATGGCGATGCGGTGGTCCAGGTGGGTGGCGATCGGGGCATCGGTGCCGACGAGCGGTTCGCCGCCCGTGCCCGTGATGACCAGGCCGTCGGCCCGTTCTTCCACCCGCACGCCGGCGGCGGCCAGCGCCGTCGCCATGGCGGCGAGGCGGTCCGATTCCTTGACGCGCAATTCGTCCAGGCCGCTGGTGGTCGTAACCCCATCAGCCATTGCGGCGGCGACGAACAGGACGGGAAACTCGTCGATCATCAGCGGCGCGATGGCCGGATCGACTTCGATTCCTTTCAAGGCGGAGTGCCGCACCAACAAGTCCGCGACCGGCTCGCCACCGACTTCGCGCGGGTTCACTTCCTCGATCTGACCGCCCATCTGGCGCAGGACCGTGACGATCCCGGCGCGGGTGGGGTTGAGGCCGACGTTTTCGATGAGGACTTCGCTGCCTGGCACCACCAGCGCAGCAACCAGGAAGAACGCGGCGGACGAGGGGTCGCCCGGCACCTCGATCACTTGCGGCTTGAGTTCCGCCTCGCCCCGGATCGAGATGAGGCGCGCGCCGTCCGCATCCGTCTCGACGGTCAGGTCCGCGCCGAAGCCGCGCAGCATGCGTTCGGAGTGGTCGCGCGTTGGCACCGGCTCGATCACGGTGGTGATGCCCGGTGTGTTGAGGCCAGCCAGCAGCACGGCGCTCTTCACCTGAGCAGAAGCAACCGGAAGGCGGTAGGTGATCGGCACCGCCGGAGATGCACCGCGTACGATCAGCGGCAGCCGACCGCCCTCCGACGCCTCGAAACTGGCGCCCATCTGCGAAAGCGGGGTGATGACGCGGCCCATCGGGCGCTTCGACAGCGAAGCGTCGCCGGTGAACGTCGCGGCGATCGGGTGGCTGGAGACGAGGCCCATCAGCAGGCGGGTCGAGGTGCCCGAATTGCCCATGTCGAGCGCGGCTTCGGGCTGGAGCAAGGCGCCCACGCCCACGCCGTGGACGGACCACTCGCCCACGCCGAGCCGCTCCACGCTTGCCCCCATCGCGCGCATGGCGGTGGCGGTGGCCAGCACGTCCTCGCCTTCGAGCAGCCCGGTCACGCGCGTTTCACCGACCGCCAGCGCGCCCAGCATGATCGAGCGGTGGCTGATCGACTTGTCCCCCGGCACCCGGATGCGGCCCCGAAGCGCACCTGTCGCCGTAAAGCGGCGGGGGCGGGCAGCGGCAGGATCAGCATGGCTCACGAGGACAGGGTCTTTCCGGTGCGAGAGGGGCGAAAATCGGGCGGCTTTTGACAGCGGTACGCGGCTATGGCAAGGCGCGCGCCCTGATGGGGCTGGCGTGCTTGATTTCGCGCCGGACTCTGACCATCAAGATAACAGATATATTTTTCGCCCGTTCCGTATCGGTCGGGCAACACGAGGACTTTGTCATGGCCAAGCCTGAATGGGGCGCCAAGCACGGCTGCCCGAAATGCGGCACCCGCTTCTACGACCTGGGCAAGGATAACCCGGTTCACTGCATCGAGTGCGGCAACGAGTGGACTCCCGAGCCCGTGCTCAAGTCCAAGCAGCCCATCCCCTACGAAGAAATCCAGAAGAAAGAAGTCGTCGAGCGTGAGGACACGGATCTCGCCGAGGAAGATCTGGACATCGACGAGGACGGCGATTCGCCTGACAACGACGTGGACCTGGGCGGCGATGACGACCTGGGCATCGGCGCCGGCGACGAAAACGAGATCGAGCACTGATATCTTAAGGGAGTGCTGCGGCTAAAAATCGCGGCGCTCCCGATTCTCTCTTGCCAAGCTTTTCCGCCCCCACTAGAGGGCGGCCTCCCAAGCGAAGGCGCAGCCGCAAGGCAGCGCCAGCAAGGGCGAAGTGGACCTCCCAGGACTGCTTCGAAGAAAATGGCACGGGGCCGTAGCTCAGCTGGGAGAGCGCTACAATGGCATTGTAGAGGTCAGGGGTTCGATCCCCCTCGGCTCCACCATTTTCGCTTAGATATGTTTCGCATGATTGCGAACGCGCTGGTTGACGAGGTTTCGTCCACCGGCGTTTTTCGCTATAAGTCATGCTCACGTCGGTCAGCGAGGTTTCGCCTACCGGCGTTTTCGGCGTTCTGGCCCATCGGTCGGCGCATTGGTGCAGTACAAGGCGGCGTTGGTCCGCCGGCAGTGACGTTAGGAGCGACAAATGTTTGACTCTTTGTCCGATCGTCTTGGCGGCGTCTTCGACAAGCTGCGGGGGCGCGGCGCGCTCAAGGAGCAGGACGTCCTCGATGCCATGCGCGAAGTGCGCATCGCGCTACTCGAGGCCGACGTTGCGCTGCCGGTCGTCCGTCGTTTCGTCGATCAGGTCACTGAAAAGGCCGTGGGCCAGTCGGTGCTGCGCTCGGTCACGCCGGGCCAGCAAGTCGTCAAGATCGTCAACGATGCCCTGATCGATACGCTGGGCGGCGAAGATACCCCCGGCCTCGATCTCGAAGCGGTGCCGCCGGTCGTCATCATGATGGTCGGCCTCCAGGGTTCGGGTAAGACGACCAGCACGGCCAAGATCGCCAAGCTGCTCAAGGACAAGCAGGGCAAGAAAGTCCTGATGGCCTCGCTGGACGTCAATCGTCCGGCGGCGCAGGAACAGCTTCGCGTGCTGGGCGAACAGATTTCGGTCGCGACGCTGCCGATCATCACCGGCCAGCAGCCGACCGAGATCGCCACCCGCGCGTTGCAGGCCGCTCGCCTCCAGGCGGTGGACGTGCTGCTGCTCGATACCGCAGGCCGTCTCCACGTAGACACGCAGTTGATGGACGAGATGAAGGCGGTTTCCGCCATCTCGTCGCCGCGTGAAACGCTGTTGGTGGTCGATTCGCTCACCGGTCAGGACGCGGTGAACGTCGCGCAATCGTTCGCCGGCCAAGTCGATCTTACCGGTGTCGTCCTGACCCGCATGGACGGCGATGCGCGCGGCGGTGCGGCGCTGTCGATGCGCGCCGTTACCGGCAAGCCGATCAAGTTCGCAGGCACCGGCGAAAAGCTGGACGCGCTCGAAGTCTTCCACCCCAGCCGGGTTGCCAACCGCATCCTGGGCATGGGCGACATCGTCTCGATGGTCGAAAAGGCTGCCGAGGCCGTCAAGGTCGAGGATGCCGAGGCGCTCGCCAAGCGCATGGACCAGGGCAAGTTCGACATGAACGACCTGCGCATGCAGCTCAAGCAGATGCAAAGCATGGGCGGCCTGGGCATGCTCGCGGGTATGATGCCCGGGATGAAGAAGGCCAAGGCGGCGATGCAGGCGTCCGGCATGGACGACCGCGTGCTGCTGCGCATGGATGCGATCATCGGCTCGATGACCCTCAAGGAGCGCGTCAACCCCGCGCTGCTCAACGCCAAGCGCAAGATCCGCGTCGCCAACGGCTCGGGCACCCAGGTTCAGGACGTCAACAAGCTGCTGAAAATGCACCAGGAAATGGCCAAGGCCATGAAGCAGATCAAGAAGATGGGCGGCCTCAAAGGCCTCGCCGCGATGTTCGGCAAGGGCGGCCTCGACGCCGCGATGCCGGGGCTGGGCGGTCAAGGCCTTGGCCCCGGTGCCGGCGGCATGCCCGGCCTTGGCGGCGGTGGCTTGGGTGGTCTTGGCGGTGCCGGCGATCTCAGCAAGTTTCTAAAAAAGTAATCTCGAAGCATTCGTAAGAATTGAAGGAAAGGTAAGAGCAATGTCCGTTTCGATCCGTCTGTCGCGCGGTGGCGCCAAGAAGCGTCCTTATTACAAAATCGTCGTGTCCAACTCGCGCGCACCGCGCGATGGCAAGTACCTGGAGCAGGTCGGCACCTACAACCCGGTCCTCGCCAAGGATGACGAGAACCGCGTTCGTGTGACCGAAGACCGCGTGCGCTACTGGCTCGGCGTCGGCGCCCAGCCGACCGACCGTGTCGCTCGCATTCTCGACAAGGCCGGCATCAAGGAGCGTGCTGCTACCGTGAACCCCGCCAAGGGCGAGCCGGGCAAGAAGGCCAAGGATCGCGCCGAGGAGAAGGCCGAGAAGCAGCGTGAGGCTGAAGAAGCCGCCGCTGCTGCCGCTGCTGCTCCGGCTGTCGAGGAAGCTCCGGCTGAAGAAGCTGCTGCCGAGGAAACCACCGAGGCCTAAGCCTTGGTTTCCGCAGCTAACGACCGTCCCGTCACGCTTGCCGCCGTTTCCGGCGCGCACGGCGTGACGGGCGATGTTCGCCTCAAGCTGTTCGGCGAAGGCGTGGCGGCGCTCAAGCGCTACCGCGCCTTCAACGATTCCAGCCTGACCCTCGCCAAGCTGCGCGACGACGGCAAGGGCGGCGCCATCGCCCGTTTCGTCGAAATCACCGACCGCACGACGGCGGAAAAGCTGCGCGGCACCGCGCTGACCGTTCCGCGCTCGGCCATGCCCGAGCTGGAAGAAGGCGAGTATTATCACGCCGACTTGCTGGGTCTGCCGGTCGTCTCGGATGAGGGTGAGGCCATAGGGACGGTCATTGCGGTCGATGACTATGGCGCGGGCGACGTGATCGAGATCGAATGTCCGCCCAAGGACGGGGCCAAAGCCCATCGTTTCATGGTGCCGATGACCCTCGCGGCCGTGCCCGAGTGGGATGCAGAGCGACTGGTGGTTGCCGCAAGCTTCGTCTCGTAGTATATACGCCAGGTATATACGGAGGCCGTCATGGGCAAGGAATACAGCACCCGCAGTTTCAAGTCGGGCAACTCGGTAGCGATCCGCATGCCCGCTGGCCTCGGCGTTGAGCCTGACCGCGAATGGATCGCCGAATGGGTCGATGGTGACTTGCGCTTGCGCGCCAAAGATCGCCCCAAGCGCAAGATCGACGTCAGCGGCTTTGCCGGCAAGGCGCCTGGGCTAAGGCCGTTGCCGCCTGAACTTCGCGAATTTGAAGAACGTCCCAGCACGATCGCGGCCCGTCTAAAGGCGCAGAACTCAGAGTGATCCGCTACCTCATCGACGCGGATAGTTCGATCTATGCCATGGTCGATCGGCACAGTCCCGTGAACGCGCGCCTTGCCGATTGCGAGCCGGGCGAAGTCGTGATTTCGACGATCAGTTTCGCGGAAATAGCGCTGGGTGTCCTGCAATTGCACAAGCCGCCGCCGCCCGGCGTGCTCGACGCATTCATCAAGGCCATCCCCCTGGTGCCGTTCGACGAGGCAGCAGCGCGCGAATATGCAAAACTGCCCTTCAAGCGAGCCCGCTTCGACCGCCTGCTGGCCGCGCACGCGCTGAGCATTGGTGCAACCGTCGTCACCAATAACGCCGCCGACTTCGCCGATGTGCCGGGGCTGGTGATCGAGAACTGGACGACATGATGCTATTGGCTCTCTTTGCCTTAATCGTGATCGTTGGTCCTTTGTTTTTTTGCGTTGCCTACACTCTCGTCGAGATCATATCGCGAAGGCTTCCAAATTGGACCAGCAAACGGCGGTCGGTCACCGCTGTGATGGTTTTTCCGCTTCTTCTCGTCATAATCGATGGCTTGGCGCTGCTTGATCTTATCGTAAACGACGATCCGTCCTCGTTGGATGATGCGCCCCAGCGCAGCTTCGCTATGCTACAATTCATTCTTTTTCCGGTCTGCCTCCTGGGTAGTGCTTTCGGTTGGATCGGCGCATCGCTAGCGTCTCGGCGGCTGCGGGCTAAGCAAGCGTAGGGTCTGAAAGTGTTCCAATGACATTCGCCGCCACCGTTCTCACCCTCTACCCAGAGATGTTCCCCGGCCCGCTCGGCGTCAGTCTGGCGGGCAGGGCGCTGTCCGACGGCAAATGGTCGATGGATCCGGTCCACATTCGCGATTTCGCAACCGACAAGCATCGCACGGTGGACGATACCCCGGCCGGCGGCGGTGCGGGCATGGTGCTCAAGGTGGATGTTCTCGCCGCCGCGATCGACCATGCTCGCACGCGCAATCCCGAAGCCCCCATCCTCGCCATGACGCCGCGCGGCAAGCCCATTTCCCAGGCCCGCGTGCGCGAACTTGCACAAGGGCCTGGCGTGATCCTGCTGTGCGGGCGGTTCGAGGGTTTCGACGAGCGGATCTTCGCCGGGCGCGAGGTCGAGGAAGTGGCGGTGGGCGACATCGTCCTGTCGGGCGGAGAGTGCGCGGCGCTGATGGTGCTGGATGCTTGCATTCGCTTGCTTCCCGGCGTAATGGGCGCGCCTTCCAGCGGGACCGAGGAATCGTTCGAGGACGGTCTTCTCGAATACCCGCACTACACCCGACCTACTGAGTGGGAAGGGCGCACGATCCCTGAAGTGCTGCGATCGGGGGATCATGCGAAGATCGCCGCCTGGCGGAAACGGCAGGCGGAGGATGACACACGGTCACGCAGGCCGGACCTCTGGGAACGTCAACGGGACGTTCGGGTTCAGTCTGCCTCTGGTGCGCGGCGACAAAATGAGGACTTGGGTTCATGAACCTGATTCAACAAATCGAGGCCGAGGAAATTGCCAAGGCCGCCAAGGAAATCCCGACGTTCCGTCCGGGCGATACCGTCCGCGTCGGCGTGAAGGTTGTCGAAGGCGCGCGTACTCGTGTCCAGGCTTACGAGGGCGTGTGCATCGCGCGCTCGAACCGTGGCATGGGTTCGAACTTCACGGTTCGCAAGATGAGCTTCGGTGAAGGCGTGGAGCGCGTATTCCCGCTGTACTCGCCGAACATCGATTCGATCGTCGTGGTTCGCCGCGGCATCGTGCGTCGTGCGAAGCTGTACTATCTGCGTGGCCGCACCGGCAAGCGCGCCCGCATTGCCGAGCGTCGCGAATTTAACGAAGCCAAGGGCTGATCTTGGCTTCTGGTCCGGCCCTTTAAGGCCGGGCTACACGGGAGGCGGTTCGTCATTTCGAGCCGCCTTTTTTGTGTCCATTGTCTTGGGCAGTCCGCTTCCTGTTAGGCGTAGGCTTCATTTCGTAGCCTCACGCCAATGCTGCGGCGCACAACTACATTTGGTCACCCGACGGCGGAAAAACGCGGTAAACTGCCGATTTTCTCGCTGTTTTCGCTTTGACACCATTAGGAAAAGCGGCTCAATTCCGTCGCCATTCAAGAGGCGAATCTGAATGCTTCAACAAACCAGTTCCACTGAAAGGTAGGGGGTTCCATAATGAACAAGAACGATTTGATCAGCGCTGTCGCCGACACGAGCGGCCTGACCCGCAGCGATGCCACCAAAGCCGTCGAGGGCGTGTTCGACGCCATCTCAGGCGCACTGAAGAGCGGCGACGAAGTTCGCCTTGTTGGCTTTGGCACTTTCTCGGTCGCCAAGCGCAAGGCTTCAACCGGTCGCAATCCTCGCACCGGCGAGCCGATGGAAATCAAGGCTTCGGCCCAGCCTAAGTTCAAGGCCGGCAAGGGCCTGAAAGACGCCGTCAACTAAGGCGCTACCGGCCCGTATTCGCCTCGCGGGCTGCAAGAATGCCGCCGCGCCAATCCTGCCTGGGTTGGCGCGGCGTTTTTCTTTCGGGCGGCGGCAACGTATCGCCGTCCGCTCCGACGCGCACATAATCCCCGCCGCACTTTTGGTGCGGGCAGGGCTGAAGGCTCAGTCGATTTCAGTCGCACGGGTTGCCGCAGCGTAGAGCGCGATCGCGGCGGCGTTGCTGACGTTGAGGCTCTCCATCGCCTCGGTGATCGGCAGGCGCGCGATCGCGTCGCAGTGCTGGGTGATGTTGTGACGCATGCCTTCGCCCTCGGCGCCAAGCACCAATGCGACCGGGCCGGCGGGAAGGGCCTGTGCCAGCGTTGAATCTGCCTCGCCATCGAGGCCGATGCGCCAATAGCCAGCCTCGGCGATTTCTTCGAGGGCACGGGCGAGATTCACCACGCGCACCCACGGCAAGACTTCGAGCGCACCGGATGCCGACTTGGCTAGCGTGCCCGATTCGAGCGGGGCGTGGCGGTCCTGGGTGACGATGGCACAGGCGCCGAACGCCGCCGCCGAACGCATGATCGCGCCCACGTTGTGCGGGTCCGTCACTTGATCGAGCACGACGAGGGGACGCGCGGGATCGCCATCGAGCACATCGTCGAGGAAGATGTCGTCCAGCGCCGCGCATTCGAGCACCAAGCCCTGGTGCGGCGCGTCCTTGGCGACCAGGCGGGCAAGATCGGCCGCCTGCGCCCACTCGACCGGGAAGTCGCTGGGCAGTTCGCCGTCGAGCGAATCGACGCCTTCGCGCGTCGCCCACAACTTGCGATGGCTACGATCGGGGTTCTTGAGAGCTGCCTCGACCGCGTGGCGGCCCCACAGGCGTACCATGCCGGTGCTAGCGCGCCCACTCCCCCGCCCGTTCTTCATCCGGCCTGCACGGCCCCGCAGCGGCTTTGGCTTGGGTGCGCCGCTGCCGCTGGCGGGTTGGTCCTGACCACCATCCTTGTCGCCACGCTTGCTCATTGAATTGTCCTTCCCCCCAAAACTCGGGGTCGATTGAAAATGTCCGCAAAAATGTTCCTGCCCTGTGGCAGCCAGCCCATTGACAGGCAAGGCCCGGTTCGGCAAAGGCGCGGCTCCTCGGCACCGGGGCTCCCCAAAAGGGGCCTCAAAACGCGGGTTCGCCCGCAGCCAGCTACTGGTGTGGACAGGTGGCCGAGTGGTTAAAGGCAGCAGACTGTAAATCTGCCCGCGCAAGCGTACGCTAGTTCGAATCTAGCCCTGTCCACCACCAGCGCTTTATCTTGGATCGATCATCGCCTTCGGGCCGCCCCCCAGTGGGCGGCTGATAACGTTCGTAAGGCGGTAACGGCGGTGCGCGAAAACAGCCAGATCGCCCGTGCCAAACACGAGGCGGGCGTAGGTGGCATTGCGGACCCTGGCCAGTCGGACTAGAGGACAGGGATGCCTTCAGACATTCTTGACAATCAGGGCCGCGGCGAAGCGTCGTGGCAGTGGCCCAGCATCCATCCCGAGGGCCGCAAGTTCGGCGCCATCGCCGGCGTGGTGGCACTCGTCGCCTGGATATTCCTGGGCCCCTGGGTGGGATGGCCGCTGGCGGTGTTGACGCTGTGCGTGCTGGCCTTCTTCCGTGACCCCGTGCGGGTGGTGCCGCAGAGCGAACGTTACGTGATCGCGCCGGCTGACGGTCTCGTCACCCTGATCGGCAAAGTATCGCCCCCGCGCGAGCTGACGATGGACGATGGCACGGGCGTTGCCCCGCTGTCGAGCGAGCCGGTTACGCGCATCTCGATCTTCATGTCGGTGTTCGATGTTCACATCAATCGCTCGCCGATCGCTGGCACCGTGAAGCGCGTGATCTACATTCCCGGCAAGTTCGTGAACGCCGATCTGGATAAAGCGAGCGAAGAGAACGAGCGTCAGCACCTTCTGATCGAGCGCGCCGACGGGCAGCGCATCTGCTTCACACAGATTGCCGGCCTGGTCGCGCGTCGCATCGTGCCGTTCGTGAAACCAGGTGACATCATTGCCGCCGGCCAGCGCATCGGCCTGATCCGCTTCGGCAGCCGCGTGGATGTCTATCTGCCCGCCGGTACCGAGCCGCGCGTGCTTATGGGCCAGAAGATTATCGCGGGCGAAACCGTGCTGGCCGAAATCGGCGACAGCCCGCTGATCGAAGGCGTGGCCCAATGATGTTCGCGGCGATTTTGGCAGTGAGACCGATCGGTCCGAACCGCCTGATTCTTCGAGCGGCACGCGCCACTTGATGGATCAGGTTCCCGAATTCGAGCCTGAGCCGCGCCGTCGGTTGGCTGCCGGACTGTCCGTTCGCGCATTCGTGCCCAACGCGATTACCGCTGCGGCCTTATGTTCGGGGCTGACCGGCATTCGCTTCGCCATCGCTGGGGATTACCCCAAGGCGGTTCAGGCGGTGATTCTCGCAGGCCTGCTTGATGGGATCGACGGACGCGCCGCGCGGCTGCTCAAAGCACAGACGCGATTCGGGGCGGAGCTCGACAGTTTGGCCGATTCGATTTCGTTCGGCGTCGCTCCGGCCCTGATCGTGTATCTGTGGACCTTGAACCAGATACCCAGCCTTGGCTGGATCGCAGCGCTGGCCTTTGCAATTTGCTGCGTCCTTCGCCTGGCGCGGTTTAACGCGCGGCTCGACATGCTGGAACAGCCGCACAAGGCAGCCGGCTTCCTGACCGGCGTTCCCGCTCCGCTGGGTGCCGGGCTGGCGTTCCTGCCGATGTACTTGTGGATTGTCACCGGCAATCCCGTGTTTGCCGATCCGCGCGCGGTGAGCTTGTGGATGGTGCTCAATGCGTTCCTGATGATCTCCAGCGTTCCCACGTTGGGCTGGTCGCGGTTGCGGCCTCCCGCGCATCTGCGGCTGGGGGTCATCGCCTTGGTGGGCCTGACGATGGCCGCGTTGCTAACCGAGCCCTGGATGACGCTGGTTGCGATTACCCTGGTGTATATCGCGCTGATTCCGGTCGGCCTGATTGCTTACGGCAAGACCAAGCGACAGAACGCTCAAGCGGCGAGTGGTAGCGAACTGGCTTCCGACTGAGGCCACTCAAGCCCCGGCGCCAAGCGAACGACCCGCGAAGGGGTGCTTTCAACCGGGATGGGCGAGAGGGGCCAAGTCCGCTCGACGCTTCGCCAGTGAACCACGAGCTCTCGCGGGCAGGCGGAAAGCTGGGCTGGAAGCGCCTTCACGCTTGCCCCAAAGCGTAGCCAGCTAGCGACGATTGCCCAGCCCGATGTAAACGCAGCAAACACGAAGAGGCTGGCAGCGAACGCAGTCATGTTCGGTCCTTTCGAAATGCAGCGTCCACGAACACGAACAAGGGTGTGGACAGCTTGTGGAAAAAGAATCAATGTTCTGCAGATGTTCCTTGCTGTCGTAGTTCTCTCTTTGTTCCATTCATGTCAAGCGCCAAAACAAAAGGCCGACAATCCTGCACGAGGATCGCCGGCCTTGTAGAGGGGGAACTGGGGCGGAGAGGTAGGGATGGCGCCTCACGCGGCGCGTACAACCCCTGCGAAATGATGCAGCCGATGGGTAACGGGTTTGGGCCGCGTTTGCCCGCGATGGCGCAACGGGCTTACCTTGGCGGGTTCGCAGTCCGGGGCGTCGCGCGTTTCCATCGTTGTCACCGTAATCGCACCCTCGCTTATGTTGCCGGCCAGTTGAGCTTTTAGGCCGCGTATGGCGGGAAGGGCGCTTCGCACGGTGTGCAATATAGCGATCACCGCCGCGACACTGGCGATGAGGAACAAGGTAGATGCAACGAGAGTCATGACCCAGCCTCCTATCTAAAACGAATGCGAAGTGGCCCTCCGCAAAGCACAATAGCCGTCTCGGCTGTTAAAATATGTTCAGGAATTATACTTCAAAGGCTGGCGGGGCAGGTGAGTTTCCAGGCGGTTCACGGTTTGCCGTGGCCAAACCGGCGTTGCGCGCCGGATTGCGCGCCGGATGCGACGAATTGCCGCTGGATTTCGCGGAGCGATGGGGGTAAGGGCGGCACCGCCTATACGAGAAGGTCGATTTCCGATCCGAATCGCATAGGCAACTCCACATGGAAGGCGCTCATACCGGTGCCGCAGCGGGCCAGGTCTTCGGACATCCGCACGGTTCCTGCCTTCCAGAGGTTCAACCGGAAAGGAATTACCTATGGCGGCTCCCGTCGTCACCATGACTCAGCTTATCGAAGCCGGTGCCCACTTCGGTCACCAGACCCACCGCTGGAACCCGCGGATGAAGCCGTACATTTTCGGCGCCCGCAACGGCATCCACATCATCGATCTGTCGCAGACCGTGCCGCTGTTCGCGCGCGCTCTCGAATTCGTGCAGTCGACGGTTCAGGCCGGCGGCAAGGTTCTGTTCGTTGGCACCAAGCGCCAGGCGCAGGAGCCGATCGCTCAGGCCGCGCGCGCTTGCGGCCAGCACTTCGTCAACCACCGCTGGCTGGGCGGCATGCTCACCAACTGGAAGACCATCTCGGGCTCGATCAAGCGCTTCAAGGCGTTGGAAGAGCAGCTTGCTGGTGACACGGCTGGTCTCACCAAGAAGGAAGTGCTTCAGCTCACGCGTGAGCGTGACAAGCTTGAGCTGTCGTTGGGCGGTATCCGCGACATGGGCGGCATCCCGGACGTGATGTTCGTGATCGACGCCAACAAGGAAGAGCTGGCGATCAAGGAAGCCAACGTTCTTGGCATCCCGGTCGTCGCCGTGCTCGACACCAACGTCAACCCGCAGGGCATCTCGTTCCCGATCCCGGGCAACGACGACGCCAGCCGTGCGGTTCGCCTGTACTGCGATGCGATCGCCAAGGCAGCGACCAAGGGCGGCCGTGAAGCCGTGATCGATAGCGGTGCCGACATCGGCGCGTTCGACGAGCCGGTCGCCGAAGAAGCCGTCGCCGAGCCCACCGAGGCCTAAGCGTCCGGCACGACGACACTTTCGTCATGGAATTGTCGCGCGCCGGGTCCAGTGGGCCTGGCGCGCACCCATTTCAAAGGCCGGATATTCCGGCCTACCCAAGCAAAAGGATTGAGCGATGGCTTACACCGCCGCTGACGTGAAGAACCTGCGTGAGCGCACTGGCGCCGGCATGATGGATTGCAAGAAGGCTCTCGACGAGACCAACGGCGATCTCGAAGCCGCCGTCGATGCGCTGCGCGCTCGTGGCCTGGCCGCTGCCGCCAAGAAGTCCAGCCGCACCGCGGCGGAAGGCCTGGTCGGCGTTTCCGTGGCCGGCAACAAGGGTGTTGCCGTCGAGGTCAACTCCGAGACCGATTTCGTCGCCAAGAACGACCAGTTCCAGGACTTCGTGCGCAAGACCACCGAAGTCGCGCTCGGCGTGGCCGGTGACGACGTTGAAGCGCTCAAGGCCGCTGCCTATCCGGGCGGTGGCACCGTGGGCGACGCGCTGACCAACAACGTGGCGACCATTGGCGAAAACCAGCAGGTCCGCCGTATGAAGACGGTCGAAGTGTCGGCGGGTCTCGTGGTGCCTTACATGCACAACGCTGCTGCCCCCAACCTTGGCAAGATCGGCGTGCTCGTCGCGCTTGAATCAGAAGCTCCGGCAGCAGCTTTGGAAGCTCTGGGCAAGCAGATTGCGATGCACATCGCCGCTGCCTTCCCGCTGGCGTTGACCGCTGACGATCTCGACGCCGAGCTGATCGAGCGTGAGCGCAAGATCGCCCAGGAAAAGGCATCGGAATCGGGCAAGCCCGAAGCCGTTCAGGCCAAGATGGTCGATGGCGCGATCGCCAAGTACGCCAAGGACAACGCCCTGCTGTCGCAGGTGTTCGTCATGGATAACAAGACCCCGATCCAGCAGGTCGTCGACGCGGCCGGCAAGGAAGCAGGCGCCAAGATCGTCCTCAAGGACTACGTCCGCTTCCAGTTGGGCGAAGGCATCGAGAAGGAAGTCACCGACTTCGCAGCCGAAGTGGCTGCCGCAGTCGCGGGCTGATCTCAGCCGCGTCCTTCGGGAAACGAACAAGACGGGCCGGGGAGCGAAAGCTTTCCGGCCCGTCTTCGTTGGGTTCGAGGTTAACGGCGGTTGAGGCTTTGCATCTGGCGGTCGTGCAGGTGCGAAAGGAGGACCAAGCCACCTACCGCACCCATCAGGCACATCAGCATGTCCCACTGCGTGTCCCAAGGATCGCCTTGCGTCCCCAGGAATTCGTCCGCGCCTTGGCCCAGCGCCATCGCGGCGCCAAATTCGATCAGCTCATAGCTTGCACTGATTGCAAGGCAGCACGCGACGACCAATAGGCTCGTCAAAGTGCCTGGCTTCATGCCTACATAGCGAACCAGCAATTCGCGAAATACGATAGCAGGGGTTAGGCCCTGGAACATGTGTCCGAACCGGTCGTAGGGGTTTCGTGCGAGGTCGAGCCATTCCTGCACCTGGAAACCCAACGGCACGCGGGCGTAAGTATAGGCCCCTCCCAGCATCAGCACGAGGCCGTGGGCGCAAATCAATGCCAAGGCGAGGTCGGTCAAGCCCTGGCGGCGCGTGGCCCAAAGGATGGGCAGCACTATCAAAACGGGCGCCACTTCCATCCACCACGTAGCGCGATCATAGGGTGCCAGGCCTGAAATCAGCAGGCCGAAAGCCCAGATCACGGTCAGCCACATCAGGCGGCGGGTCGATCGTAATTCGCGCGAGGCATCGGTTAAGGTCATGCACGAGCTTAGACCGGTAATCCCGCACGTGTCACTCGGCACAAGATCGGCCACGCCTACCCCTTGGCAATCCGCGCTCCTCCTCCTAAAGCCGGGCCATTCCCCGTTCCCAGGAGACCCAGCGGCATGTCATCCTCCCCCTACAAACGCGTCTTGCTCAAACTGTCGGGCGAGGTCTTGATGGGGAGCCAGCAGTTCGGGATCGATCCGGCTTTCGTTTCGGAAATGGCGAAGGAAGTAAAAGCTGCCAAGGAAACCGGCCTCGAAATCTGCCTCGTCATCGGCGGCGGCAATATTTTTCGAGGCATGGCCGGTGCGGCGCGCGGGATGGACCGGGCGCAGGCCGACTACATGGGCATGCTGGCGACAGTGATGAATGCGCTGGCGATGCAGAACGCGCTGGAGCAGCTTGGCGTCCACACCCGCGTTCAGTCGGCGGTGCAGATGGACCAGATCTGTGAGCCGGTGATCCGCCGCCGCGCGGAACGTCATCTGGAGAAGGGCCGCGTTGTGATCTTCGCCGCCGGTGTTGGCGCGCCGTACTTCACCACCGATTCCGGCGCTGCCCTGCGCGCCGCAGAGATGCAGTGCGACGCGCTCCTCAAGGGAACCAGCGTCGATGGCGTCTATGATAGCGATCCGAAGACCAATTCGGGCGCCACGCGTTATGAAACGATAGATTACGACACGGTCCTCGCCAATAACCTGAAGGTGATGGACGCTTCTGCCGTGGCGCTTTGCCGCGACAACAACATTCCGATCGTTGTGTTTTCCATCCGCGAGCAGGGCAATCTTGCCCAGGTGCTGGCAGGCGGCGGCACCAAGACGGTCGTTCAAAAGGGAGCCTGAATCATGGCCAAGTACGACAAGGCCGATCTCGAACGCCGCATGCGCGGTGCAGTGGATTCGCTCAAGCACGATCTCGCCGGCCTGCGCACGGGCCGCGCCAATACCGCGTTGCTGGAGCCGGTCCAGGTGCAAGTCTACGGCGCGATGACGCCGATCACCCAGGTCGCGACGATCTCTGCGCCCGAGCCGCGCATGCTTTCGGTCCAGGTGTGGGACAAGAACAATATCGGTCCGGTAGAGAAGGCGATCCGCTCGGCGGGTCTGGGCCTGAACCCGATCAATGATGGCAACACCCTGCGTCTGCCGATCCCGGATCTGACCGAGGAGCGCCGCAAGGAACTGGCGAAGCTCGCGAGCCAGTATGCTGAAAAGGCGCGTGTCGCGATCCGCAACGTGCGCCGCGATGGCATGGAAGCGCTCAAGGCCGACGAGAACAAGAAAGAAATCTCCGAGGATCAGCGCAAGCGTAGCGAAACCGAAGTCCAGAAGCTGACCGACGAGGTTATCAAGGCGCTCGACGAGGAATTCGGTCGCAAGGAAAAGGAAATCCTCGGCAAGTGAGGCAGGTCTGCTTCGCTGTGGGGGAAATTGATGGCTAAACCCAAACTTGCCGCCCAACCTAGCGCCGCCCGCCACGTTGCCATCATCATGGATGGCAACGGTCGGTGGGCCAAGAAGCGTCACCTGCCGCGCGCCTTGGGGCATCAGCGCGGGGTAGAGGCTGTGCGCCGGGTCGTACGTGGCGCGCGCGAACTGGGGCTGGAAGCCCTCACGCTCTATGCCTTCTCTACCGAGAACTGGCGTCGGCCTGAAGACGAAATTTCGGACCTGATGGGGCTTATGAAGCGCTTCATCCTGTCCGATCTCGACGAGTTTGCAGGAGCTGGAGTGCGCCTCAAGATCATAGGCGATTACAAGGCGTTCAAGCCCGATGTTGTCGAACTGATCGAAGGTGCAGTGGCGCGAACGGCGGGTAACAGCGGTACGACGCTGGTGATCGCGCTCAATTACGGCTCGCAGGACGAGATTGCCCGCGCCGCTGCCAAGGCGGCGGTAAAAGGGCCGATTACGCCTGATGCGATCGCAGCAGAGCTCGACACTGCCGACTTGCCGCCGCTCGATTTGCTCATCCGCACCTCGGGCGAAGTTCGCTTGTCGAACTTCCTGTTGTGGCAGGCTGCCTATGCCGAAATGGTCTTCACCGATGTGCTCTGGCCGGATTTTTCCGCCGATCACCTACGTGAAGCGCTGGAGGAATTCACCGTCCGGGATCGTCGCTATGGCGGCAGATAGATTTCGGCACTCCCCGGTGGTGAGTTGATGGCGGCAAAATCCGATCTTGGTATTCGCACGGCCTCGGCCGTGGTCATGCTGGCCGTCGCCGGAACCGCGGTATGGCTAGGGGGTGCAGTATGGACAGCATTTGTCTGCGCCGTGGCCGTGGGCGTGTTGTGGGAGTGGGTACGCCTCTCCAGGTCCGCTACAACCAATCCGGCGGAGCGCGGTTTCTGGAATTTCGCCGGGATGCTCTATGTGGGGACAGGCGCAGCGATGCTGTTGTTCCTGCACAACGCGGCGTTCACGCTGATGCCGCTGCTGACTGTCCTTGTGTGCGTGATCGCGGTGGACGTTGGGGCTTATTTTACCGGGCGGACGCTGGGCGGGCCGAAAATCGCGCCATCCATCAGTCCTTCCAAGACGTGGTCAGGGTTGCTGGGCGGCGTGTTGGGCGCGACGCTGGCGCTGTTCGGTACCGCGTTGCTTTGGCGAGAAGGGGCGATCTCGTTCACCGGGGCGGGTGTTGCTGCCGATCGCGCTTCGTGCTTGGGCGCACAGCCTTGCTGGTATCTCACAGCCAGCCCGGTTGCGGTGCTCGCTACATGTATCATGACTGGCATTCTCCTTGCTTGCTGCGCGCAGGCCGGCGACTTTTTCGAAAGCTGGATGAAGCGCCGGGCCAACGCGAAGGATTCGGGCAACCTTATTCCGGGGCACGGCGGCTTTTTTGACCGGGTCGATGGGCTGCTGGCAGTGCTGTTCGTACTGGCCCTGATGTTGCTGTTCCAGCCGCGATGAGCTTGGGACTGAATCTCGATCGACGGTCGCTTTCCGTGCTGGGCGCAACTGGATCGGTTGGCAGCTCGACGCTCGATCTCGTTCGCCGCAGCCGTGATCAGTGGCACATCGTCGCGCTGACTGCCCATGCCAATGTCGATGCTCTGGCCCGCCTCGCGCGCGAGTTTCAGCCGGAAGTCGCGGTGATCGCGGATGAGCGCTACTTGCCTCAACTACGCGATGCGCTCGCTGGCACCGGCATCGAGACCGCTAGCGGCCCCGGGGCTCTCATTGAGGCGGCGGCGCGAGGCGCGGACGTGACCCTGGCAGCGATCGTCGGTTGTGCTGGCCTGGCACCGACGATGGCCGCAATCGAGCAGGGCGGTGTTATCGCGCTGGCCAACAAGGAAGCGTTGGTTTCCGCAGGCCAGGTCATGACTGCCGCCGTGCATCGACACGGTGCCACCTTGCTGCCGGTCGATTCGGAGCACAATGCGATCTTCCAGTGCTTGGCCGGTAGCGATCTTGCCGATGTACGCTGGATCACTCTGACCGCCAGCGGTGGACCCTTCCGCGACTGGTCGTGGGAGCGCCTGGCCGCAGCTACCCCCGCAGAGGCTGTGCGCCATCCCAACTGGAGCATGGGCGCCAAGATCAGCGTCGATTCGGCGACGATGTTCAACAAGGGCCTCGAACTGATCGAGGCGCACCACTTGTTCCCGGTCGGGCTCGATAAGCTGCGGATCATCGTCCATCCGCAGTCGATCGTTCACTCGATGGTCGAATATCGTGACGGGTCTACATTGGCCCAACTTGGTCCTTCTGACATGCGGGTTCCGATCGCCTCGGCGCTGGCTTGGCCGCGCCGGATGGATACGCCGTGCGATCCGCTCGATCTGGCGACTATCGGTGAACTTACCTTCCGCCAGCCGGACGAAGAACGCTTTCCTGCTACTCGCATCGCGCGCGAAGCGGCGCAGGCAGGAGGCGCAATCCCCGCCGTTCTCAATGCGGCGAACGAAATTGCGGTTGCCGCGTTCCTGGATGGACAGATTGCGTTCACCCAGATTGCTGCACACGTAGCAGATGTGCTTGCTGCCTACGCTCCGCCGCCCCCCACGTGCTTGTCCGACATCCTCGATATCGATGGTGAAGCGCGCATCCGCGCCCGGTTATTGACCGAAGGCGCCTAGGAACCTGATTTGACCGGATCACCCAGCCTGCTGATTACGATCTTCGCCTTTCTGCTCGTTCTGGGGCCGCTGGTTCTGATTCATGAACTGGGCCATTATCTCGTCGGTCGTTTATTTGGGGTGAAGGCGGACGCCTTTTCCATCGGCTTCGGCAAGGAACTTGTGGGCTGGACCGATCGGCGGGGTACGCGCTGGAAGCTGTCGGCGCTCCCCTTGGGGGGCTATGTCCAGTTCGCCGGCGACATGAACCCGGCCAGCGCGCCGAGCGCGGCCGATGATGGCCTGACCCCGCAGGAGCGGGCGCAAACCTTCCACGCCAAGCCCTTGTGGCAACGCGCGCTGATCGTTCTCGCCGGGCCGATGACCAACCTGCTGTTGTGCGTCGCTATCTTTGCCGCTTTCTACGGCGTGTATGGTCGTGTCGTCGCAGATGCCGAGATCAGCGGCTTTTCCGCGAATTCGCCGGCTCAGAAGGCCGGCTTGCAGATCGGTGATCGTATCCGTGCGATCGATGGTGAAAAGATTACCGGCGCTTTCGACGTCAGTGGCCACACGATCTATTTTCCCGGCAAGACGCTGTCGGTGGCGGTCGATCGGGATGGTCGCACGGTGGTGCTGCCAGTCACCCTAGCGTCGAGAGAACTGAGTGATCGCTTTGGCAACAAAGCCAAAGTCGGCGATTTGGGTGTGGAAATGGTGCCGGCCGTGGTGGGCGGGTTTGCGGGCGGTTCACCGGCCGAAAAAGCAGGTATCGAGATAGGTGACAGGATCGTCGCGGTAAGCGGCGTCCCCGTGACAGGTTTCGATGACATTCCCCGGCTCATCCGGCCCAACCCTGGTCGTGTGGTAGACCTGCAAGTCCAGCGCAACGGGCAAGTCCGCACGATCCCGGTACGGATTGGCCAAGGCACGATCACTGACGAGCAAGGTCGGACCCAGAAGGTGGGTCAGATCGGCGTGCGGAACGGGCGGTTCGAGCAAGTTGGGCCGGTTCGCGCGATCGGGCTGGGTTTCGACGAGAGCTTCAAGGCCATGGGCACGATCGTCACGGGCATCAAGCAGATCGTAGTGGGCGACCGCTCGGTCAAGGAACTAGGCGGTCCGATCAAGATCGCCAAATATTCCGGCGAGGCGTTTTCGATGGGCTGGGAGGCCTTTGTGGGCTTCGTAGCGATGATATCGATTAACTTGGCATTCATCAACTTACTGCCAATTCCGGGCTTAGACGGCGGTCATCTGGCGTTTTATGCGGCGGAATTCGTTCGCCGCAAACCGCTGGGCGTGCGAAGTCAGGAATGGGCGGTCCGAACAGGCGTGTTGCTGGTGCTCGCGCTCATGGTGTTTGTCACCTTAAACGATCTGGCTTCGCTCCCGCTTTTCGGGGGATAGCCTGGAGAATTTGCCAGCATTCACAATGTTGCCGTTTTTTGGCTGCTTGATTGGAGGCGCTCCATCGGGCAGATGGCTGCGATTGCCTGAGGGGTTTGGTGCGTGCCCCTCGGTCGATCGGCCAAGGTGGTCTGTTTATATCGCGAAAGCGGCTACGGGATTTTACGTATAATGATTGGATGGGAAATGGTTCGCCGCACTGACGAACGCCGCGCCTCGCACCTGGCAGCGCTGCTTATGGGGACCACGATCCTCACGGGTGCGCCAGCAGTGGCGCAGGCCCAATCCACTACGACGGCACCTGCTGACAAAGCACCCGCTGTCAAAGCTTCGGCCAAGAAACCCGCAGCTACCGCGGTATCGACGCCCGCTGCTGCGCCGACCGCGCCCGTGGTCGAGGGCCCGACCATCCAGACGTTGCTGGTCAAGGGTGCCGAACGGCTCGAGCCGCAAACGGTGCTGTCCTACATCAAGCTGCGCCCAGGCCAGGTCTACACGAAGGCCGATGCCGATGGCGCCTTGAAGGACCTCTACGCGACGGAATTGTTCAAAGACGTGCAAGTCACCAATGAAGGTGGCGTGGTCACGATTCAGGTTCAGGAGAACCCGGTCGTCAACCGAATCATCCTCGAAGGCAACAAGCGCATCAAGGACGACAAGATCCTTCCCGAGATCAAGGTCTCGCCGCGCCAGATTTTCACCCGATCCAAGGTTCGCGCGGATGTCGCCCGCATTATCGAACTGTACAAGCGCCAGGGCCGCTATGCCGCCACGGTCGAGCCCAAGATGGTGTCGCTCGACCAGAACCGTGTCGATATCGTCTTCGAGATCACCGAGGGTGATAAATCGAAGGTCCGCCAGATCAACATCATCGGCAACGCGCACTTCTCCGACGGCGAACTGCGCGGCCAGATGATGACCAAGCAGGCCAGCCTCAAGCGCATTTTCAGCTCGGGCACCAGCTATGATCCCGATCGTATGGCCTTCGACCAACAGAAGCTGCGGCAGTTCTATCTGACGCAGGGCTATGCCGATTTCCGCGTCGTATCCGCCGTGGCCGAACTGACGCCGGACAAGAAGGACTTCATCATCACGTATGTGGTGGAGGAAGGTAAGCGTTACAAGTTCGGTGACGTGAAGGTCGAAAGCCAGTTGCGTGACTTCGACGGCGAAAAGATGGCCAAGACCCTGCCGATGAAGAAGGGTGATTGGTACAACGCCAAGCAGGTCGAGGATACGATCGACAGCCTCAACGAGGTCGCCGGCACCGCGGGCTACGCCTTCGCCGACGTGCGTCCGCGCTATGACCGCGACAAGGACAACCTCACCATGGGGTTGACCTTCATCATCCAGGAAGCGCCGCGCGTTTATGTCGAGAAGATCGACATAAACGGAAATACGCTGACGCAGGACAAGGTGATCCGCCGCGAGTTCCGTCTGGCAGAAGGTGACGCCTTCAACTCGCTGCAGGTCAAGCGCTCGACCAACCGCATCAAGTCGCTCGGCTACTTCCAGGAGAAGTTCGAGGTCGAGCAGAAGCCGGGCAGTGCAGAAGATCGCGTGATCCTCGAGGCCAACGTGGAAGAAAAGCCGACCGGCGAACTTCAGTTGTCCGCCGGTTTCTCCAGCTTGGAGAGCTTCATTTTCCAAGCGTCTATCCGCCAGCGCAACTTCCGCGGTCGGGGCCAGACGGTGGGCATCTCGGGCAGCATTTCGCAATATTCCAAGAGCGTCGAAGGCAGCTTCGTCGAGCCGTATTTGTTCAACAAGAACATGTCGCTGGGCGTCGATCTCTACCGCCGCGACTACAACAACGCGTACTACAACTCGGACAACAACAAGACGTACGAGCAGGCCACGACCGGTATGCAAGTCCGCTTGGGCGTGCCGTTGACCGAATATCTCACCACGATATTCCGCTACACACTCAACTACGACGAAGTGAGCCTGGACAAGGACACGTACTATTCGACACGCGTCAATGGTACGTCCCAGTGCGATCCAATCCTGGCCGGAACCTATTTGTGCGAAGCGATCGGCAAGCGTCTCAGTTCGATCGTCGGCTCGTCGTTGATCTATGACAAGCTCGATAACCGCATGCGGCCTACCCGCGGCTTTACCGCGACGTTGAGCGGTGACGTTGCAGGTCTTGGCGGCGACGTGAAGTACGCCCGCGTCAGCGTCAAGGCGACGCAATACTTCAACCTGGGCAAGGGCTTCATCTTCTCGCTTTCGGGCGAGGGCGGGGCAATCACCGGCTGGGGCGGCCAGGACGTGCGTCTTACCGACCGCTTCTTCCTGGGTGAGCCTCAGATCCGTGGTTTCGCAATCCGTGGCATCGGCCCACGCGTGATCCGCAAAAACTATGTCGACGGCGTAGAGTCTACCGACAAGGACAACTGGAGCGATGATGCTCTGGGCGGCAATTACTACTATATGGGCCGCGCCGAAATGACGATCCCGCTGGGCGCGGGCGCGGCGGAAATGGGCTTGCGGCCCTCGATCTTCGCGGACATCGGCTCGGTTTGGGGCACTAAGAAGCCAAATCTCGATCATTGCACCACCGGCTGTATTCCTACCTATTACGTAAAGAATTCGGACGGCACCGATTCAACGACGACGACGACGTCAGCAACGTCAAATGGCGTGGCGAATACCGCAACGGGCAGTTACGCTTATCAGTTCGAAGAATACTACGTCGGCGACACCTGGCTGCCGCGCGTCGCGGTGGGTATCGGCGTGAACTGGAACTCGCCGTTCGGTCCGTTCCGCATCGACTTTTCTAAAATCATCCTCAAGCGCGAGGGTGACGACACCAAGGCATTCACCTTCAACGTGGGAACGCAATTCTAATGAAGACCCTCAGCAAGACCGTCACTGCCGTTGCTGCTCTCACGCTGGCGCTCATCGCCGGCCAGCCGGCATTCGCCGCCAAGAAGGAGGCCGCGCCTGCCGCAGCCGCCGCTCCCGCCGCTGCCGATGGCGGCGCCGTGATCCCGGGCCTGGGTGTTGCCAGCTTCGATGCGATCATCGCCAATTCGAACGCCTTCAAGGCTGCCGAGACCCAGCGCCAGACCACCTACAAGGCGCAGTACGACCAGGCGAAGAGCCGCAGCGACGCGCTCAATGCCCAGATCAAGCCGCTGGTCGACAAGTTCAACGCCGACCGTGCAGGCGGCAAGGTGGCCGACGCGCAGTTGCAGCAGCAGGCCGTTGCGGTTCAGCAGTTGCAGGAAAGCGGTCGTGCGGAACTGCAGCGCATCCTGCAGCCGGTGTCGCTGTCGCAGGCCTATGTCACCGAGCAGATCGAAGACAAGCTGAACGATGCGGTCAAGGCCGGCATGCGCAAGCGCCGCGTCTCGATCCTGATCTCGCCCGATGCCATCTTGGCGGTCAACGGCGGTGCGTACAATCTCAACCAGGACATCCTGAACGAGCTCAACACCTTGCTGCCTGCCGCGCAGTTGGTGCCGCCCGCTGGTTGGGTCCCGCGTCAGCAGCGCGAACAGCAGGCCCAGCAGCAGGCTCAGCAACCCGCCACCGGCGGTCGTTGATCCACGCGCTGACGGGGCTTAGGACATGAGCGACGTTACGGCGCCGGTTTACGACACGGCGAAGATTCTCGCGGCTTTGCCGCATCGGTATCCGATGTTGCTGGTCGACCGCGTGGAAACGATCTCTGAGGAGGAGATCCACGCGGTTAAGGCGGTGAGCTTTAACGAGGGGTTCTTCCAGGGGCATTTCCCTGGCCGTCCGATCATGCCCGGCGTCCTTCAGATCGAGGCGCTGGCACAGGCGGCGGGTATCCTCGCCATCGAAAGCCTCGGGCTCGCCGGAACCGGTAAGCTCGTGTATTTCATGGCGATAGAGGAAGCCAAGTTCCGTAGCCCGGTCACACCCGGCCACTTGCTCGACTTGCGTGCCGGCTTCGTTCAGAAGCGGTCGCGGGTCTGCAAGTTCTGGGGCAAGGCCTCGATCGGCGACAAGGTGACGTGCGAAGTCAACTTCACAGCGATGATCGCGGATAGTTGAGGCGCTTGCATTTCCGGGCGCACCGCTGTAAGCGCGCGCCTTTCCCGGCAGGCCGGTTGGAACCGGCCGCATGCAGAGAGACAGAACGATGAAGGCCGATACGCATCCCGACTACCACACGATCACGGTTCAGATGACCGACGGCAGCACCTTCCAGACGCGCTCCACCTGGGGCAAGGAAGGCGATACGCTGGTTCTGGACATCGATCCCACTTCGCACCCGGCCTGGACCGGCGGCAAGGCGCAACTGCAGGACGGTGGCCGCGTGGCTCAGTTCAACAAGCGTTTCGGCGGCCTTTCGCTCACCAAGAAGTAAGCGAAAAGCGCCATCGAGAGATGAAAGAGGGCGGTCCTGCGGGGCCGCCCTTTTGCGTTGCAGGTTCCGCGCGTGAGGAGCGAGGCGTCTATGCAAGGCGCGCGATCTGCTGCAATAAGGTGTCGATAAGGTGCGGTTAGCGGAACATTAGCGCGTTCGTCGGCTTATCGCGATCAGGCAGGTGTGTCCTGCCCGCTATTGGAGAGACCTGATGATGCGATCGTTCCGTCCGTTTGCTGTTGCTGCCCTGGCTCTGGGCGCTCAGGTTGCCGTGCCCGCGATGGCGGCCGACGCGCCGATGATCCACGCCGATGTGATCGATATCACCGGCAAGACGATCGGCATGGTCATGGTCCAGCAGACGCCGGCAGGCGTGCTGGTCACCACCGACATCAAGGGGTTGCCCGAAGGGGATCACGGCTTCCATTTCCACGAAAAGGGCATCTGCGATCCAGCGCAGAAGTTCACCACGTCGGGCGGCCACTTCGCCACCGGGCACAAGCACGGCCTGATGACCATGGGCGGCCCACATGGCGGTGACATGCCCAACCAGCATGTCGGCGCGGACGGCGTGCTCAAGGGGCAAGTGCTCAACACCGGGGTGACTCTGACCCCTGGCGCGATGTCGGTGTTCGATGCCGATGGCACCGCGCTGGTGATCCATGCCAAGCCCGACGACTACACCAGCCAACCCGCCGGCAATGCCGGTGATCGCCTGGCCTGTGCCGTGATCGCCAAGCCAAAGTAAGGCCAAGATGCGTTGATGAAAACGCATCTGCTCATCCTTCGTCATTGCGAGCCGCCAAAAGCGGCGCGGCAATCCAGGGCGGTTTATGCAGCCCTGGATTGCTTCGCTGCGCTCGCAATGACGAACATTGGTGGGGAATGAGTGCCAGCGGCCTGTAGTCCCACGTTTTCCATCGTCATTGCGAGCGCAGCGAAGCAATCCAGAGCGGTGGGGCACTGCGTTGGTCGCATTGCCGAACTCAACGTCGATGGCGAATGGCTGGCGAATAAAGGGTTTCCCGCCAAGCCGCAGTAATACTCGCTCAGCTCCCAGCTAAACCCAGGGGCGCTCGCGATACCACTGGGTGATGACGTACTTGCGGCCCCGGCGCACTTTCATCGCGTGGTGAAGCGTCGCCGGGTTGGGCTGGCGGTCCGGCTTGCGATTGTTCCAGGCGACCAGCTTTCCGCGTTCGGGCTGGATCAGCTTGTCGATCTCGCGAAACCGAGTCGCACCGCCGGCATCGACTTCGTTCAGGTAGACCATGAAGGTCCAGGTCCGTTGGCCTGAGGCAGAGCAGTACCGCTGGTAGTCGGCGGTGCCTGGCTCGAACGTATCGGTATGCGCCTTGAACTGCTGCCCCACTTCGTAGCGCTGGCCCTGCAAGGGTTCGGCGTGGGCCGGATCGATTCCCGACAGCCGCGCCAGCTTGGCCGCCAGATCCGCCACCGCCGGAACCTGGGCCGAGAGGTCGCACGTCGAACTGGTGCGAAAGGCATCGTCACCGGTGAAGTCGGCGATCGTGGAAGGGCGGTGCTCCGCCTCGATCAGCGCCACCAGTTCTTCGCATTCCGGCGCGCTCAGAAAATCCTTCACGATGAACAAGTCCAGCCGCGAGGAGGGGAAGCGCTGCACGCCCGGCAAAGAGAGCAAGTGCGCAGCCGATGATTCGCCGGGTCCATCCATGATGCGCCTCGTTTAGCGGCCCGGCGTGCCGGGGAAAATGCGCTGGCGGCGAGGGCGTCAGAATTTTTTCGCTTTGCAACCTGCGCCTCGTGTGCAAAGGGGCGCCTCCGCAGTGATGGCGCTTTGGCGTCGTCTTGCGAAAGGAACCGGCACCGGCCCGTCAGGCCCGGAATGCCGAGTGTGGCGACCGTAGCTCAGTTGGTTAGAGCGCCGGTTTGTGGTACCGGAGGTCGTGGGTTCGAACCCCATCGGTCGCCCCATTTTTCCCTAGGTCAGGCAATCGACGCGGCGGTCCGGTCGATTTGCCATTTCCCCTATATGCCCCGCCGTTACATCTGAGCCACTTGCTAGTGTGACAACGCGCGGTAGAAGCGCGGCTGACATGCACGGCTTCGCCAATCCCGCCCGATTCCTGCGCATTGCCCGTTGGCTGATGCCGCTCTGCCTTGCGGCGGGGCTGGTAGTGACGCTTGGCGCGCTCGCCTGGGGCCTGTTTGTGGCGCCAGCAGAGCGTCTGCAGGGTGAGACGGTGCGGATCGTCTATCTCCACGTTCCCGCCGCGTGGCTGGGCATGGCGGGCTGGATCGGCATTGCCAGCGCCAGCTTCGCGCAGCTCGTCTGGCGCCATCCGCTGTCCGCCATCGCCGCGCGCGCCTGTGCGGTGCCCGGCGCGATGTTCACTGCCGTTTGCCTCATCACCGGGTCGCTGTGGGGCCGTCCGGCCTGGGGCACCTGGTGGGTATGGGACGGACGGCTGACCAGTATGCTGGTGCTGCTGTTCCTCTATTTCGGCTGGATGGCGCTGGCGCAAGCAACCGAAGCGTCCGATGCCGACGACAACAAGGCGCCGGCGATCTTCGGGCTGGTAGGCGCGGTCAACATTCCGATCATTCACTATTCGGTGATCTGGTGGAACAGCCAGCACCAGGCGCCTAGCATCACCATGGGCAAGTCGGCCATGGCGGGATCGTTTCTGTGGCCGCTGCTGATCGCGATGTTGGGCTTTACGCTGATCTTCGCCGGCGTCGTGCTGGCACGGATGCGGGGCATCCTGGCAAACCAGCAAGCCGAGGCGCGCTTGCGCCGCCGTGCTTTGACCGACGAGGCCTTTTGATGCGACAGGCGATCTGATGCGGGAGGCGATCTAATGCGCGAGGCGATGGACCCCTGGATCTTCGTGATTGCAGCGTATGCCATCGGCGTAGGCGCAACGCTCGCCATGGTCGGCTGGGCACTGATTACGATGAAGCGCGCTGAAAAGCGCCGCGACGAGACGAGGAAGCGCTGACAATGGTTGCGGGAAGCTCCGCCTCTGCGCCGCTCAAGGCCAAGCATCAGCGATTGGTGCTGCTGCTGATTGCCCTGGCGGTGTTGATCGGCGCCGGGCTGCTGGCGGCTTGGGCGCTGCGCAACCAGGCGAGCTATTTCTACGTGCCGAGTGAGATCGTCGCCAATCCGCCCGATGCGGACCGGGCCGTGCGGCTGGGCGGCATGGTCGAGCGCGGCTCGCTCAAGACCCAGGCCGATGGCGTGACGATCGACTTCATCGTCGAGGACGGCAAGGCGCGGGTGCCGGTGATGTTCAAGGGCATCGTCCCGTCGTTGTTCGTCGAAGGATCGGGCGTGGTCGCCGAAGGCAAGATGGCCAAGGGCGGCACCTTTGTGGCCGACAACCTGCTCGCCAAGCATGACGAGAAGTACGTGCCGCGTGAAATGCAGAACATGACGCAGGAACAAGCCAAGCAAGTCGTGGCCCAAACCCAATGATGGCAATATCGAACAGGGTGGGGCCGCGATGATCGCCGAGCTGGGCCTTGCCGCGCTGTGGTTGGCTGCCGCGCTGGCGGCGTTGCAATTGCTGGCCGGTGCGCTGGCTCTGACCGAGCGCGGCGCGAGCATGGCCGGCGTCGTGCGGCCGGTGGCGGTGGTGCAGGGCTTGCTCGCGCTCACCGCGTTCGCGTGCCTGCTCTATGTCTTTTCCGTCACTGACCTGTCGGTGAAGCTGGTCGCGGCCAATTCGCATTCGATGAAGCCGCTGATCTTCAAGATCGCGGCGACCTGGGGCAACCACGAAGGCTCGATGCTGCTGTGGGTGACGGTGATGGGCCTGGCCGGCGGCTTCGTCGGGCTGGTCGAACGCCGCCTCCCCGAGCGGACGATGCTGGCGACGCTGGCGGGGCAGGCTTTCGTCAGCCTGGGCTTCTACGCGTTCCTGCTTATCGCCTCGAACCCGTTCGAGCGGCTCGATCCGGTGCCGGTGGAGGGCAATGGCCTCAACCCGCTGCTGCAGGACTACGGCCTCGCGTTCCATCCGCCCACGCTGTACCTGGGCTACGTCGGTTTGTCGGTGGCGTTCAGCTTCGCCATCGGCGCGCTGGTGACGCGCGAGGTCGGCCCGGCGTTCGCCCGCGCGATGCGGCCCTGGGTGCTGGGCGCGTGGATTTTCCTGACGCTGGGTATCACCGCGGGTTCGTACTGGGCGTATTACGAGCTGGGCTGGGGCGGCTGGTGGTTCTGGGACCCGGTGGAGAACGCGTCGCTGATGCCGTGGCTGGCAGCGACCGCGCTGCTCCATTCGGCGGGCGTTCTGGCGGCGCGCAATGCCCTTCGCGCGTGGACGATGATGCTGGGGGTCGTCGCCTTCTCGATGTCGATGATCGGCACGTTCCTGGTGCGCTCGGGCATCCTGACCAGCGTTCACGCCTTCGCGGTCGATCCCGAGCGGGGCAGCTTCATTCTGGCCCTGCTGGCGATCTACATCGGCGGGGCGTTGCTGCTGTTCGGCCTGCGGGCGGGCACCGTGACCGAGGGCGAGCGCTTTGCCGTGGTCAGCCGCGAAGGTGCGCTGGTGTTCAACAACGTGATGCTCACCGCGATCCTGGGCATCGTCTTGTTCGGGACGCTCTATCCGCTGGTGGCCGAGACGATGGGCGCCAAGGTTTCGGTCGGGCCGCCGTACTTCAATCCGATGAGCGCGCTGTTCGCGATCCCGATGTTCCTGGTGCTGGCGGTCGGCCCGATGCTGCGCTGGCGGCAGGACCGGTTCAGCCGGGTGGGCAAGAACCTGGTGATCCCGGCGATGCTGGTCATCGCGGTGGGAATTGGCGTGTTCGCGATCGGCGGGGTGGCGCTGCTGCCATTCCTGGGATTTGCGCTGGCAGCGGGCTTGGCCTGGGCCAGCCTGTTACCGCTGAAGGGCCGCAACTTGCGCCGCACCCCGTTGCCGATCTGGGGAATGGTCACGGCGCATTTCGGCATCGCCGTCTCGCTGTTCGGGATGAGCAGCGAAAGCGCCTTCTCGGTCGAAAAGCTGGTCGCGCTGAGGGTCGGCGAAGTGACCGAGGTGGGGCCGTGGAGCGTGAAGCTCGATACGGTGGAGCCCGTCGCAGGGCCAAACTGGACGGCGCTGGAGGCGCGCCTGCTCGTGCGGTACGGGGCCGATGGTGATGTGCAAAAAGTGCTGCCGCAAGCGCGCAGCTTCTGGGCGCCGGTGCAGCAGACCAGCGAATCGGCGTTGCTGACGCGCTGGAACGGCCAGCTTTACACGGTGCTGGGCGGCGAATCGCCGGGCAAGGGCGGCGCCGATCGCTGGCAGTTGCGCTTGTGGTGGAAGCCGTTCGTGCCGCTGATCTGGCTGGGCGGCGTGCTGATCGCGCTGGGCGGGGTGCTGGCGCTCGCCGGGCATGTCCTGGCCGACCTCAAGCGCATCGTCGCGCGCGGCAAGATCGCCTATCGGCGGCAAAGGCAGGGGCGATGAGCGCGCCCACACCCCAACCCTCACGCTGGGCGATCTGGCTGCCGTTGGCGTTGTTCGGCGCGATCGTGGTGCTGGTCGCCATCGCGCTGTACAAGCCGGCGGACAAGACCGTCACCAGCCAGCTCGTGGGCAAGGCGATGCCGCAGTTCAATTTGCCCGCCGCGCTGCCGGGCCGTCCGGGGCTGGACAGCAAGATCCTGGCGAACGGCAAGCCGCATTTGGTCAACATCTTCGCAAGCTGGTGCATCCCTTGCGGGGTCGAGGCGCCGCAACTGGCCGCGCTCGCCAAGGCCGGGGTGCCGATCGAGGGTATCTCGGTGCGCGACAGTGCCCAGAACCTCACCCAGTTCCTCGACCAGCACGGCGATCCCTATCAGCGCATCGGTGCCGACGACGACGGCCAGATCCAGCTCGCGCTTGGATCGTCCGGGGTGCCCGAGACGTACGTGGTCGATGGCCAGGGCCGCATCGTCTACCAGCACATCGGCGAAATCCGGCCCGAGCATCTCGAACTGCTCATGGGCAAGCTGAAGGACGCTGGCGCATGACGCGGCTGTTCGGGCTGATCCTCGCCGCGCTGGCGCTGGCCTTCGCGCTGCCGATCGCGGCGCAGGAGGAGCAATCGACCGCGCCTTACGCCTATCGCCAGCTTGACGATCCGGCCAAGGAAGCGCGCGCGATGGACCTCATGCAGACGCTGCGCTGCCTGCAGTGCCAGGGGCAGTCGATTGCCGATTCGGACGCGCCGATCGCCGGCTCGATGCGCTCGCTGGTGCGCGAGAGGATCGCGCACGGCGAAGATCCCGAGGCGATTCGCCGCTGGCTGATCGAGCGCTACGGCGATTACGTGAGCTATGCACCGCAGATATCGAGCCTGACCTGGCCGTTGTTCGCAGTGCCGGTGGCGTTGGTCCTGCTGGCCGCAGTCCTGCTGCGCCGCCGGTTCAAGCGGGGAGGGGCGCTATGACGTGGCTGGCCGTGATCGTGCTGGCGCTGGTGTGCCTGGCGCTGTTGATTTTCGTATTCAAGGCCCCGCGCGGGACGTGGGAGGCGATTGCCTCGGCACTGCTGTTGGGCGTTGCCGGCTATGCCTTGCAAGGATCGCCCGGCCTGTCGGGAACGTCCAAGGAATCGTCCGAGCCGTCTGCCGGTCGCGATGCGGCGGCCATGGTGGAAGCGCGCGCGAAAGTCTCTAACCGAGGCATCCCGGACGCCAACAAATGGGTGGTCATCGCTGACGGTCAGGCCCGCCACGGCCAGTACGGCACCGCCGCCGAAGTGCTGCGCGGCGCGATCGAGGCTGACCCCAAGAACTCCGAGGCGTGGCTGGCGATGGCCAACGCGCTGCTCGCCCACGCCGATGGGCAACTGACGGCGCCCACCCTCTATGCCTACCGCCGCGCCGCCCTGGCGGACCCGGATGCGCCAGGGCCGCCGTTCTTCCTCGGGCTCGCTTTCGTCCAGAACGGCCAGTTCGCCGATGCACGAGCCTTATGGGCCGGCGTGGTCGAGCGTGCCCCTGCGAACGCCAAGTGGAAGCCGCTGCTGGCCCGCCAGATCGCCGCGCTCGACGCGCTGATCGCAGCCCAGAAACAGGCTGGCTCATCAGCCGGAGCGCAACCGGGGGCACAACCCCCTTTGCCGCCTGCAACTTCGGCTCCTTGAACTGATCTTGAATGGGACGCGTTGCTTTCTAAGTAACGTTGCTTGGCTCGGATCATGCTGCTAACGGCGACGCCTTGCCGCAGCCGCCCTATGGTCTGCGAGTCCACAACAGGACGCCCTGATGAGTGACGCGACTTCGGCTGCCGTTTCGAGTGTGAGCGATGCCGTAACTGCCGATACGCCACTGGCGTCTAGGCATGGTCCTGGTTCCGGCCACGGCACCGGCAATATTTCCAAGCTGGCGCTGGGCGCGGTGGGCGTCGTGTTCGGCGACATCGGCACCAGCCCGATTTATGCTTTCCGTGAAACTTTCGTCGGCCCGCATCCGCTGGCGATCGACGAATTGCATATCCTGGGCGTGGTCAGCCTGATCTTCTGGTCGATGACCCTGGTGGTTTCGATCCAGTACGTCAGCGTCCTGATGCGCGCGGATAACAAGGGGCAGGGCGGCAGCCTGGCGCTGGTCGCGCTGATCTCTCACGGCATCAAGAAAACGCGCTACGGCGGGCTGCTGGTGATGCTGGGCGTGTTCGCGACTTCGCTGTTCTACGGCGATTCGATGATTACCCCTGCGGTCTCGGTGCTGTCTGCGGTCGAAGGCCTGACGGTCGTTCAGGCCAACCTGACGCCGTTCGTACTGCCGATCGCGCTGATCCTGCTTGTCGGCCTGTTCGTGCTGCAAAAGAACGGCACCGCCAAAGTCGGCGCGCTGTTCGCGCCGGTCATGGTGGTCTATTTCATCGTGTTGGCAGTGCTGGGCATTTATCACCTGGTCCAGATGCCGCATGTGCTGGTGGCGCTGAACCCGTGGTACGCGGTGCAGTTTTTCATGACCGACAAGATACTCGGCTTCCTGGCGCTGGGCTCGGTCGTGCTGGCGGTGACGGGGGCTGAGGCGCTCTATTCGGACATGGGCCACTTCGGACGCGGACCGATGCGCTTGTCGTGGTTCGGCTTCGTCATGCCGTGCCTGCTCATCAATTATTTCGGCCAGGCGGCGATGATCCTGGGCCTCGACGACGACATGGCCGCCGAGGCGATGCGCAACCCGTTCTTCCACCTGGCTCCTGAAAGCCTGCGCCTGCCACTGGTGATCCTGGCGACCGGCGCCACCTTCATCGCCAGCCAGGCGGTAATATCGGGCGCGTTCTCGATCACCCATCAGGCGATGCAACTGGGCTTCATCCCCCGGCTTTCCACCCGCCACACCAGCGAGCACGAGGTGGGCCAGATCTACATACCGTTCGTCAACTGGGCGTTGATGACCGGCGTGATCGTGCTGGTGCTGGTGTTCCAGAACTCGTCGAACCTGGCGTCCGCTTATGGCATCGCGGTGACCGGGGCGATGTTGATCGACACGTGCCTGATGGCGGTGCTGCTGATCGCACTGTGGCGCTGGAAGCTGTGGCTGGCGATCCCGGTGATCGTCATCTTCTTCGTCGTCGATGGCGCCTACTTCGCGGCCAACGCCACCAAGGTACCCGACGGCGGCTGGTTCCCGCTGCTGATCGGCGGCATCGCCTTCACTTTGCTGACGACTTGGAACAAGGGCCGCAATCTGATGCGCGCGCGGATGACCGAGGCGGCGTTGCCGCTCAACGTCTTCGCCAAAAGCGCCCACGGCAGCGCGGTGCGCGTGCCGGGCACTGCGATCTTCATGGCCTCCACCAACATCGGCGTGCCTTCCGCGCTGCTCCACAACATCAAGCACAACAAGGTGCTGCACGAACGCGTGGTGGTGCTGACGGTGGAAGTGCAGGACGTGCCCTACATCGAAACGATCGAGCGCTACGCCGTCTCTGACCTAGGCCAGGGCTTCTACCGCATGACGCTGCGCTACGGCTTCATGGAAGAAACCGACATCCCCGTTGCCCTGGCGCATATCGACAACTGCGGCGGCCCATTCGAGATGATGAAGACCAGCTTCTTCCTCTCACGCCAGACCCTGCTGGCATCCGAGCGCCCCGGCATGGCGATCTGGCGCGAAAAGCTGTTCGCCTGGATGATGCGCAACGCCGCAAGCGCGATGGAGTTCTTCCGCCTGCCCACCAACCGCGTGGTGGAATTGGGCAGCCAGTTGGAGATTTAGGGGCGGGCGGTCTGATGGCTGCTCGATAGTGGCCACAGAACGTGGGCGCTATTCCTCGAACCAGAGATCATCATCGGCTGCGAAGGATAGCAGCATTTTTGCCCGCGATGCCAAGAGCGGAGCAAGTGTAGCCCGGTCTTCGGCTGTGCCGATGCTCCATCCCTCGACGGACTTGTTTTCGCTCCACTTTTCGGCTGCGTCCTGCCAACGGGCGGCAATATCCCGAAGGCCCTCGCGAGGGTGTCTCTCAGGGCCGCAACCAGTGTAGTCTGTGGGCAGGTCGCCGGAGACGGCCCACCATCCGACGCACCCGGGGTTTATCACGCTCTCGATCGCCCAGACCGCGACATACGGCCAACGCAGGCCAATCGCCGACCTCTCCGTGCACCACGCCTTCGCGGGTCAGATGTTCGATCACACGGGCGCGTTCGCTGTGGCACCACTCTTGCTCTTCGGCTTCACTAGGATCGTCCATGCGGTCATGGTGCGACAAACAGCATGCCAATAGCAACCTGTAGATGCCGGTTATCGAGAAATCCGATCCCCGCCTTGGACTGCGTTATCTTTTGCGACGCTTGTTCGTCCGAGGTCACGTTTGGAGGGGAAGGCGGCAATCGCCCTCAGCCCCACACCCACCCTCAATCGTGCGGCGGGTTCTCGATCACTTCTTCTTTCGCATCCTGGCCCAGGCCGTGCTTCAGCACCATCGGCAGTTGCGAGAAGGTGAAGATGAACGATATCACGGTGAAGCCCCAGACTTTCGCCTGCAGCCAGGTGTTGAAGTCCACGGTGTAGACCAGCACCGTGTTCAGCACCGCGAGGAGCAGGAAGAACCAGGCCCAGTTGCGCGACAGCTTCAGCCAGCCTTCTTCACTCAGGCCTTCGAAGGCGGACTGGAGGAGATACTTGAGCATCGCCTTGCCGCGCCACAAGCCGACGAACAGCGCGCCGGAGAACATCAGGTATACCGCAGTGGGCTTGATCTGGATCCAGAACGCATCGTGGAAGATCACGGTTAGCGCGCCGAAGCCCAGGATCAGCGCCGTGGTCAGCCAGAGCATCGGCGAGATGTGACCGAGGCGCCATTTCGAGACGATCAGCGCGATCACGGTGGCGATCATGAAGGCGATGGTGCCTTTGATGACCGCGGCCACCGTCGCCAGCGGCTGCGCGTCGCCGGGGGGCGAGTAATGGCGATAGGCCAGGAAGAAGATCAGCAGCGGTCCGAAATCGACCGCCAGGTTGATCCAACTGCTCTTTGGCTTGGGCTTGGCGTCGAGAGGGGCAGTAGTATCCGTCATCACGCAATTCCCGCGATCACCCGCGCAAGCAGGTCGGGGTTGAAGGGGCGCAGGTCGTCGATCTTCTCGCCGACGCCGATGGCGTGGATCGGCAACCCGTATTGCTCGGCTGCCGCGACGAGGATGCCGCCGCGCGCGGTGCCGTCCAGCTTGGTCATGATGAGGCCGGAAACGCCCGCGACTTCCTTGAAGGTTTCGATCTGCGACAGCGCGTTCTGGCCATTGGTGGCATCGAGCACCAGGACCACGTCGTGCGGCGCCTCGGGGTTGAGGCGGCCCAGCACGCGGCGGATCTTGGCCAGCTCGTCCATCAGTTCGCGCTTGTTCTGCAGGCGACCGGCGGTGTCGACGATCAGGGCATCGATGCCGGTATCGGTGGCGGCCCTGACGGCATCGAACACGACAGACGCGGGATCGCCGCCTTCGGGGCCTTTGATGAGCGGCACGCCGAGGCGGTCGGCCCAGACGGCCAACTGGCCGATCGCGGCGGCGCGGAAGGTGTCGCCGGCGGCGAGCATGACCGAATAGTCCTGCTCCTGGAACAAGTGCGCCAGCTTGGCGATGGTGGTGGTCTTGCCCGATCCGTTGACGCCGATCACCAGGATCACTTGCGGGCGCGGGAAGGCGACCACGTCGAGCGGCTTGGCGACGGGGCGCAGGATCTCGGCGATCTCACGCGCGACGACTTCCATGATCGCGCGCTCGTCGGCATCGCGCTCGAAGCGTTCTTCGGCCAGGCGATCACGGATGCGGGCGGCGGCGCGCGGGCCGAGGTCCGACATGATGAGCGCGTCTTCCAGATCGTTGAGCTGCGCCGGGGTCAGCCGCCCACCGCCGACGATGCCGGCGAGGTTGCCGGCCAGGCGCTCGGACGTCTTGCGGAAACCGCCGAAGAGGCGATCGGACCAGTCCGCGCCGCCGCCCGGTGCGGGATCGGCCTGCTGGTCATCGGTATTCATGCTTCCAGTATTCCTTCGACAACCCTGGTGGGGGTGATCTGCAGCAGTGCGCCTGCTGGCGTGCCGGTGGGCAAACGCACTGGCGCGAAGTCGGCTGCGTGGCCGGTCCTGCCGCGTTCGGCAAGCACCCATAGCGGCTGGCCGCAATGGCCCGCAAGCCACGAGGCCCGCTGGCGCGCCACGGCTTCGCGCAATTCGCCCGCGCGGCGGCGGATGGTGGTGGCATCCACTTGCGGCATCCGCGCGGCAGGGGTGCCGGGGCGCGCGGAGTAAGGGAAGACGTGGCCGTGGACCACGTTCAGCGCCGCGACGATGGAGAGGTTGGCGGCGTGGGCTGCCTCGTCCTCGGTCGGGAAGCCGGCGATAAGGTCGGCCCCGATGGCGATGTCGGGGCGGCGGGCGCGCAGGCGCTCTACCAGCGACAGCGCATCGGCGCGGCTGTGGCGGCGCTTCATGCGCTTGAGGATCAGGTCATGCCCGTGCTGGAGCGACAAGTGGACATGCGGCGTAACGCGCGGCTCGTCGGCGAGGAGGGCGAACAGCGTATCGTCAACCTCGGCACCATCGATCGAGGACAAGCGCAGGCGCGGCAGCGCGGGGAACGCGGCCAGGATCGCTTCGCACAAGGTGCCCAGGCGCGGTTCGCCGGGCAAGTCGCTGCCCCACGAGGTCAGGTCGACACCGGTCAGCACGATCTCGTTGACGCCGGCGTCCTGGTGGACGCGGATGTCGGCGATTACATCCGCCACGGTGCGCGAGCGGCTGGGGCCTCGTCCCTGGGGGATGACGCAGAACGTGCAGGCGTGGTCGCAGCCGTTCTGCACTTGCACGAAGCCGCGGGTGTAGGCGGCAGCGGGGCGCGGTGCGGGCGCGGCTGGCACGTTCCAGGCGCGCGGGTCGAGCTTGGCGGTGTTGGCGATCAGGCCATCGACCTCGGGCATCGCCGCCAGTGCCTCGCGCTCGATCTCGGCGGCGCAGCCGGTTACCAGCAAACGCGCCTCAGGCCGGGCGCGGCGGGCGCGGCGGATCGCATGGCGGGTCTGGCGCACGGCTTCGGCAGTGACGGCGCAGGAATTGATCACCACCAGATCCTCGGCGCCCGCCAAGAGCGTGCGCAGCGTTTCCGCTTCGGAGAGATTGAGCCGGCACCCCAGCGAGTGAACTTCCAGCGTCAAGCGTCGATCCCGAAGTCCGCCGGATCGAAGCTGCCCCGGAACGACTGCGCGGCCGCGCCGGTCATGACGATCTCGCCGTCCTCGCGCCACTCGATCACCAGCGGGCCGCCGGGCAGGGTGATGGTGACGCGGCGATCGACCAAGCCGCGCTTCATCGCGCCGATCGCGGTGGCGCACGCGCCAGTGCCGCAAGCACGGGTGAGGCCGACGCCGCGTTCCCACACGCGCAAGGTGATCGCATCTCGTGCGGTGACGGCGGCGACGTTCACATTGATCCGCTGGGGAAACAAGGTGTCGTTCTCGACGATGGGGCCGAGCCGCGCCATGTCGATCGCGTAAGGATCGGTGACGAAGAAGATGACGTGGGGATTGCCGACGTTGACCGCGATCGGGTTGACCAGTTCTTCCCAGGCCACCGGCAGCGAATGGGTGTCCATCGGATAGGCCAGCGGGATCACGTCCCAATCGAATCGGGGCTTGCCCATTTCCACGCTGATGCCGCCGTCGCTGGGGGCAGCCGCGATCATGCCGCCCAGCGTTTCGATCCGTGCCGGTGCGCCATGCAGCAGGCCCACCGCGCGGGTGGCGTTGCCGCAGGCTTCCACTTCGCTGCCATCGGCATTGAATATCCGCATGCGGAAATCGCCGAGCGAGCTGGGTTCCAGCAGGATCAACTGGTCGCAGCCGATGCCGGTGTGGCGATCCGCCAGCGCCGCCGCGAACCCTGGGTTGAGGGGCGGCAAAGGCGCTTCGCGCGCATCGAGCACGACGAAATCGTTACCCAGGCCGTGCATCTTGGTGAAGGCGATCCGCATGCCGCGCGATCTAGGGTGTCGCAGGCCCCAGGTCCAGAGGCTTGGGTGCTTTGGTAGTGCGGCGATCAGTCGTTTGCGTGCTCACTTCTTGAGGCCGATCTCGCGCAGGCGCTCTTGCAGATAGTCGTCCGCGCTGATCGAATCGGGGTAGCGGTCCGGATTGTCGTCGCTGATGCACTGCGGCAGCGTCACGAAGGGGAAGTCGCTGCGCAAGTGGAGGAAGAACGGCATCGAATAGCGGCTGTGCCCGGCGCGCGCGCCTTCGGGATTGCGCACGCGGTGGGTGGTGGATGGCAGGACGTGGTTGGTCAAACGCTGCAGCATGTCGCCGATGTTGACCACCACCGCGCCCTCCGGCGGGGCGATGGACAGCCAGCGACCATCTTTGCCCAGCAGTTCCAGGCCTGCTTCCTGCGCGCCCAACAGCAGCGTGATGAGGTTGATGTCCTCATGCGCGCCCGCGCGGATCGCGCCGCCCGCGCCTTCGCCGACGGGTGGGTAGTGGAGCAGGCGCAGCACCGAATTACCGTCCAGGATGGCGGGATCGAACCAGCTTCGGTCGAGGCCCAAGTCTACCGCGATCGCTTCCAGCACGCGCGCGCCGGCCTTGTCGAACTGGGCGTAGAGTTCGGTGAAGGTCTCCTGAAAGCCCTCGATCTCGGTTGGCCAGACATTGGGCGGCATCGAAGCGGCCAGCGGAGAGCCGGCGGGCAGATCGCGGCCGACGTGCCAGAATTCCTTGAGATCCTTCTCCGTCGCGCCCTTCGCCACTTCGGTGCGGAACGGGGTATAGCCGCGCGCGCCGCCTTGGCCGGCGATGAAGTACTGGCGCTTGGTTTCCTCAGGGAGCGCAAAGAACGCTTCGGTCAGCGCCCAGGCGCGCTCGATCAGGTCGAAGTCGATGCCATGGTCGCGGATCATCGCAAAGCCGAAGGTGCGAAAGCTCTGCCCGATGTCGCGCGGCAGGGTGGCGGCGTCCTTCTCAAGGCTGAGGACGGGAATTTCGGCAAGGTCCATGTGGTGCATTCCGTCGTGAATCGGTAAGCGGTCGGCATTAGCGGCCTTGCGAGGCCTAGTCGAAGAAAAGGCGACCAATGGCATACTGGCTCATGAAGTCCGAACCCGATGCCTACGGCTGGGACGATCTCAACAAAGAGGGCGTGGGCACCTGGGACGGCGTGCGCAACCACCGTGCCGCCAACAATCTGCGCGCGATGGAGGTGGGTGACGAAGCGTTCTTCTATCACTCCAACATCGGCAAGGAGATCGTCGGGATCGTCACGGTCAGCGCCAGCGGCCTGACCGATCCGAGCGACCCGGAAGGCAAGTGGGCCGCCGTAAAGGTCAAGCCCGTCCGCGCGCTGAAGCGGCCCGTGACGCTCAAGGAGATCAAGGCCGATCCCAAGCTGGCGGACATGGAAGTGGTTAAACTTTCACGACTTTCGGTAGCCGCGGTGACGCCGGAAGAATGGGCTTACATCCTCAAGCTATCGCAAGCCTGAAAGGGCCTATTGCAACCACTTCGCGGTTCGGTGCGTTTATAACTCGAAGCGACACGTCGTCGCTAACGATAAGGAGACGTATCATGGGTGAACTCAAGGATACCGCGAAGGGCCTGGCCAACGAAGTCGCCGGCAACGCCAAGCAAGCCGCCGGTAAGGCCAAGAACGACCCCTCGCTTCAGGCTGAGGGCAAGGCGCAAGAGACCAAGGGCGAAGTCCAACAGGGCGTCGGCAAGGTCAAGGGCGCTCTCGGCGACCGCGTCTGACTTGATCGGACATTTCGCCGTAACCGGCGTTTGGGAAAGGGCTGCTTCGGCGGCCCTTTTTCATATCCGCCGCCGCCGTTGCAGTCTGGAGCGCCGGGCGCTCACCCATACCAAGGCTCGTTGATCGAAACGGATATGTTCACCCTTCGCAATGACGACGGGAAGCGGGATCAGCCGCGTTTCACGACTTCTGGTATCAGACGGGTTCGGGGTCCGATTCCGCGCGGTACAGCAGATAGCTGAGCCACGCTGACACGACGCAGCTTGCGGCAACCACGATCAACTGCTGGATCATCGGCAGTCCCAGCAGCGTCATCAGCGCTGTCAACAACGATCCGCCCACCATGGCGCCGGAGTTGACGATGTTGTTCGCCGCGATGGTGCGCGCGGTCTGCGACTTTTCGACGAACGTGGTCAAAAACGCATAGAGCGGGACCACGAACATGCCGCCGCATATCGCAATGCCCAGCAGCGTCGCCATCAACGGGATGGCGAGCGGCTGGACCAGAAACGTGCTGACATCCATCAGTTTTTCCGGCCCGCTATGCGGCGGCCAGATTGAGCAGACGTGCTGGAATGCGACCAGGAACACACCCATGCCGATGACTGAGATCGGCGACCAGCGGGCCGAAACGGTGCCTTTGAGCAGCGCATTGATCGCCATCGATCCAATCGCCACGCCAACCGAGAAAATCACCAGAAACAGGCTGGAAACCTGCTTGTTGGCCATCAGCAGGTTCTTGGCGAGCGGCGGGAACTGGATGAACAGGACGGTGCCGATCGCCCAGAAGAAGCTGATCGCGCAGATCGCCAGGAACACCCGCCGGTTGGACATGGTCGTCTTGACCAGCCGCACCGAGGATCGGATGATGTGGTAGTCCAGCGGCTCGCACACGCCTTGCGGCGGGGCCGGGGGCACATATCGCCCGGCGAAGAAGCCGATGAGCGAAACGATGACGACCAGTATGGCGGCCAGGTCCACGCTGATCCAGCCGGCCACGATCGTGCCCGCCAGGATTGCCAGGTATGTCCCCGCCTCGACGATGCCGGTGCCCGAAAGCACTTCGTGGCGCTCCAGGTGCTGGGGCAGGATGGCGTACTTGATCGGGCCGAAGAAGGTGGAATGCACGCCCATTGCGAACAGGGCCAGAAGCATCAACGGGATTGCCACGGTGTGCAGTCCCACCCCTTGCCAGGCCAGGGCCAGCCCCGCACCGCCGACCAGCATGATCGCGATCTCGCACGTCTTGATGACGCGGATGATCTTCGCCTTGTCGCGCATGTCCGCCAACTGGCCCGCCAGCGCCGACAGCAGGAAGAACGGCAGCACGAAAATCCCCGAGGCGATCGCGCTGAAGCGCGCCTCTGCGGCCTCGGAGTTATACACGCCGTAGACCACGAAAAGGACCATCGCGTTCTTGAACAGGTTGTCGTTGAACGCGCCCAGCATCTGGGTGACGAAGAGGGGAAGGAATCGCCGGCTGCGGATCAATTGGGTGGTCGTCGTCATGAAGTGTCGCGCGGCCGATCTCGTCGTTATTCGCCGGGACACTTAGTGCCGCGAGCCAAGGGCACAAGCCCCGTTATAAACTTTCGCGCGAATCCGGACGCATGCCAGATGGCCTATTTGACAAAAATCCGCATCGGCGCGTTTTCCAAATAGCGCGAGAGCGGCTATGGCCAGGGACGATGCTGACTTTGCCCAATCTCCTGACGCTTTCGCGCATCTTCGCCGTGCCCTTGCTCGCCTTCCTGCTGTGGTGGCCCAACTGGGAGTTCGGTTACGGCCTGGCCTTCGTGCTCTACTGCTTGATGGGCATCACCGACTATTTCGACGGTTACCTCGCCCGGTCGAGCGGCGCGGTTTCCAGGCTGGGTGTGTTTCTTGATCCGATCGCGGACAAGATCATGGTCGCCGCCGTCATCCTGGTGCTGACCGCACAAGGCATCCTGCGCGGTCCTTACGTGGGCGACATGCACGTGATCGCCGGCCTGGTGATCCTGGTGCGCGAAATCGCCGTCTCGGGCTTGCGAGAGTTTCTGGGGGGCTTGCAAGTCTCGATGCCGGTCAGCCGGCTGGCCAAGTGGAAGACCACCTTCCAACTCGTCTCGCTGGGCGCGCTGATCCTGGGCCGCGCCACGCCCTGGTGGAACGTATGGGTGGGCGCGCTGGAGATCAACGTGCCGCACACCGTTGGCCTCACCACTTTGTGGGCCGCCGCCGTGCTGACGCTGGTGACAGGCTGGGATTACTTGCGCGTCGGCCTCAAGCACATGGACTGAGGCGAGGGGGGCTAGCGGCGATACGGGGGCTAGTGGCGATTCGTACCGCCTAACCCGCCAACTCAGCCCGCCCGCAACTCGTCCGCCAGCAGGCGAAATTCGTCCGAGCGCGGGGAGTTTTTGCGCCAGACCAACGCGATTTCGCGGTTGGCATTGGGGGATCGCAGGGGCCGGGCGACGACGTTGGTGCCGTTGAGAATGCCGGCGTCCAGCGCCATCTCGGGCAGCATCGTCAGGCCCAGGCCATTGTCGACCATCTGCACCAGCGTGTGCAGCGAGGTGCCGATCATCGTCGCCGAGGCACGCAGTTCGGGCCGGTTGCAAGCGGCGAGTGCGTGGTCTTTGAGGCAGTGCCCGTCTTCCAGCAGCAGCAAGCGATGCTCGTCGATCACGTCGGGGCCGACTTCGTCTGGCGGGCTGTGCGGATAATCGCTGGGGAATGCGACGAACAAGGCGTCGAGCTCGATCGTCTCCTTCTCCACCTCTCCGGTCGCATAGGGCAGGGCGAGCAGCACGCAGTCGGCGCGACCGTGATGGAGCGACTCGATCGCGTGTTGGCTCGCCTCTTCGCGCAGGAACAGCTTCAGGTTCGGGCGCTCACGGCGCAGGCGCGGCAGCATCCGGGGTAGCAGGAATGGCGCAATCGTGGGTATCACGCTCATGCGGACCTCGCCCGAGAGCGGCTTGCCGCTGGATTGCACGAGGTCTGACAACTCCTCCGTCTCACGCAGGATGCGATGGGCCTTGGCCACCACCGCGTTGCCCAGCGGGGTAAACCGCACCGCCCGCTTGGTCCGTTCGACCAGGGTTACGCCCAGCAGCGTCTCCAGATCGCGAAGCCCCGCCGAAAGCGTGGATTGCGAGACGAATGAGGCATCTGCGGCACGACCGAAATGGCCATGCTCATGCAGCGAGACGAGGTACTGGAGCTGCTTGAGGGTCGGCTGGTAAACTGTCACGGCGCGGCTATCGCATGAGAACGACAGGTTCGCCAGCCGTTAGACATGCTTACTCTTCGGGGGCCACTTCGTCAGACACCGGCGGTTCCTCGATCACCACATCTTCGAGGCGGGTCATCTTGAGCTTGCCGTTTTCCACCGCGAAGGCGAGCTTGCCCTCGACCAGGTTGAGCGCATCGCGACCGAAAGTTTCGAAGCGCCAGCCCTGCAACATCGCCAGGTTCTTGCGAACCCCGGCGGCGAGCATTTCCAGTTCCTCGTTGCGCGCCAATAGGCGAGCGGCAGCGTCGATCTCACGCGCGCGGATCTTGAGCAGCAGCTTGAGCAGGTCAGCCACCAGGCCGCCTTCCTTGCCCAGCGGCGCACCGCGCGGCGCGCGCGGGGGCAGATCGTCGTCCGAAAGCGGCTCAGCCTTGGCGATGGCAGTCATCAGGCGGCGACCGATCTCGTTGTCCTTCCACCCTTGCGACAGGCCACGCACTTTGGCGAGGTCAGCCTGGGTTTTCGGCGGATGGCTGGCGATATCGGCGATCGTTTCGTCACGCGCGATGCGACCGCGCGGCAGGTTCTTGCCTTGCGCTTCGAGTTCGCGCCACTCGGCGATCGCCTTCAAACGGCCCAGCATCTGCGGGTTGCGACCCGATGCCTTGATACGCTTCCACGCTTCGGTCGGATCGTTGCGGTAATGCTCGGGATCGGCGAGCTTTTCCATTTCCTGGTCCAGCCATTCGCCCCGCCCGGTCTTGATCAGGCGCTTGAGAAGCTTGGGAAAGATCTTGGACAAGTGGGTGACGTCGCCGATGGCGTATTCGATCTGCCGCTCGGTCAGCGGACGGCGCGACCAGTCGGTGAAGCGCGCACCCTTGTCGATCGTCAGCCCCAGCCACGCTTCGACCAGGTTCGAATAGCCGATCTGCTCGGACTGGCTGACCGCCATCATCGCGATCTGCGTATCGAAGATCGGATGCGGCGTGCGACCCGTGAAATTGAAGATGATCTCCACATCCTGGCCGCCCGCGTGGAAGACCTTCAACACATCCTCGTTGTTCGTCAGCAGCTCGAACATCGGGGTCAGGTCGATACCCTCGGCCAGCGGGTCAATCGCCGCGGCTTCTTCGGTGTTGGCGATCTGCACCAGGCACAGTTCGGGCCAGTAGGTGTTTTCGCGCATAAACTCGGTGTCGACCGCAATGAAGTCGGACTTCGCGAGGCGTTCGCAAAGTGCAGTGAGTTCGTCCGTGGTCGTTATCAGCGGATGGATTTTCATTAACACCGGGCGTTACGACCAACCGCGCGGTGGATCAACGGCTCCGCGCGGGTTGTGCGAAAGTTTTCGTCGTGAACGGCTGGCGAACGTATCGGGAAATCGACGTCTGGAAATCGCAGGCACACTCGACTAGGGGGCACAGCTTGCATCCTGAACATCACGAAGAGCGCGACCCCGCCATGACCCATCCTTATCGCACTCACACTTGCGGCGCCCTGAGCGCGGCTGACGTCGGCCAGTCCGTCCGTCTCTCCGGCTGGGTCCATCGCAAGCGCGATCACGGCGGCGTCCTGTTCGTCGACTTGCGCGACCACTACGGCGTGACCCAGCTCGTCGCCGACAGCGACAGTCCGGCGCTAGCGCTGCTCGACGGGCTGCGCCTGGAAAGCGTCGTCACCATCGAAGGCAGCGTCAAGGCGCGTACCGCGGCGACGGTGAACCCGAACCTGTCGACCGGCGCGATCGAGATTTACGCCCGCGCCGCCACGGTGCTGGCGAGGGCGGAAGAACTGCCGATGCCGGTGGCGGGCGAGCAGGAGTATCCTGAGGACATCCGCCTCAAGTATCGCTTCCTCGATCTGCGCCGCGACACGCTGCACGCCAACATCGTCAAGCGCACGCGCATTATCTCGGACATGCGCAAGCGGATGGAAGCGATCGGCTTCACCGAATACGCAACCCCGATCCTGACGGCTTCCAGCCCGGAAGGCGCGCGCGACTTCCTGGTGCCCAGCCGCATCCACGCCGGCAAGTTCTACGCGCTGCCGCAGGCGCCGCAGCAGTACAAGCAGTTGCTGATGGTCGCCGGTTTCGACCGCTACTTCCAGATCGCGCCGTGCTTCCGCGACGAAGACCCGCGCGCCGATCGCCTGCCGGGCGAATTCTACCAGCTCGACCTCGAAATGAGCTTCGTCACCCAGGAAGAAATCTGGGAAACGATGGAGCCGGTGATCCAGGGCGTCTTCGCCGACTTTGCAGAAGGCAAGCCGGTGACCCCGGCCGGAGAATTCCGCCGCATTCCGCACGCGCAGTCGATCCTGGACTACGGCTCTGACAAGCCGGATCTGCGCAACCCGCTGCTGATCAAGGATGTTACCGAGCACTTCGTCGAATCGGGCTTTGGCATCTTTGCCGGCATCGTCGGCAATGGCGGCGTGATCCGGGCGATCCCGGCGCCGGGCGCTGGCGCGGGCAGCCGCAAGTTCTTCGACGACACCAACAACTGGGCGCGGGCAGAAGGCTATTCGGGCCTGGGCTACATCAACATCAAGGACGGCGTCCCCGGTGGCCCGATCGCCAAGAACCACGGCGAGGAAAAGACTGCGGCACTGATCGCGGCACTGGGACTGGGTCCGAACGACGGCGTGTTCTTCGCCGCCGGCAAGGAAGAGCAAGCGGCCAAGCTTGCAGGCCTTGCCCGCACCCGCGTCGCCGAACAGCTCGACCTGATCGACAAGAACCGCTTCGATCTGTGCTGGATCGTCGATTTCCCGTTCTACGAATGGGACGAGGACAACAAGAAGGTCGATTTCGCGCACAACCCGTTCTCGATGCCGCAAGGTGGGATGGAGGCGCTGGAAGGCCAGGACCCGCTCACCATCAAGGCGTTCCAGTACGATCTGGTGTGCAATGGCTTCGAAATCGCCTCCGGCTCGATCCGTAACCAGTCGCCCGAACTGATGGTCAAGGCGTTCGAGATGGTCGGCTTGTCCAAGGCGGACGTGGAAGAACGCTTCGGCGGTCTTTACCGCGCGTTCCAGTACGGCGCTCCGCCGCACGGCGGCATGGCCGCTGGCGTCGATCGCATCGTCATGCTGCTGTGCGGCGCGCAGAACTTGCGCGAAGTGGCGCTGTTCCCGATGAACCAGCGCGCCGAGGACTTGCTGATGGGCGCGCCGACGCCTGCCGAGCCGCGCCAACTCCGCGAATTGCACATGCGTGTCGTCGAGCCGGCCAAGCCTGCCGTGGCAACGCCGGGCCGGGTGGTCGCGCCTGACGCAGGGTAATCAGGTGGCGATTTATCGGGCATAACCATCGCTTTTTGGCCGCATCTGGTGCTTGCCTTGCATCAACACGGCGGCTAGGCGAGCCATTCTAACCAGCAACACTTGCCAGCGCCGCAGCCAGTCTTTAGGGCGGCGGACGAGTTTACCACCTCGCGAAATTTTGAAGGGGTCATGGAATGAGCGATACCGCCGATCGGGTTAAAAAGATCGTCGTCGAGCATCTGGGCGTGGAAGCCGAGAAGGTTACCGAAGACGCCAGCTTCATCGACGACTTGGGCGCTGACTCGCTCGACATCGTCGAGCTGGTCATGGCGTTTGAAGAAGAGTTCGGTGTCGAAATCCCGGACGACGCTGCTGAGAAGATCAGCACCGTTTCCGATGCGATCAAGTACATCGAAGAGAACAAGGGCTGATCCGCCCTCCACGCGCCGGCTTGCACTGTCTATCGGCAGGGTAGGGCGGGAACGCGCGGACCGGATTGAAATCAACAGGCTCGCCCTCTAAGGGGGCGGGCCTGTTGCCGTTTTCGGCCACTGCTTTTCGGAGAGCCTAATGCGTCGTGTCGTCGTCACTGGACTGGGTCTCGTCACTCCTTTGGGAGCGGACGTTGAGACCACCTGGGCCAACATCCTCGCGGGCAAGTCCGGCGCCGGGCCGATCACTAAGTTCGATGCCTCGGACCAGAAGTGCCGCATCGCCGCCGAAGTGAAGCCGGCGGACCATGAATACGGCTTCGATGCCAACAAGCGCGTCGATCACAAGGTCCAGCGCCAGGTCGATCCGTTCATCGTCTTTGGCATCGATGCCGCAGGGCAAGCGATCGAAGATGCCGGCCTGACCGACATGGACGAGGCGACCCGCTTCATGGCCGGTTGCTCGATCGGTTCGGGGATCGGCGGCTTGCCGGGAATCGAAAGCGAATCGCGCGTGCTGGCCGAAAAAGGCCCCAGCCGCGTCAGCCCGCACTTCGTCCACGGTCGTCTGATCAACCTGATCTCGGGCCAGGTCTCGATCAAGTACGGTTTGATGGGCCCCAACCATGCGGTCGTCACGGCTTGCTCCACTGGCGCCCACTCGATCGGCGACGCTGCGCGTATGATCAAGGACGGCGATGCCGACATCATGCTGGCGGGCGGCGCGGAAAGCACGATCTGCCCGATCGGCATCGCCGGCTTCGCCCAGGCCCGCGCGCTGTCCACTGCCTTCAACGATGAGCCGACCAAGGCCAGCCGCCCGTACGACAAGGACCGCGACGGCTTCCTGATGGGTGAGGGCGCCGGCGTCGTCGTGCTGGAAGAGTACGAGCACGCCAAGGCGCGCGGCGCCAAGATCTATTGCGAAGTGGTTGGATACGGCCTGTCGGGCGACGCTTACCACGTCACCGCGCCGCACCCGGAAGGTTCGGGCGCGTTCCGGTCGATGGCGATGGCGCTGCGCAAGGCCGGGCTGGAACCCAAGGACATCGACTACATCAACGCCCACGGCACTTCGACCCCGATGGGCGACGAGCTGGAACTGGGCGCGGTGCGCCGCTTGTTCGGCGATGCGATCGAGACCGTCTCGATGAGCTCGACCAAGTCCGCGATCGGCCACTTGCTGGGCGGCGCCGGTGCGGTCGAATCGATCTTCTGCATCCTGGCCCTGCGCGATCAGATCGTGCCCCCCACGCTCAACCTCGATAACCCGAGCGATAGCTGCGTGGGTGTCGATCTGGTGCCGCACGTCGCCAAGAAGCGCAAAGTGAACGCAGTGCTGAACAACAGCTTCGGGTTCGGCGGCACCAACGCTAGTCTCGTGATGCGCAAGATCGAGGGATGATGTCCCGGCGCGGTTGCATCGCGGTCTCAGCGCTGGCCGCCGCACTCGCGCTGGTCTTGTGGTTCGTCCTGGGTGGCTGGTTCGGTTCCGGCCCCCTCGACAAGCCGCGGAACTTCATCGTGCCCAACGGCGCGCCCTTGGCCGTCGTGGCCGATCGGTTGCAAGCGCAAGGCGTCATCAAATCCGCCACCACTTTCCGCCTGGGCGCGCGCGTCTTCGGCGGGGGTGGCGGTATCAAGGCGGGCGAGTTCGCGATCCCCGCGCATGCCAGCGCCAGCCGGGTGCTGTCGATCATCTCCAGCGACGAGATTATCCGCCGCTTCGTGATGGTGCCCGAAGGCATGCCGTCGATCATGGTGAAAGAGCGCCTGATGGCGCAGCCCACGCTCACCGGCGACATCGCGACGCCTATGGAAGGCTCGGTGCTGCCCGATAGCTACGCCTTCGAGAAGGGCGAGCCGCGTCAGGCGGTCTTGCGCCGGATGCAGGCGGCGATGAGCCGCACGCTCAAGGAACTGTGGGCCAAGCGCGCCCCCAACCTGGTGGTCAAGACGCCTGAGCAAGCGCTGATCCTGGCCTCGATCGTCGAGAAGGAAACCGGCAAGCCGTCCGAGCGCAAGATGGTGGCGGGCCTGTATTCCAATCGCCTGAAAGTGGGCATGCTGCTGCAGGCGGACCCGACGATCATCTACCCGATCACCAAGGGCAAGGCGCTGGGCCGCCGCATCCTCCAGTCCGAGATCCAGGCGGTCAACGACTACAACACTTACACGATGGTGGGCCTGCCCAAGCATCCGATCACCAACCCGGGTCGCGATTCGATCGCAGCGGTGCTGAACCCCGCCAAGACGAGCGCGTTGTACATGGTGGCCGATGGCTCTGGCGGCCATGCTTTCGCGACGACGCTGCCCGAACACAACCGCAACGTCGCCAAGTGGTTCGCCATCCGCCGCGCGCGCGGCGAGATTTGAAAACGCTCTAGCGCAGCGTCCCGTCCGCTGTTCGGCGATGCGCGTAGACCATCTGGAAGGCGGTGATCGCGATGATGACGCCAGGGAAGACCGCCTGCGACCAGCCCCTCGCCCCGACGATGCCGAACACGAAGAACGACCAACTAAAGTGGACGACTACGGCCACGAGCGAAACGGCGAACAGCACAGTCGCCACTTTTTGCCGCAGTATCAGCGCGATGGCGCCACCCGTCGCGATCCACACCGCGACGGCGTAGGCATACCACGCCCATCGCGGCATGGCGGGCAATGGCTCGGCGCTGATCCCGCCCATCGCGCCGAGGTCTCTCGTCGCCTGCACGACATAGGCGGCATCGCCAAAAAGGTTCCAGCCCAGGACAAGCACCGCGACGATCCAAAACGAACGCACAGCAATTCCCCTGTTTGATTTGCGTGATCCGTGAACTTTGCCGTCGTTGAGACATTCTGGCAATCTGATGCAGCAACCAAGGATGCTCCGATGCTCGATCGCCAAATCCCCGACGTGACCCTCAAGACCCGCGTGCGGGACGACAGCCTGGGCGGCGACAATCCGTTCGCGTGGCAGGACTTCAAGGTGCGCGATGCCTTCGCCGGCAAGACAGTCGTGCTGTTCTCACTGCCCGGTGCCTTCACGCCTACGTGCAGCAACGAGCAGTGCCCCGCTTTCGAGCGCTACTACGACGATCTGCGCGCTGCCGGTGCGGACGAAGTCTATTGCATCGCCGTCAACGATGCCTTCGTCATGTACCAGTGGGGCAAGAACCTGGGCCTCTCGAACATCAAGCTGCTGCCGGATGGCTCGGGCGCCTTCACCCGGCTGATGGGCATGCTCATCAACAAAGACCACCTGGGCTTCGGCATGCGATCCTGGCGCTATGCCGCGATCATCAAGGACAACCACGTCGCGGCCTGGTTCGAGGAGCCCGGCATCAACGACGCAGGGACCGACGAAGACCCCTACGGCGAAACTTCGCCCGAAAACGTCCTGGCGGCGCTGCGCCAGCCGTGAGTGAGGGCGCCCCGGTCGATGGGATCTCCAAAGGACCGGGAAACCCGCGCGCTCCGCTGATCGTCACGGCCGAGTTGCCGGCGGATGTCCTGGCCTGGGCTGACGGCCTGCGCCGCCAGCATTTTCCACCTGAGCGCAACCAGTTGCGCGCCCATGTCACCTTGTTCCACGCGCTGCCCCATTTCGTGGAAGCGGAATTGTCGGAGGCCCTCGCCAAGCTCGCTCGCGAGGGGCCTCCGCCCGCGCGGATAGACCATTTGCTGAAGCTGGGCGGCGGGACCGCGCTCGCGATCGAATGCCCGCGCATGGTCGAACTTCACTGCGACATTGCAGAGCGCATGCACGGCCTGCTGACCCAGCAGGACCAGCAACGCCCGCGTCTTCACATCACCATCCAGAACAAGGTCACCCCGGCCACCGCCCGTGCCCTCCAGGCCGAACTGGCACCGCAATTGCACCCGGTCGCGTTCCGTTTTCACGGCTTCGGGCTCTACGCTTACGAGGGCGGCCCATGGCGCCCGATCCGGGTATTTCCCTTTCGTCGCTGACCTTCACGACTGCGCGTTTTCGCTGTTGACCGATCCCACCCCCACCCCTAAAGGACGCGGCCTGCACCGGACACCCGGTGCGCCAGATCAGCCGCCCACGGCGGCCACGGTATGGCGGAGTAGCTCAGCTGGTTAGAGCAGCGGAATCATAATCCGCGTGTCGGGGGTTCGAGTCCCTCCTCCGCTACCATTGATTTTCTTACGTTTTTTCCATTTATTGATGGACGCGCCCAGCTTGGTTGGGCGGTTAGTTGGGAGAAATTGTTCTTCCTTCGAGCTTTCTGATGGCTGCTTCGCCCAGCGCCGGATCGCGGTGCATGTAGTGGGCGTCGAGGATCGAGCCGACTTCCTTCAGATTGTGGCCGGTGATCGCGGCGATCTCGGGCACTGTGGCGCCAGCGACGGCGAGTCGGGTGACGGCGGTGCCGCGAAGGTCGTGGAACGTGACGCCGGTTACCCCAGCTTTGATGCAGGCCTTGCGCCAAGAGGCGCGGAAGCCCGATTCGGTCCAGGCGGTGCCGCGCTCGGTGGCCAGGATGGTCGTGGCCAGGGGTGTGTTGTCGCGGGCGGCGCGTGCTTTCGCTTCGAGTAGGGCTGCCTTGAGTGGGGCGCCGACCGGGATAACGACCGCGACTTTGGTTTTGCGCCGACGCAGGCGGATGGTTTTGCCGTCATACGCGGCCCATTGCAGGCGCAGTAGATCGCCCTGACGCTGTCCGGTCCATAGCGCGAGGGTGAGAGCGAGCCTCAGGTGGGCAGGGGCCTTGGCGTGGAAGGCCTGCTCGTCCGCGTCGGTCCACACGTTTTCGGTGCGCGCGGCGCGATATAGCCGGCCAGGACGCTCGCACGGGTTCAGCGGTACAAGGCCGCGATCAAGCGCCCAGGACATCGTGCGGGCGAGAACGGCGAAGGCATAGTCTGCCTGCCGGCGCGACTTGATCGCGAGGCGCTCACGCCATGCCAGCATCTCGCCGCGTGTACGGCGGTCTTCCAAGGCGGCGATCGGGAAGTCCCCGAACTCTGCCTCAATCACCTTGAGCAGACGCCGGTAGTCCTTGCGGGTGCGATCGGACAGAGCCGCGAAATCCATCGATTCTTCGAACTTGTCGAGAATCGAGATGATCTGGTCGTTGCGCGGGGGTCGGCGCACATTGACGGCGCGATTGTAGCTGGCGATGAATTCGGGTGAGCCCGGCTCACCTTCAAGACGTGGGCCGCCTTTCCAGGCGTAGTAGTAGGTGACCGATTTCCCGGAGGCGAGCTTCTTGGAATTCCGGTTGATACCCTTGAGGCGCACTCTCATTGTCGTTTCTGCTTCCATGCATCGAAGGGGGATGTTGGCGTTTCCGCAGCGGGTGAGGTCAGCACGCGGATGGTGCCGTCGGGCGCGATTTCGACGCCGGTGATCGGCATCTTGGCGGCGCGCACTGCCTTCACGGCGCGTGCCACATCGGCTTGGCGAAATGCTGCTGGGGTGCGGCTCATGAAACCTTGCTGCTTTCGAAAGTGCCTGCGTTGACGTCTGGTGTGGCGGCGATGGCCGGGACACCGGCCTGCATTGGGCTGGGCGCCTGACCGGATGCGGCTTCGTCCCATTGTTGTCAGCTTCCGCTGAGATTGGCCGGCGCGGGGCCGGTTAGGCGGTTTCGCGAACGGATCGCCCGTTGCCGGTCGGCGCGTTGGCCGATGCCGGTCGTGATCTGGTTGAAGCGGCGGCTGTTGATGTGCTGGTGCGTGAAGAGCGTTTCGGCGCAGAGCCGCAGGCGTTCTTCCACGGTTTGATCCGTCCAGTCGTGGGCCGGCTCCAGATAGAGGAACCTCATCGACGGTCTCCGTTGGCGCCGGCGATGGCCCAGGCGATGATGAAGGGGATTGAGCAGAGCGCGAAGGCGAGGAACGCGATGCGGGCGGCCGCTTTGAGGGCGCGGGTGGTGCGGCGGGCTTGGCCGGCGGGGCGGTTGCATAGGCCGCAGGTGCAGCCGATGGGGTGGATGTGGGGCGGGGTGCGGCGCATGGTCAATCGAGCCCCAGCGCGGCTTTGTAGGTATCGAGGATCGCGTCCATTTCGCGGCGATCGTCGGGCTTCATCTTGCGAAGCCGGATGATCATCCGCATGATCTTGGTGTCGTAGCCGACCGCTTTGCCTTCGTTGTAGACGTCGCGGATGTCGTCGGAGATGCCCTTCTTCTCTTCCTCGAGCCGCTCGACGCGTTCGATCAGCAGGCGCAGGCGATCGTCACTGGAT
>NZ_AKFJ01000122.1 GCF_000272475.1 Novosphingobium sp. Rr 2-17
CGCCGCCATTCATATCTGGGCGGCATCAGCCCACTCGCGTTCGAAGCCAAGGTGGCTTAATGAGATAGGTGACCGGCACAAAACCGTTACAAGTCCAGTGGCGATCGCATATCGGAACACCCGGCTCAGGACACTGCGCATGCGCCGGGCGCTCTCATGACGCCCGGTCGCCTCGATGGCCCTCAGTACCGTCAGAACCTCCTGCGCAGTGATTTTGGCCACCGGACGATTGCCGATCCGGGGATAGGCCTTATCGAGAAGCCAGCGAAGCTTGCTGAGCGTGATCTCCGCCATGCCTTCCCGCTCGTTCTTCGCCACCCACTCCCCGGCCACGAGCTTGAATGTGTCGTTTTCCTCGATACGGGCGCGAGCGGCATCGACCTTCTGCTGATGCGAAGGGTCAGTCCCGGCGGCGAGCAGACGCCGGGCTTCTTCACGCCTTTCACGCGCATTAGCGAGGCTCACCTCGGGCTAGGCCCCGAACGCTAGCGTGCGATGCTTCTCGAGATAGCGGTAATTGAGGCGCCACAGCTTCGTTCCGTTGGGACGGACGAGAAGGTAGAGACCACCTCCGTCGGACAGCTTATAATCGCGATCGCGCGGTTTGGCGCTGGCAACGGTCGTGGCGAAAAGGTTGGCCATGAGGGTATCGTCCCAGTGAAAGGACGAAAATCGATACCCTCGGATATACCCGAATTGTTCCCGATTGGTGCCGAATTCGCCCGGATTTGACTGGACGATTATAACACAAAAAGTGGCGGATTTCAGCCCTTCTCTGGACGTCTACGGACGCCCTGAGAAGAACAAATGGTGCCCAGAAGAGGACTCGAACCTCCACGACCTTGCGATCGCCAGCACCTGAAGCTGGTGCGTCTACCAATTCCGCCATCTGGGCACGGGCGAAGGCGCTGGATGCGTCCTCGCTGGGTAGGAGGGCGCCTCTACGGAAGGGTCGGGGGCTTGTCAACGCTTCTAGCGTGAACATTTTTCGTCGGGCGCGCGCAGCGGCTTGGCTGGGGCGATCGTGCGCCTTGCAGGCTTCTGCAGGCCATCTCGTGTGTTGCCCGGGAACCGCCCTTGTGGCAGGGCGATGTGCATGTGCTGCGGCGCGGTAATGGCTGTCGCCGCGCCGACGATAAAGGCTGTATCATACCATGAGCTCACATCCGACCGACCCTCTCTTCGGCAAGATCGTCACCGTGCTGGGTGGCAGCGGCTATGTTGGCCGGCACCTTGCGCAGGAACTGCTGGCGCGCGGCGCGCGGTTGCGGGTGGCCAGCCGCCAGCCGCAAAAAGCGTATATGGTCCGGGCGCTGGGCAACTTGGGCCAAGTCCAGTTCGCCAAGGTGGACGTGACGAAGCCTGCTTCGCTCGCTGCGGCGCTGGCCGGGTCGGACGCAGTGGTCAACCTGGTGGGCGCATTTGCCGGCAATCTTGACGCCGTGCAGGGCGAGGGTGCGGGACGAATCGCTGCTGCCGCCAAGGCTGCGGGCGCTGCCGCGCTCGTGCATGTCTCCGCGTTGGGGGCTTCCGCCGGATCGGACATCGCCTATGCCCGGACCAAGGCCGAAGGCGAAGACGCCGTGCTTGCGGCCTTCCCTAGCGCCACCATCGTGCGCCCCTCGTTGATGTTCGGGCCGGACGACAATCTGGTGATGATGTTCGGCGACCTCATCTCACGCCTGCCCGCCATGCCCGTATTCGCGCCCGACGCGAAGCTGCAGCCGCTGTTCGTTGATGATGCGGCCCAAGCGATTGCCCACGCGCTGACCGATCCGGCCTCGTTCGGTGGCAAGACGTTCGAACTGGCAGGGCCAGAAGTACTCACTATGCTCGAACTCAACCAGCGGATCGCCCTCGCGCAAGGGCGCTCGCGCCCGTTGATCGCACTGCCCGACACAGTCAGTGGGCTGATTGCGGGCTTTACCGGGTGGCTGCCAGGCGCGCCGATTACGACGGACCAACTCAAGCTGCTCCAGGCCGGCAGCGTCGCCACTGGCACCGTGCCCGGCATTGACGAACTGGGCGTGTCGCCGCGACCATTGGGGTTGTTCCTGGACCGCTGGATGGTGCGCTTCCGCAAGCATGGCCGCTTTGGCACCAAGGACGTGAGCCCGGCCTGATCGGGCTAAAGTGGCGGACCCTGGCAACAAGGCCGCCACCTTTCCGACACAAAGCGAAATTTATCGCAAGGGCTCGTCATTATGGTGGCGAGTACCTACATTAAGCGTGTGATTCACGCCCCTTCGCAATGATCAGGGTAGCGATGGACCAGACGCAAAGATCGGCTCTGCCGGTCGCGCGTCAGGCTCCATTCAACTGCTATTCAGACCGTTGATTTTACGGCAGGATCACGAACCATCGAAGGCCGCGCCGGGAGGGCGCGTTCCGGTCTTCGGGTCGTGGAGCTTACAACGATGACAAACCGTTCCGGATCGCACTTTGGCAGGTTCAAACTTGCCGCCGCCGCTGCACTGCTGATGGCACTGGCGGCTTGCGCCACGCCATTCAGGGCTGACGTTTCCCGCTTCCAATCCCAGCTTCCCGCGCCTTCTGGGCAGACTTTCGCGATCGTCGCCGGCGATCCCAAGCTCGCGGGCGGGCTCGAATTCTCGCAATATGCCTCGTTGGTGCGCGATCGCCTGGCGAAAGTCGGCTATACCCCGGTGGAAAATCCCGCTCAGGCCACAATGATCGTGCGCTTCGACTATGGCGTCGATGGCGGTCGTGAGCGGGTCCGCTCGACGGGCCTGAGTGGCTCTGCTTGGGGGCCATGGGGCGGCTTCTACGGCCCCGGTCGGTTTGGCTGGGGCGGTGGCTTTGGCCCCGGTTGGGGTGGTGGCTTCGGCCCCGGTTTCGGTGGCGGCTTTGGCCCCGGCTGGCGCTATGGCTGGTATGATCCGTTCTTCGACAACGGCATCCAGTCCTACACCGTTTACACCAGTGGCGTAGACGTCAAGATCGATCGCACCGCCGATGGCCAGCGCCTGTTCGAAGGCAAGGCCGAGGCCGTTTCCACCTCCAACCGCCTGCAGTACCTTGTCCCTAACCTTGTCGAAGCCATGTTCACCGGCTTTCCGGGGAACTCTGGCGAGACCATGCGCATTACAGTGGCGCCAGAGAAAAAGTGACTAACTGTTACTGATAGGCTCCCCCTGCGAGGGAGACACCGAGGGGCGGGTCCGCTGAAACACTGCGGGCCCGTCCTTTTGCTATGGGAGCGACGAATTCCCGGATCGGACGCACCCCAATGAACACTTTCATGGCGATCATGTCGCAGTTATTCTGGGGCGTGACCATCGGCGCGCTGGGCGCCGCTTTCGAGACGCTGGCCAAAGGCGCGATCATGATCGGTGGGATTGGCGGCGCGGGCTGGTACGGCCTCAAGTGGCGCAGAGATCGGCGCAATCGCGACAAGCGGGACTGAGGCATGATCCACGATGTCGCGGCAGAGATTGTTCAGCTCGGGCTTGAGGCTGGAAGCGATTTGGCTTCGGGCCACATCCACCGCCGCTGGGGCTGGAAAGGATGCCTCGTTTTCACGGTCGCTACGATAGGAGTGCTGGCGCTGATCCTGCTGCTGGTGCTCTGGTCGATCGGCGTGTTCGACTGAGGCTCAGTTTCCCAGCGCCACGACGCCACCGGTCGAGCCGAAGCCACCTTCCCCGCGCTCGGTATCGTCGAGTTCTTCCACGGCCAGCCACTGTGCGCGAGTGACTGGCGCCAACACCAGTTGCGCCACGCGATCGCCGCGCCGGATCGCGAAATCCTCGCTACCCAGGTTGACGAGGATCACCTTGAGTTCACCGCGATAGTCGGAATCGATGGTGCCCGGCGCATTGGGCACGCTGATGCCGTACTTGAGCGCCAGGCCCGAGCGGGGCCGTACCTGGATCTCGAAGCCGCTGGGAATAGCGATCGCCAAGCCAGTCGCCACCGCATGGCGGCCGCCGGCAACGATCGTCACGTCCTCGGCAGAGACCACATCCATACCCGCCGCGCCTTGGGTGGCGTAAGCAGGCAGGTCCAGCCCTTCGCCGTGCGGCAGGACTTTGACCATGACGGGAACGGCTTCAACCGAGTGCATCTGCGAACCTTTCAACGAGGATGCGCGCGACGTCTTCCTTAGGCATCTCGGGCAGCGAGATGACGTCGTTGTCGCGCACGATATGTACGGTGTTGGCATCGCCGCCCATGACATCGCCCGAAACATCGTTGGCGATGATCCAATCGGCGCCTTTGCGCAGACGTTTTTCCTGCGCGTAGCGGATCACGTCCTGGGTCTCGGCAGCGAAGCCGACCAGCAGTGCGGGACGGTTCGGCCCGGCGGCGACGGTGGCGAGAATGTCCGGGTTTTCTGCCAGCGCGAGGGCGGGCGGACCAGAACCGCGCTTCTTGATCTTCTGCCCGGTGTAGCTGGCGATGCGCCAATCGGCGACGGCAGCGACCATTACCGCGATGTCCGCAGGCAACGCGTTCTGGACGGCCTCGGCCATCTGCACCGCGCTTTCCACGTCTATGCGTTCGACCCCGATCGGCGTTTCGAGGTGAACGGGGCCGGCGACCAGGGTAACTCGCGCGCCAGCTTGTGCAGCGGCGGCGGCGATGGCGAAGCCTTGTTTGCCGGACGAGCGATTGGCGATGTAGCGCACCGGGTCGATCGGCTCCCACGTCGGCCCGGCGGTGACGAGCACATGGCGACCATGGAGCGAGCGGTGGGTCCCGGCGTCGAAATCGGGCTGGTCGGCGAGCGGGTCGACGAGCGAGGCCGAAGAGTGGCCGAGTTTGCGGGCAATGTGCTGCCAGATCGCGGTCGGATCGGGCAAGCGACCAGGGCCGTATTCGCCGCAGGCCATCGGGCCTTCGTCCGGCTCCATCACGTCGATGCCGAAATCGCGCAAAGTCTGGACGTTGCGCATGGTGGCGGGGTGCTGCCACATCCGCACGTTCATGGCAGGGACGGCGAGCACTGGCTTGTCGGTGGCCAGCAGCAGCGTGGTCGCCAGATCGTCGGCGATGCCGGCGGCCATCTTGGCGAGGAGATCGGCGGTTGCGGGGCAGACCACGACCAAATCGGCCTGGCGGCTGAGCTGGATATGGCCCATCTCCGCCTCGTTCTTGAGATCCCACAAAGTGGTGTAAACGGGTCGTTCGGACAGCGCCGCGAGCGACATTGGCGTCACGAATTTCGTTCCGCTATCGGTGACGACACAGGTCACTTCGCCGCCTTCCTTGCGGATGGTGCGCACGAGTTCGCAGGCCTTGTAGGCAGCGATGCCGCCACCGACGATCAGCAATATCCTGGGTGCGGTCATGGTCCGGGCTTTTGCAACACCGGGCAGCAAGTCGCAATCCTTTACACAAAGTGTCGATAAGGTGCGGTTAGCGCGCGGTTAGCGCAGGGATAGCGCGTTTGGCGGACCCGATCAGTGCAGGATCGTCCAGTACGTCAACGCCCAGGCGACGCCGCCCCCCAGGATCGCGGCCAGCGCAAAGCCGCCCCAAGGCTTACTTTCGCGCTTGCGAACGCGGCGCCGTTCCCAGATCAGTTCGATATCGGGCAGCGGGGCTTGTTCGGGCGCGCCGCCCTTGGGCGGGAAGCGTTCTTCGATCCGGCGCACCAGCGCGGGCAGGCGCAGCAGGGTTTCGACATCTTCGCGCAGACGATCGACGATAACCGCTTCGGGGCCAAGCTCGTCGCGGATCCAGCTTTTCACGAACGGGCTGGAGACGTCCCACATGTTGATCTGCGGATCGAGCGCGGTCGCCAGACCCTCGACCATCACCATCGTCTTTTGCAGCAGCAACAAGTGCGGCTGCACCGCCATGTCGAAATCGCGGGTGATGGCGAACAGCCCGTCGAGCATCTGGCCGACCGACAATTCGGACACGGCCTTGCCGCGCATCGGTTCGCCCACGGCGCGCAGCGCGGTCGCGAATTCCTCGACCGTGTGATAGCTGGGGACGTACTGCGCTTCGAAATGAATCTCGGCAACGCGGCGATAGTTGCCTGTGGTCAACCCGTAGAGGATTTCCGCCAGCCACAGCCGCGCCTGGCGGTTGATGCGGCCCATGATGCCGAAATCGATGGCGACGATCGTGGTGTTCCCGCCCCCGCCTTCCACGAACAAGTTGCCTTGGTGCATGTCGGCATGGAAGAACCCGCAGGAAATCGCCTGCGTCAGGAAGGTGAGCACCAGCTTGCGCGCCAGCGCCGGCATATCGTGCCCCGCTTCGCGCAGCGCCGCCAGGTTGCTCATCTTGATCGCGTCGATCCATTCGACGGTGAGCACTTGTCCGGTGGTGCGATCCCAGTCGATGGCCGGAATGCGATAGCCCTCGAAGCCCTTCATCACATCCGACAGTTCGGACGCTGACGCAGCTTCGCGCCGCAAATCGAATTCGCGCGAGGTCCAGCGCTTGAGGTTGGCGATCACCGCGCGGGGCCGCAGGCGCGAGGCTTCGCCGCCCAGCGCTTCGAGATGGGCGGCAGCCCACTCGTACGTCTCCACATCGCGAGCAAACTGCTCGCGAATGCCGGGGCGCAGCACCTTGACCGCGACGGTGCGCCCATCGGCAGTCACGGCGCGGTGGACTTGCGCAATCGAAGCCGCGCCGATCGGATCGGGATCGATGCTGGCGAACAGCGCCGAGACGGGGCGGCCAAAGCTGTCCTCGATCACCTTGCAAATCTGTTCGAAGGGAACCGGCGGCAAGCTGTCCTGCAAGGTCAGCAGGTTTCGCGCCGGGCCTTCGCCGACCAGGTCGGGCCGGGTCGCCAGCGCCTGCCCCAGTTTGATCGCGGCGGGGCCGATTTCCTGGAAAGCACCGGCATAGTCCGGGTCCGCCGGCTGGCGCGTGCCGAGCCGGGCGATACGCATCAGCCGCTTGACTTGCGCGGGCGCATTGCGATCGTTTTCGATCCCGCGCAGGGCGCCGTGCCGCGCGAGGACGCGCCCCCACTTGAGCAGGCGCGCGATGTGAGTGATGGTCTGGGTCACCGCGAAACTCTGCGCTGCAAGAGCGTCAAACCTTCCAACCCGAATGGATCGCGACCAGACCGCCCAGAATCGGCTCCACCTTGGTGTGGCGGAAACCGGCAGTGCGGATCATGGCTTCGAATGCGGGCATGGGCGGGAAGCGGCGGATCGATTCGATCAGGTAGCGATAGGATTCGGCATCGCCTGCGATCATGCTGCCCAGCTTGGGCACCAGCTTGTGCGAATAGGCGTCGTAGACTTCCTTGAAGCCCGGCCATTCGGTGGTCGAGAATTCCAGGCAAAAGAATCGCCCGCCATAGCGCAGCACGCGGTGCGCTTCGGCCAGCGCCTTGTCGATGTGGGTCACGTTGCGGATGCCGAACGCGATCGTGTAGGCATCGAAGAAGCGATCGGGGAAGCTCAGTTCCTCGGCGTTCTGGCGCGACCAGACCAGGCCATCGATGCCGCGTTCCACCGCGCGTTCGATGCCGACGTCGAGCATGTCCTGGTTGATGTCGGACACCGTGATCGCGGCGCCATGCTTGGCCATGCGAAAGGCGATGTCGCCGGTGCCGCCCGCCATGTCGAGGATTTGCTCGCCCTCGCGCGGTTTGACCCGGCGCACGAAGTTGTCCTTCCACACCCGGTGCATGCCGCCCGACATGGCATCGTTCATCATGTCGTATTTCTTGGCGACGGACGAGAAGACGGCGCCGACGCGGGCCTCTTTCTCTTCGGCGGCTACGTCTTCGTAGCCGAAGGAAACGGTTTCGCTCATGATCGGTGCTCTAGCTCTCCACCGGCTGGGGCGCCACCCGTGATTTGCGATTATCGCCGTGCCGCAGCGCCAATGCAGACAGAACGATCCCGGCCAGGATCAGTGCCATGCCTACGACATGATAGCGGGCCAGTTGCTCGCCCAGCAAGACGACGGACAGCAGCGCCCCGAACAGCGGCATCAGCGTGATCGCCTGCCCCGCGCGGCCCGCGCCCAGCTTCGCCGTCGCCGCGTTGTAGATGATATACGCCACGACGGATGGAAACAGCCCGACATAGCCATAGGCCGCGACGACCGACCATGACCAATGCACGCTCGCGCCGTGCGCCAGCTCGAACGCGGACAGCGGCGCCATGACCAGCGCCCCCAGCGCGAAAATCAGCAGTAGAAAGCTCGTGCCCGATATGTCCGGGCGGCGGCGCAGCAGCACAGTGTAAAACGACCACGCCACCACCCCGCCCAACACCAGCATGTCGCCCCGCCCGAACTGCAGGCGGGCAAGCGACGCCAGATCACCCCGCAACACGATCGCAAGCACGCCCAGCGTGGAAAGCGCAACGCCAGCAAGCTGGATCGGCTTGGCCCGCGTACCGTGCAGCATGCGATCGAGCGCGAGCACGCCTGCCGGGATCGAAGCCTGCAACAGCAGGGCATTGGTGGCGGTGGTATAGTGCAGGCCGGAATAGATCAGCGCGTTGAAGCACACGATCCCGAAAAATCCGAGCACGAGAATCCACCACCAGCCCGCCCGCGCCGCGCGCCAATCCTTGCGCAGGTTTGGCAGGGCGAAAGGCAGCACGACCAGAGTCGCGATCAGCCAGCGCCCAAGCGCCAGCGTGAATGGCGGGATGTCGGCCCGAACCGCGCGCCCGACAATCGAATTGCCCGCCCACAACAGCATGACGAGCGCCAGCAGCGCATAAGCGCGCCATTGCCCGGACAAAGGAGGCGGGGGAGGAGGAGGAGGAGAACCGGCCATGCCCGCGCCTTACAGCCACCCCCACCACGTGCAAGCCTATGGCGTGCGGCCTCTGACGTGCGGGCTTATGACGCGCGGCCTATGACGTGCACGCCTATGACGTGCGGGCGCGTGACACGCAGGCCAGCGCTCCCTATCTGTGCGCCCACCATGCCCGAACTTCCCGAAGTCGAAACCACCGTGCGCGGCCTTGCCCGCTTCCTCGAAGGCGAGCGGATCGCCCGAGTGGCGGTGAACCGCGCGGACTTGCGCCGGCCCTTCCCGCTCGATCTGGTGCAAGTCCTGACCGGCGCGCGCGTGACGGCGCTGGGCCGCCGCGCCAAGTACGGCCTCATCCACACCGACCGCGATCAGACCATGGTGTTTCACCTCGGCATGTCGGGTCGCTGGCGGATCGAGCCCGAAGTGCCCGACAAGCACGATCACCTCGTGCTGGAAACCGGCGCCGGCCATGTCCTGGCGCTCAACGATGCGCGCAGGTTCGGCTCGGTCGATCTGGTGCCCACGGCAGGCCTGGACACCTGGGGCCCGTTCGCGGCGCTAGGCCCCGAGCCGCTGGGCGAAGACCTGACGCCCCAGCACTTGCGCCTGGCCTTCCAGAACCGCATCGCCCCGATCAAGCAGTTGCTGCTGGACCAGACGATCGTGGCGGGGCTGGGCAACATCTATGTGTGCGAGGCGCTGTTCCGCGCCCACATCCGCCCGGACAAGGAAGCCGGCAAAGTCACCCTGCCCGCGCTGACCCGGCTGGTGCCGGCGATCCGCGAAGTGCTCAACGAATCGATCGCGGCGGGCGGCTCGACCATCCGCGACTATGCGCAGCCCTCGGGCGAACTCGGCTATTTCGCCGCCTCTTGGCAAGTCTATGGCCGGGCAGGCCAACCGTGCGCTTGCGGCGGTACGGTGGCGCGGCTCGTCCAGGGCGGACGCAGCACCTTCTGGTGCCCGGCGTGCCAGAAATAGTAGACGCCTCCATTCTCGCGCTGGAGGAACGGGCTTTGGCCGCATGGCCTGCGCTCGAAACCAGGGATGTCGGCGGCTGGCTTGTGCGCCGCGCGGGCGGCTGCACCAAGCGGGCAAACTCGGCCAATGCGCTACAGCCCGAGGCGCCATTCGAGGACGTACGCGCTGCAGTGGAGGCCTTTTACGCCTGCGCGGACCTGCCGGCCATATTTCGCCTCTCCCCGCTCGTCCCGTCGGACGTCGATCGGGCCCTGGCGAATGCGGGATATAGCCTGGTCGATCCGTCGCTGGTGCTGACCGCGCCGCTCACCGTGCCGCTCCTGGCGCCATCCGCGCCTCGCTCCGACATCCTCCTGACCGAGCGTCCCGATCCCGACTGGCTCGACGGCGTCGCCCAGGCCAACGGCGTGGCTCCCAGGCTGCGCGAAGCCCATACCGCAATCGTGTCGGCGATCCAGCCACCCACCGCCTTCGCCACCTTGCGCGATGGCGACACGCCGGTCGCCTTCGGCCTAGCGGTGGTCGACAGCGCCATGGTCGGCTTGTTCGACGTTGTTGTGCTGCCCGGCTTCCGCAAGCGAGGCCATGGCGAAGCGCTGTGCCGCGCCTTGCTGGACTGGGGACGTTCGAGAGGCGCAGGGGCCGCTTATCTACAAGTGACCAAAACGAACCTGGCGGCACGGCAGCTTTATGCAAGGCTGGGCTTCGAAACCGCCTATTGCTATCACTATCGAGTACGGTCCGCGCCCGAGATTGCTTGACGATTCGCCCAACCATCGCTACGGGCCGCGCTTTCCGGCGACTCTCATCGCTAGCATTTATATTCGTAGGCAGAGGCCGCCCGGCGGTCAGACAGAGGAATTTCGATGGCCAATACGCCGCAAGCCCGCAAGCGCATCCGTCGCAACGAGCGCCGCGCCGAGATCAATACCAACCGCGTCAGCCGTATCCGTACGTTCGTCAAGAAGGTGGAACTGGCGCTCGCAGGTGGTGACAAGGATGCGGCCGCGGCTGCCCTCAAGGAAGCACAGCCCGAGCTGGCACGCGGCGTTGCGCGTGGCGTTCTTCACAAGAACACCGCCGCTCGCAAATTTTCGCGTCTGACCAAGCGCGTCGCTTCGCTCTGATTCGCTAAAACTGCGAGATCCGCCTCTTAGGAGGCGATCCGCGGCGAGCGTAAGACTGGACGAAACGGGAACGGAGCCGGGGCTTAAGCCCTTGGCTCCGTTCCCGTTTTTGCTGCATCGCAACACACCCAAGACCAAGGTGTTGGAAATCCTGCGATTCGCATTACCGGATGCTAACAAGTTTCTGATTTATAAGTACATTTCAGTTTAGAGACGGAAACCCGCCACTCACACCAAGTCAACTGCATTTAATTTTTTTATTTGGTGATGATCGTATTGCGCCTTAGCCGAACCGCTCCCTAGAAGGTGGCTTGGCCGTTGCGGAACGCCGGCCGGGGAAACAGCGAGAGCAGCATGTAACCAGGTGTAAACATTGCGTTTACGCCGTGGGTTATATTTGTCTGTTCATGCTGGGTTCGGCACTCCGCGATACCGATAGGGCACAGAATTAAGGGAATTGAACAAGTGTCGATAACAACATCGGGATCGACGTTTGGATCGGCAGTAAAACTGCCAGTAACGGAAGCGGGCGTGAGCGCCCCTGTCAAAAAAACGAAGGCGGTACGTGTAGCAATGGATGAGGATCAGGAGGCCGTTAATCTGGCGGCAGACTGGGCGGATATCAGCCAGGGACTGCGCAAGGACTTGGGGCACCAGGCTCACACGCAGTGGATCAGGCCGATCCAGCCGGGTAACTATTGCGGCGAGACGGGTACGCTCGATCTGTACCTTCCCACCGAATTCTCAGCCAACTGGGTAAGCGACCGTTTCTCCGATCGCCTCTCGCTGGCGTGGAAGATCGCGCGACCGGACGTGCGCCACGTCCGCATCCTGGTCCATCCAGGTCGTCGCCAGTTGCCCGAGCTGCGCCTGGGCAACATCGGTCGTCCCGGCAGCGCGCCTGCCAACGATTCGGCCCACGGCGGAGGCGATCCGCTGGCAGCGGCGCTGGCCGGTGAAGCCTTTGCGTCGCTGGGTCAGAGCCCGGCAGGCATCGACGCCTCGCAGACCTTCACCAGCTTCGTCACCGGCGCTTCCAACGTGCTGGCCTGCAATGCCGCCCAGCGCATGTCCGCGACGGAAAAGCCGCAGTTCTCGCCGCTCTACCTCAAGGGCGCGACCGGCCAGGGCAAGACCCACCTACTCCACGCGATCGGCCATGCCTATCTCGCCAGCCACCCGCACGCCCGCATCTTCTACTGCTCCGCCGAGCGCTTCATGGTCGAATTCGTCCAGGCGCTGCGCCAGAACCAGATGATGGAATTCAAGTCCCGCCTGCGCGGTTTCGACTTGCTGCTGGTGGACGATATCCAGTTCATCATCGGCAAGGCCAGCGCCCAGGAAGAGCTGCTCTACACGATCGATGCGCTGCTCCAGGAAGGCAAGCGCCTGGTCTTTGCCGCCGACCGCGCGCCCCAGGCGCTCGACGGGGTCGAGCCGCGTTTGCTCTCGCGCTTGTCGATGGGCCTTGTCGCCGACATCATGCCCGCCGACATCGAACTGCGCCGCTCGATCCTGGAGAATCGCATGCAGCGCTTCGCCTCGATCGACGTGCCCTCGGACGTGATCGAATTCCTGGCCCGCACCATCAACCGCAACGTGCGCGAACTGGTGGGCGGCCTGAACAAGCTGATCGCCTATGCCCAGTTGACCGGCCAGCAAGTGTCGCTGCAACTCGCCGAAGAGCAGTTGACCGACATCCTGTCCGCCAATCGCCGCCGGATCACCATCGACGAGATCCAGCGCACGGTCTGCCAGTTCTACCGTATCGACCGCACCGAGATGAGCTCGAAGCGCCGCGCCCGCGCCGTCGTGCGTCCGCGCCAGGTCGCCATGTACCTTGCGAAAGTGCTCACCCCGCGCTCCTACCCGGAGATCGGGCGCAAGTTCGGCGGTCGCGATCACTCCACCGTGATCCACGCGGTGCGCTTGATCGAGGAACTGCGCACCCGCGATGCCGACATGGACGGCGACGTGCGATCGCTGCTGCGCCAACTGGAAAGCTGAGTTTCCGCCGGTTCTGCCGGTGATTTCCACAGCATTTTCCACACCTCGCATCCAAGGGCCGAAGAGCGATCTCCGGCCCTTTTGCGTGGCCGCAATCGTCGATTCGCTCACTCTATTCACCGCAGGCGGTATTTAGAGTTAACTTTTGGCAACGCCGCGCCATGCCCGTGGCTGGACAACCCGGCGCTGGACAACCCGTGGCTGGACAAAACGTCCCGCCGGGGGGTTGTGCTTCCCCCGTCCGGTCCGATGCGCTACTTAGTGTCCATGATCCCCGCCACCTTCAGCCAGGCCGTCTTGCGCGGCGTGCGTTGCCGATGCCCTCGCTGCGGCGAAGGGCGATTGTTCCACAAGTGGCTCAAGCCGGTGCCGCGCTGCCAGGTTTGCACCCTGGACCTGACGCCTCAGCGATCGGACGACTTTCCCGCCTACATCTCGATGCTGGTCACCGGCCACTTGATGGCGCCGCTCATCATCATGCTGTCCTCAGACTTCGATCTGGGGCCGTTGGGGATGTTCGCGATCATCGTGCCGCTGGCGCTGGTGATGATGCTGGGCATGCTGCAACCGGCCAAGGGCGCGGTGATCGCCACGCAGTGGTGGTTCGGCATGCACGGCTTCGTCCGCGAACGGCTGCCGGAGGTTGCAGCACCCGATACCAGTCCGAAAGAAACCGCCGCCGAATGATTCTCTCGCCCGACCGGCTGGCGCGGTTCGCCCGTCACATCGTGCTGCCCGAAGTGGGCGGCGCGGGACAAGTGGCGCTGTCCGACGCGCATGTGGTGCTGGTCGGCTGCGGCGGGATCGGCAGTCCATCTCTCCAATACCTTGCCGCAGCCGGCATAGGTCGCCTGACTCTGGTGGACGACGATACGGTCGAGGTCAGCAACCTCCAGCGGCAGACGGTTTATACGCCATCGGATGTCGGGCGCGCCAAAGCGGAAGCGGCGGCCGACTGGGTGCGGCGTTTTGATCTTGGCCTTCGGGTCGATGCCATCGTCGCGCGCGTGGGGGATGACACCGCGACACAGCTCTTGCCAGGCGCCCACCTCGTACTCGACGGCTGTGACAACTTCGCGACTCGCCTGTCGGTGTCGGACGCCTGCGTAAAGCTGGGCATCCCGCTGACCAGCGCGGCGGTGGGCAGGTTCCAGGGCCAGGTCGCCAACTTCGCCGGCCACTTGCCCGATCAGCCTTGCTACCGCTGCTTCGTAGGCGATGCCTTCGATGCCACCGATTGCGATACCTGCGCCGCCGACGGGGTGCTGGGGGCGATGGTAGGCTTGGTCGGTACGTTCGCGGCGATGCACGCGATCCGCGTCCTGCTGGCCGGCCACGCCACCTTCGGAGAATCGCAGTTCGGCACGCTCCACCTGATCGACGGCATGGCCCCATCGATGCGCGCAATCAGGATTACCAAGGACCCAGGGTGCAAGGGCTGCGGCTCGGGCCTGTAAGTCGTTCTAAGCAAACCAATACAATCCTCATTTCGTCATTGCGAGCGCAGCGAAGCAATCCAGGGTCGCGCAAACAGCCCTGGATTGCTTCGCTGCGCTCGCAATGACGAAGATTGGGTAGTTCAGTCGGCTACCGCTGCGCCAAAACCTCATCCACCCACGCCGGCACCAGTTCGCTCGCGGGACCGTGGCGAGCCTCGTCGAACCACCCGCTCCCTTGCGAGGGCTCCAGGTTCAGCTCCAGCGTCTGCGCGCCCAACTCGCGTGCATTGCGCACGAAACCCGCCGCCGGATAGACCGCGCCGGACGTCCCGATCGAAACGAACAAGTCCGCCTCCTCCAGCGCCGCGAAGATTTCGTCCATACGATACGGCATCTCGCCGAACCAGACGATGTCGGGACGCAGTGCCGCTTCGCCGCATTCGGGGCAACCGGGGCGGTGGATCAGTGGCCCGGTCCAGCGCGAGCGCGCGTCGCAGGCGGTACACCAGACGTTGAGATGCTCACCATGCATGTGCAGCACGCGCCTGGCACCGGCCCGCTCGTGCAAGTCATCCACGTTTTGCGTCACGATCAGCAGTTCGCCCGGCCACTCCCGGTCGAGCCGCGCGAGCGCATCGTGCGCCGCGTTGGGCGCCTTGGTCTGGATCGCGGCGCGGCGCATGTCGTAAAAGCGCAGCACAAGGTCGGGATCGCGCACGAACGCCTCAGGCGTCGCCACGTCCTCCACCCGGTGCTGCTCCCACAGCCCGCCGCCATCACGAAAGGTATCGATCCCGCTTTCGGCGGAAACGCCGGCGCCGGTCAGGATCACGATGTTGCGGATGCTCGTCATCCCCGCCATGAGACCAGCCTTAAACGGAGACGGCAAGTGGCACGAATCGGAATTATCGGCAGTCAGGGCCGGATGGGCCAGGCGATTGCGGCAGCCATTGCCGATGCAGGCGAGGATCTGGGCGGCGGCGTCGGGCGCGGCGGTGACGTGGCGGCGCTGGCCGCGCTGTCGGACGCGCTGATCGACTTTTCCAGCCCAGCCGCGCTCGAAGCCAATCTCGACGCCGCGAGCGCTGCCGGCAAGCCGATCGTGGTCGGCACCACCGGCCTTGAAGAACGCCACCACTGGCTGATCGACGCGGCAGCCGATACGATTCCGGTTCTGCAGACCGGCAACACCTCGCTCGGCGTCACCTTGCTCGCCCACCTCGTGCGCGAGGCGGCAGCGCGGCTGGGCGAGGATTGGGACATCGAGATCGTCGAGACCCACCACCGCATGAAGGTGGACGCCCCCTCGGGCACCGCGCTGCTGCTGGGCGAGGCCGCCGCACAAGGCCGCCAGGTCACGCTGGCCGACAACGCCGTGCGCGGGCGCGATGGCATCACCGGCAAGCGTGAGGCCGGCACCATCGGCTTTGCGGCGCTGCGCGGTGGCACCGTGGCGGGCGACCATACCGTCCACTTCCTCGCCGATAACGAGCGCCTCTCGCTCTCCCACTTGGCCGAGAACCGCGCGATCTTCGCCAAGGGCGCAGTGCGCGCGGCGCAGTGGCTGCTGCAAGGCAAGGCACCGGGCCGCTATACGATGCCGGAAGTGCTGGGTCTTTGACCAAGGCGGAAATCTTCGAATTCTTCCGCCGCCTCGCCGAGCTGAACCCCTCGCCCGAGACCGAGCTGGAATTCGGCAATACCTATCAATTGCTGGTGGCGGTGGTGCTCTCGGCCCAGGCGACCGATGTGGGCGTCAACAAGGCGACGCGCGCGCTGTTCCGCGAGGTGACGACGCCTGGGCAAATGGTGGCGCTGGGCGAGGACGGCCTCAAGCAGCACATCAAGACGATCGGCTTGTTCAACGGCAAGGCCAAGAACGTCATCGCCTTGTCCGAGATCCTGGTCGAGCGCTACGGCGGCGAAGTCCCGCAGGACCGCGACGCGCTGGTCGAACTGCCGGGCGTGGGCCGCAAGACCGCCAACGTGGTGATGAACTGCGCCTTCGGGGCCGAGACCTTCGCGGTGGACACCCACATCTTCCGTGTCGGCAACCGCACCGGCATGGCCAAAGGCAAGACCCCGCTCGCCGTCGAAAAGCACCTGGAAAAGAAAGTCCCCGGCCCGTTCCGCGTCGGCGCCCACCACTGGCTGATCCTGCATGGCCGCTACATCTGCAAGGCACGCACGCCCGAATGCTGGCGCTGCCCGGTGGTGGACTTGTGCGCCTACAAGGACAAAGTGCTGGCGAAGGGCGCACGGGCGAAGACAGCGGCGTAAGCGCACGCCGCGTCGAACGAAACCCATACCCTGCGTCCTTATCCCACCCGTCCTTTATCCCGCCCCATCCTCAATCCCCTCGTCATTGCGAACCCGCAGGGTGAAGCAATCCAGGGCGGTTTGCGCCACCCTGGATTCGCAATGACGAGCGAGAGTGAGCGAACGCACGTTGCCTGATGTTTGGCAGGGCGGCGCTGGGCGGATGTTGCACTGCGAGACGAAAACCGGTAGGGCGCGCATATTCGCTTGGACCCGGTGCAATTCCGGGTGGCTATTCCGGCCGCCGATCCGCCGGACAACGCACTTCGCACCCCAATTCCAGCGCTGCTCTTCGCGACCCGCGCTCGTGCGATCTCTGCGGATACTCAATTTCTATGAATAGCTCCCCCCTCGCCCGTTATCGGGCTGAATGGTTCACGGACGCCGGCAGTGCCCGGCGTGACGTTCTCGCCGGCATGGTCGGCACCTTCGCGCTCATCCCCGAGGTCATCGCCTTCGCCTTCGTGGCGGGTATCGACCCCGAGGTCGGCTTGTTCGCCTCGTTCGTCATCGGCATCGTCATCGCCTTTGCCGGCGGTCGCCCGGCGATGATCTCGGGCGCGGCTGGCTCGGTGGCGCTGGTTGTCGCGGCGCTGGTCCACAGCCATGGCCTGCAATACCTGCTCGCCGCCACGGTGCTGGCGGGCTTGCTGCAGATCGTGTTCGGCCTCGTAAAGCTGGACGTGCTGCTGCGCTTTGTATCGCGCTCGGTCCGTACCGGCTTCGTCAATGCGCTGGCGATCCTGATCTTCTCCGCGCAAGTGCCGCAAATGCTGGACGTCACTTGGCACACTTATGCCATGATCGCGGGCGGCCTGGGCCTGATCTACCTGCTGCCCCGGCTGACCACGGCGATCCCCTCGCCGCTCGTGTGCATCGTCGTCCTGACCGTGATCAGCGTCGCCTTCCCGATGCCGATCCACACCGTTTCCGACCTCGGCCGCCTGCCCGCCTCGCTGCCCTCGTTCCGGTTTCCCGATCTGCCGCTCAACCTGGAAACACTGCGGATCATCGCGCCCTACGCCTTCGCCATGGCAGCGGTAGGCCTGCTCGAATCGATGATGACCGCCAGCGTCGTCGACGACCTGACCGAGACGACCAGCTCCAAGGCGCAGGAATGCACAGGCCTGGGCCTGGCGAACGTCGCCGCCGGCCTGTTCGGCGGGATCGCCGGCTGCGGCATGATCGGCCAGACCGTGGGCAACGTGCGCTATGGCGGCAAGGGCCGGCTCTCGACCCTGGTGGCCGGGGTGTTCCTGCTCGTCGTCATGGTGCCACTGCGCCCCTGGATCGCGCAGGTGCCGGTCGCGGCGCTCGTGGCCATCATGATCATGGTGTCGATCAGCACCTTCTCGTGGGGTTCGCTGGCAGACCTCGCACGCCATCCCAAAGTCTCGGGCGTGGTCATGCTGGCAACGGTCGGCGTGACGGTCGCGACCCATGACTTGTCGTCCGGCGTCGGCGTCGGCGTGCTGCTGAGCGGCGTGTTCTTCGCCTTCAAGGTGACCCGCCTGATGCGCGTTCAAACCGCCTACGACGAGGCCACCGACACCCGGATCTACACCGTCTCAGGCCAGATCTTCTTCGCCAGCGCCGACATCTTCGCAGACCGCTTCGACTTGCGCGACACCGCCCAGAACGCCCGCATCGACCTGACCGCCGCCCACTTGTGGGACGTCACCGCGATCGGCGCCCTGGAAGACGTCGTCACCAAGATGCGCCGCCACGGCATCACCGTCGACCTCATCGGCCTAAACGAGGCCAGCGCGATACTGGTCGATCGCCACGCACCGTTGATCCGGGAGGGCGTGGGTTGACGGAGCGTTGGGAAAGTAAAGGCAGTTAGGATCGGAGTAAGTTATAACTATGTGGTTCGAGCGAGGCTCTCCGCAACCTAATCCCCTTCGACACCAAGGTAACGCTCCTTACTCACAGAAACGGTGTCAGTTGAAACCGCACCGCCTTCGTACCACTCCGGCTCGTAACCGATAGGTTCACGGTCTTGCCCGGTTTGCCCGCGATGGTCGCCAAAGCAGAGCCGAAGTCCAAGCCAGAAATTCGATCGCCAACCTGTATGCCTGCGGCGAAAGCCGGGCTGCTCGTTCCGACCGCGGCCACGCGTACCTCATTGCCTTTTTCCTCCAGCCACAGACCCGACAAGCCATAGCGATCGGGCAGCGGAGCGGCATCAACATGTCGTTGCAACCACAGCGCGCGAGTACGTACTTCAGTCGAGAGGTTAAAGCCGCGCAGCATTGATAGACCTACGATGCCGTCATGGCCTCGCGCACCATCGTCAGGGCCGCGCAGCAACACCAATGGCCGCTCGAAACGTTGCCCACCAAACACGGCGGAATCCACTCGCACCATCCTCCCGATGCCACCGCTGCCCCCGACGCCACGAGTGGCCCGAGGAGCGAAAGGCCGCGCGTCGTCCCATAACTTCAGACGGCGCGCGACATCATAACCAATTGAAATCGCACCAGGTGCTCCTGTATCCAGCAGGCAGTCGAGCGCGTTACCGTTGACTTGCACTTCGCCGTAAAGGCGCGGCGAGGCCGCATTTTTACCCAGTCTGCTGTCATTGCGGATCGCCCGGTCCAACTTCAAGAAACCTGCGCGCTCAGGGCGCCCGTCCGGATAGATGCGCCATTCACCAGCTTCGATATCCAGGTCACTATCAACGCTGGTGAGGATGCCTGCTGCCAACGTGCCGCGTACCCGCGGCCCGAACCCGCCCGCGATGGCAGCTAAGGACACGGTGGGCTGACGAGCGCCGCCACCGAAGACCACGTCCCGGGCAATATAACTGGCCAATATCGCCTTACCGCCCACGCCACGACGGGCGACCGGACCAGTCGATTGAAGCTGTAGCTCTTGTGCGAGTTCCGCATCGATCAAGCCACCGGTGCCACCAGTATCAATCATGAAAAGGTATGGCCCCTTCCCCGCGATAGTGATCGACATCACCACTCGACCATCCAAAAGGCTGATCCGGCTGACAATGGGAGGCCTGCTGTGCGCGAATACGGGCCGCGCCAAGCCGACTATCCCGGTGAGGCCTATCCCCTTCAGCAGATCACGTCTCAGCACGACACGACTCTCCTTACGTCAGGGATTGCACCACTTTGGAGCGGTCTAGAGAATCAGCGGTAATCAGGCGCGATCAGAACAGTACTTTTAATCGGGCCGACAGCTACTGCAACCTACCCCGCCACCTTACTCGTGAGCGACACAAACACGTCCTCCAGGTCCGCTTCCTTCGTCGTCACATCGACGATCGCGAAGCCTTGGGCCTGTACGGCGGACAAGATCTCGCCCGCGTTGCTGTGGTCCTTGTCGTAGGTGATCTGGATGATGCGGTCGCCGGTCTTTTCGCACTTCACGAAGCCGGGGTGGGTGGGCAGCGCGGTGACTTCGCGGTCCAGCGTCAGGAGCAGGATCTTTTCGCGCGCCATGCCGACCAGTTCGCGAGTGGGCTTGTTGGCGATCAGTTCGCCGTGGTTGATGATGGCGATGCGGTCGCACAATTCCTCGGCTTCTTCGAGGTAGTGGGTGGTCAGCACGATCGTCGCGCCTTCCTTGTTCATCTCGGTGACGAGTTCCCACAACTGGCGGCGCAGTTCCACGTCGACGCCGGCGGTCGGCTCGTCCAGCACCAGCACCGGCGGCTGGTGGACCAGCGCCTTGGCGATCAGCAATCGCCGCTTCATGCCGCCGGACAAAGTGCGGGCATAAGCATCGCGCTTGTCCGCCAGATGGACCGCGCGCAGCAGGTCTTCCGAGCGGCGCAGCGCCTTGGTGATGCCATAGAGCCCGCCCTGGATCTCCAGCACTTCGAACGGGGTGAAGAACGGATCGAACACGATCTCCTGCGGCACGATACCGATCGCGCGCTTGGCGTTGCGCTGGTCCTTGTCGATATCGAAGCCCCAGATATCGACGGTGCCCGACGTCTTCATCACCATCCCGGCCAGGATGTTGATAAGGGTGGACTTGCCCGCGCCGTTCGGCCCCAGCAGGCCGAAGATCTTGCCTTCGGGCACGTCGAACGACACGCCTTTCAGCGCCAGCTTACCCTCCGCGCCCGGCCCGGCAGGGGCATAGCGCTTGACTAGGTCGCGGATGGCGATTGCGGGGGTTTCTGGGGCCGAGGTTTCGGGGGCGGTAGTTGCGGCGGGGTTTCCAGCGGTCTGGTTCATAGGCCCGCATGTGGAACAGCTTGGCCAGCGCGTAAAGAGTGCGCGGGCCAAGGCCAGCAAAGCAAGGACGGCAAAGCACGCGCGATCCGATCTGGAAATGTGGCGCGCGCCCTGCTAGCGATCCGGCTCATGAGCAACCCGCCCGAAACCGTCCTCGCCGATTCCCACCGCGTCTCCTGCGATGGAGCCACCGACATTCCCGGCGGTGCCGCGCTGGGCCATCCCCGCGTCTGGCTCGAAATTGACGAGAAGGGCTATGTCGAATGCGGCTATTGCGATCGCCGCTTCGTGCTGAAGGGCGGCCCGGCGGACCAGCAAGCGGCGTAATCGCCGTTTGAGTCCGGGCGAGAGGGCTCCTATATCGGCAGGATGACCGCTGCCGATCCCCGCTCGCTCCTCTACCGCCAACTCTCGCCCGAAGACGCGCAGGCGCTCGCCGCCGAAACGCTGCGCAGTTGCGAGGATGGCGAGCTGTTCCTCCAGTTCGTCGCCAGCGAATCGTTCAGCTTCGATGACGGGCGACTGAAAACCGCAGACTATTCGCGCGATTCGGGCTTCGGCCTGCGCGGCGTCACCGGCGAGATGACCGGCTTCGCGCACGCCAACGAGATCAGCCCCGCCGCCATCCGCCGCGCGGGCGAAACGCTCAAGCTGCTCGATCCGGCGACCGGCACGCGCCCTGCCCCGCCGCCGCGCAGCAACCGCCACCTCTATACCGATGCCTCGCCGCTCGACCTGCTGGGCTTTGCCGAGAAGGTGCGCCTACTGGAGACCATCGACGCCGCCGCCCGCGCCCGCGATCCACGCGTGGCGCAAGTCAGCGCCAGCCTCTCGGCCAGTTGGACGGTGGTGGAGATCGTCCGCCCCGACGGCTTCGTCGCCACCGACGTGCGCCCGCTGGTGCGCCTCAACGTCTCGATCGTCGCCGAAAGCAACGGCCGACGCGAAACCGGCTCGTTCGGCATGGGCGGCCGTTATCTGTACGACGATTTGTTCAAGCCGGAGAACTGGAACCGCGCGATCGACAGCGCCTTGTCGCAAGCGTTGGTGAACCTCGAAAGCATCGACGCACCTGCAGGCGAACTGGCCGTGCTGCTCGCCCCCGGCTGGCCCGGCGTTTTGCTGCACGAAGCGATCGGCCACGGGTTGGAAGGCGATTTCAACCGCAAGGGCACTTCGGCATTCTCGGGCCGGATCGGCGAGCGCGTGGCGGCCCCCGGCGTCACCATCGTCGATGATGGCGCGATCGACGCCCGGCGCGGTTCGCTCTCGATCGACGACGAAGGCACCCCGACGCAAGAAACTGTGCTGATCGAGGACGGCATCCTCAAAGGCTACATGCAAGACCGCCTCAACGCCCGGCTGATGGGCGTGGAGCCCACCGGCAACGGTCGGCGCGAAAGCTATGCCCACGCCCCGCAAGTGCGCATGACCAACACTTTCATGAAGGCAGGCAACGACGATCCGGCGGAACTGCTGGCTGGCATGAAGAAGGGCATTTTCGCCAAGAACTTCGGCGGCGGCCAGGTCGATATCGTTTCGGGCAAGTTCGTGTTCTCCTGCACCGAGGCCTACCTGGTCGAGAACGGCAAGCTGGGCGCACCGATCAAGGGCGCCACGCTGGTGGGCGATGGCCCCTCGGTACTGACCAGGGTGCGCGGCATCGGCAACGACCTGGAACTGGATCTGGGCGTGGGCGTATGCGGCAAAGGCGGCCAAAGCGTGCCTGCCGGCGTCGGCCAGCCAACCTTGCTGATCGAGGGCCTGACGGTGGGCGGAACTGCCTGATCTGGATCGCGGGTGGCAGCGGCTGCCGGGAACGCCAACCAGTCAGTTTGAGTTAAGACAGGACGTGCTACTAACAAGTCAGACAACATAAAGACTTGCGCTCAAGCGAGTCGAACGAAAGACCAAGCCGATGAACAAGTTCGCAGCAATAGCAGCAACGATCGCGCTTGCCGCCGGCCTCGCCGCCGCTCCCGCGACTTATGCCAAGCAGCCCAAACTAACGGGCGAGGCCAAGCTCGACAAGATGTTGGAAGGCCGCGTTGCCGGAAAGCCGGTCAACTGCATCTCGCTGGGCACCGCCACCGACAGCACTGTCATCGACAAGACCGCGATCGTCTATCGCGTCGGCTCGACGCTCTACGTCAATCGCCCGACCAACGCCGATCAGTTGAATGACAACGATATCCTGGTGACCCGCACGAGCATGTCGCAGTTGTGCCGTCTCGATACCGTTCAATTGCACGATCGCGGCTCGCGCATCTGGAGCGGCTTTGTCGGCCTTCAGGACTTTGTCCCTTACAAGCGCGTCAGAACGGCTTCGGCCAACTGATTGCCGTTTTCTATGTCCCCTGAGAAGGCGGTCACGATTGAGTTCGTGCCCGCCTTTTTCGTGGAAGCGGTGGCGTGACCCGGCGCGCCTTATCTCGCATCGTGTTGGGGCTGATTTACGCGGCGGCAGGCGTTTTGCATTTGGCAAAGCCTGCGCCGTTCGTCGGCATTGTGCCGCCGTGGGTGCCCTCGCCCGCGCTGGTGGTGATGCTGACCGGGATGGCCGAATTGGCCGGCGCCTTCGGGCTGCTCCAGCCGTGGTCCGTGCCGCTACGCCGGGCTGCCGCCTGGGGGCTCGCCGCTTATGCGCTGTGCGTCTGGCCGGCCAACGTCCAGCACATGCTGATCGACCTTGGCCATCCGGGGCACGGCCTGGGGTTGGGCTATCACATCCCCCGCCTCGCCCTGCAGCCGGTGCTGATCTGGTGGCCGCTATGGGCGGGCGGCGTCACGGATTGGCCTTGGCGCAAAGCCCAGCGGTAGCAGCGGCGCCTGCCTCGAACATCTCGATTTACCGAAACTTTGCCCCTATTGGCTGATAGATGCGAACCCGGCGCTGCGCGTGGGTCGCCACAAGGAGAGCATGCAACGTGAAAGTAGTGGTGACCGGAGCAGGTGGGTTCGTAGGGCGGGAACTGGTGAGCCGCTTGCTCGGCGCAGGGCACGAGGTGGTCGGGATCGACAGCCACGCCGGCGGCATCCCTGAAGGCGCGCGCGCCGTGGAAGGCGACCTGGGTGACAAGGCCGTGCGCGCGCAGGCGCTGGGCACCGGCTGCGATGCGCTGGTCCACCTCGCCACCGTGCCCGGCGGCGCGGCCGAGGCAGACCCCGCCGCCTCGCGCCGGATCAACATCGATGCGATGTACGACCTGCTGCTGGAAGCAGGTGCGCTCAAGCCCGGCGTGCGCGTGGTCTATGCCAGCACGATCGCGGTGCTGGGCGATCCGCTGCCCGCGCATGTCGACGATCAAACCCCGCTATCACCCAAAATGGTCTACGGCGGCCACAAGGCGATGATGGAGGACGCGGTTGCGCTCTATTCCAATCGCGGGCTGATCGACGGCGTCACCGTGCGCCTGCCCGGCATCCTGGCGCGCCCCAAGGGTCCGTCGGGCATGAAGTCCGCGTTCATGTCCAACTTGTTCCACGCACTCAAGGCAGGCGAGGCATTCACTTGCCCCGTTTCGGAGGACGGCACGATCTGGGCACAGTCGGTCTCGCGCTGTGCGGACAATTTCGTCCATGCCCTCACCCTCGATACCGCGCTGATGCCGGCCACTCGTGCGGTGACGCTGCCGGCGCAGCGGGTGTCGATGGGGGCGCTTGCAGCCGAGATCGCTCGGCAATGCGGCGTGTCGGATGGCCTCGTCAGCTACGAGCCCGACGCCGCGCTGGAAGCAGCCTTTGCCGCGCAGCCGCCGCTGGAGACGCCAGCAGCAGAGCGCGCGGGCTTTGCGCACGACGGCGATGTGGCTACCCTCGTGGCCAGCGCGCTCGCGACCTTGGGCTGACCGAACAGCCGCCAGCTTGCTCGCGCTAACGCGGCAAGCTGGCGTCGGGTTCAGATCACTTTGGCGACATGCTCGACGCTGGGCGGGGTGACGAAGAACGGCGATGCCAGTGCGCGCCAGGCCTGAAAGCCGTCCGATTCGCGGAAGTCCACCATGTGCGCTTCCACGCTATCCCACCCGATCACGAGCAGATACTTCTCCGGCGTTTCGATCGAACGTTCCAGCGCGAACGAGACAAAGCCCTTGGCGGCTTCGAAGTGCGGGCGCGCCTGGTTGACGGCGGCCTCAAAATCGGCAGCGCGGGTGGGATCGATCGTGAGGGTGGCGATTTCGTGGATCAATGGTCGGCTCCTTGACGGGTTCGATGAGGCTTCCCGCCTAGAGCGTTTTCGAAGCAGGTGGAATCACCTGCTGACTCGGAAAACGCGGCGAAACAAAAGTCGAGAGCAATCCTTGCGCGAACGCCACGCGCACCAGCAACGCCAGGTCAACCTGCCGGTCGCGCGTCTCGGCCAGAAACGCCAAAAGCGATCCGCCAAAGCGCAATGCAGTATTGTGGCGACGAGATGCAACATTGCTCCGCGCCCGGACCTCGGCTAGCTGACCAAACAGTACAAATAGTCCGGGAGACACCCTGAAGATGCGCCTCGCCACCCTTGACGATGGAACCCCTGATGGCCGCCTCGTGGTCGTCTCGCCCGATGCGAGCAGCTACGCAGTCGCCCCCGTCGCCACGCTGCAGCAGGCGATGGAAAGCTGGAGCGCGGTGGAAGCCGAACTGGCCGCCGTCACGACGTTCCCCGAGACGCTGGACCCTGCCCTGCTGCGTGCGCCGATGCCGCGCGCCTGGCAGTGGCTCGATGGTTCGGCCTTCGCCAGCCACGGCGACCTGATGGACAAGGCGCTGGGCATCAGCCCGGTCAAGACTGGCAAGCCGCTGATGTACCAAGGCACATCGGACAAGTTCTACGGCCCCACCGACGATGTAGGCTTCTTGTCGGAAGACAACGGGATCGATTTCGAAGGCGAGTTCGGGATCATCGTCGATGCGGTACCGATGGGCACGTCGGCGCAGGACTGCATGAAGCACATCCGCCTGATCGTGCAGATCAACGACTGGTCGCTGCGCAAGCTGGCCGGCCCGGAAATGGCAACCGGCTTTGGCTGGGTGCAGGCCAAGCCCCCTTGCTCGATGGCGCCCTTCGCCGTTACCCCCGAAGAACTGGGCGGCCAATGGCGCGATGGGCGGGCCTGCCTGGACTTGCTGGTGGACTGGAACGGCAAGCGCTTCGGCGCCGCCAATGGCGAACCGATGGGTCATGGTTTCCATGAACTGGTCGCCCATGCCTGCGCCACGCGCGATCTCGTCGCGGGCACGGTCATCGGATCGGGCACCGTCTCCAACGAAAACTACCGCGAGATCGGATCGTCCTGCATCGCCGAGCGGCGTGGGATCGAACTGGTCGATACCGGCGCGCCGCAAACCGGCTTCATGCACTTTGGCGATACGGTGCGCATGGAAGGCATAATGGCCGACGGCAGTGCGCCGTTCGGGGTGATCGAGCAGAAAGTCGTGCAGGCTTGAACGATCGCTAGGATACGAGTGCGTCTGGAGTGCGTCTCGACCGGGATTTCGGCCTGCGCCGAATCAGGTCGGGCGCACCTGGCATAGCGGAGCCTTGCTCGACAGCCCCCGGGCGTTTCTATTTCTCGGGGAGTTCCTATTACTTCTCCAAGCGGCGCCAATCCTGCCGGCTATGCCGGTTGAGCTGCACCCCACAGCCTCTGCAAGGGGCAACGAACCCGCGCCCGGTGTCTTTCATCGCACGATGATTTGGCGCGTGATGGCCAAACAAGCAGCGGATGATTTGCGGCATCAGGTTGGGCACAAGCTGTGGTCCGTGAGGCAAAGGAATCGGACTTCCGATACACCACCCGTCCTTGCCCGGTGTTGTCAGCAACATTACCAATCGGTCATCTTCATGGTACGGCCTGCGTCACACAGGGGAAGGCGCTGCCCGAGATGGGATTGGCGGTATTAGAGCGCTTTCGAAGCAGGTGTAATCACCGGCTGACTGGGAAAACGCGGCGAAACAAAAGACTAGAGCAACCGAGCCGATGCAGTCGGATCGGAACTTGCCTGAGCCGGAGCGCGGAGCAGCCTCACACCGGGACCGGCGTGGTGAGCGCGATCTCGGCGAAATAGCGGCCCAGTGCTTCTGCAGCCTTTTCCGTCAGATCGATAAAGGCACGGCGACGGTCGCTGTGATCGCACACGCGCATGAACAAACCGGCTTCGACCAATTGGCCGATCCAGCGTAGCGCCGTCGTCGGCGGGACGCCCGAGGCAATGCACAGAGAGCTGACCGACACCCGCTTTCCCTCGACTTGCGATGCCGCCAGATCGAGCAGCATGTCCCACGCGGGATCGGCGAAAAATTCCGCATCCAGGAAGCGCGACCGCAACTGCCGCTGGCGGATGATCTTGCGCACCAGCTTGGCCTCGGGCAGCCCGTGGGGCGTCGCCGGCCGCGGCGGGCCGGGCACTTGACGGGGGGCCGGCACTTGGCGAGGGGCGGGAGCAATGGGTGCACCGAACCCAAACGCTTTCGCACTTTGTCCCTCAGTGCCTGGCGCCAACCGGTCGATCCGACCGGCGATCTGGCCGACTTGCTCGGACAATCGCAACAACATCAGGCGATCGTCGTCCGACAATTCACGCAAGCGGGCGGTAGGAAAACCGGCGAGAACCTGGCCCAGCGCGATCACGCGTTCGGCGCGGTTGGGATCGACCAGCAAGACGGGCGCCGATTGATCCATGCAGGCAAACACATCGTCCAACGCATCGACGCTGGTAGAGACGATCAGCCTGGCTTCGGTGCGCGCCGCGCGCATATCCAGCCGCGACAAGGCAGCCATCGCCTGCCCATCGACTTGCGGACAATCGACCAGCACGATGTCTCCAAGCGGCCGCGCCGGCCCTTCCAGCAGATCGTCGAGCATCGCCGCGGTTCGTACCGAGAGCCCCGCCGCCTGCGCATCTTCGCGCAAGGTATCGCGCAAATGCGCCCGGTCAGCATAGATCGAAAGGGCAATCGCCTGACCGCCGGCGAAGGGCTGCTCCGCGCCGTATGAAAAATCCGGCTGGAGGACATCGCTATCTCGCATGGGTTCGACTCCGTAGTTAAACGCATGAACAGGAGTAGAACAAACCAAGCTCAATACCGGAATTAAATCCTTGTAACCCTCAGCCGACCCAGCCCGATAGTTCACGCCGCATCAGGGTTTCGAGCAGCGTCATCCCCGCCGCGCGGTCGTTGAGGCAAGCCAGTGTCGCGTACTGTTCACCGCCTGCTTCCACGAACGATTCGCGCCCACGGATCGCCAGTTCTTCCAGCGTTTCGAGGCAGTCGGCGGAAAAGCCCGGCGCCGCGATGGCCAGCCGGCGAGTGCCCCGGCGCGCTTCGGCGGCCAGCACGGTGTCGGTCGCTGGCTCCAGCCACTTGGCGCGCCCGAAGCGAGACTGAAAGCTGACCTCGACCCGCAGGTCCGGCAACCGCTTCGCCAGCCGCTCGATCAGCAAGCGCGAGGTCTTGCGGCACTGGCAATGGTACGGATCGCCCAGGTGCAAGGTGCGCTCTGGCATGCCGTGGTACGACAGCAGCAGCACTTCGGGCACGAAATCGAGCGCGGCGATCTGCGTGGACAGATCGTCTTCCAGCGCGTCGATATAGGCGGGATCGTCATGATACGGCGGCAGGGTGCGCAGTGCGGGCTGCCAGCGCATTTTCTGCAAGGCCTCACCCAGCCGGTCCATGACCGAGGCCGTCGTCGCGCCCGAATATTGTGGATACAACGGAGCGACGAGCACTCGGTCGCATCCCGCGTCCTTCATTCGCTGCAGCACCATGGGCATCGCCGGATTGCCATAGCGCATCGCCCAATCGACCATCACGCCCTCGCCCAACCGCTCCTGCAGCCGGGCCGCCTGGGCAGCGGTAAACGCGGCCAGCGGCGAGCCTTCGGGTGTCCAGACTTGCTGATAGGCATGCGCGGACTTGGCCGGACGAGTGCGCAGGATCACGCCGTGGAGGATCGGCTTCCAGGCGATCGGCGGGATTTCCACCACGCGCGGATCGGACAGAAATTCCGCCAGATAGCGGCGCACCGCAGCGGGCGTCGGCGCATCGGGGGTGCCGAGGTTGACCAGCATCACGCCGATGCGGCCAGTCCGAACCGGAGGATGGGCAGGCGGCAGGTTGGATGGGGTGGGCATCAAAGCTCCTCGAAAAATAGCGGTACGCAAGAGAACCTGAGGACCATCGCGCAGAATAACGCACAAGCGAGCGCAAGTGCCAGGGCAACGACACCTAGCGTCGCTGAAGACTTATGGATGTGCCCGCAGCCATGCATCCACGGCGACCGCCAAAGCCGCAAACGGGGCCGCTTGCGGTCCATTCCCGGCGGCGGGCGGGTCTCCGGCGTCGCTTTGCTGACGGATCGCGATTTCCAGCGGAATGCGGCCCAGGAACGGGGTGCCGATGTCCTTCGCGGTATCCTCTGCCCCGCCGCAGCCGAACGGATCGCTGATCTCGCCGCAATGCGGGCAGGCATAGCCGGACATGTTCTCAACCATGCCGATCACCGGGACGCCGCTTTTGGCGAAAAGTTCGGCGGCACGGGTCGCATCGATCAGCGCCAGGTCCTGCGGGGTGGAAACGATCACCGCGCCGGCTGGCTTGAACTTTTGCAGCATCGTCAGTTGGATGTCGCCCGTGCCCGGCGGCAGATCGACGATCAGCACTTCGGCCTGGTCCCAATGCCCTTCGAGCATCTTGGTCACCGCGCCCGATGCCATCGGGCCGCGCCAGGCAATCGCCTCTCCGGGCTTGGACAAGTGCGCCATGGACAGCATCGGCACCCCGAACGCGCTTTCCACCGGCACCAGCCGCTGATCGTGTGCCACTGGGCGCTGGCCTTCGGTGCCCATCAGCCGTGCTTGCGAAGGCCCGTAGATGTCGGCATCGACCAACCCGACCTTGCGACCCATCCGCGCGAGCGCAACGGCGAGATTGGTCGCAACAGTGGACTTACCCACCCCGCCCTTGCCCGATCCCACCGCGACGATGCGGGTGATGGACTTGTCCGCCATCATCGCCACGCGCACATCCTCAATGCCGGGTACAGCGGACAAGGCCTGCCGGACCTCACCCTCCAGCGCTTCGCGCGCGGGCAGCGACAATCCTTGCGCGTCGAGCACTGCCGTCACTGCGGTGCCGGTCTGCCGAAGCGTGCGCACGCGGGGGCGGACAGTCTCGGGCAACAGCGCCTTGAGGGTATCGCCAGTCTCTTGGGTCATGCGTACTCCGGTGCCGGAAAATGCGTCCGGCAGTGGCGGCTCAGGTGGGCCAGACGAGGAAAAAGGGCAAGACAGCACTGTTTTTTGCCCGCCGCATTCTTATAGATAGGGGCATGACGGCAAAAAGTGATGCCTACGCTGGCGCAATGACACGTTCGAGAGGATTTCTGCAATGACTGGCCGCAACAGCCCATGGGGCGGCTCGGGCGGAAGCTCGAATGGTGGCGAGCCACCCGAAACGCCGGAAACAGGCACCGAGGCTGAGGGATCAGCCGGTCAGGATGCGCCTGGCGGCAAGGACGCGCCTGGCGGTAAGGGCGCGCCTGAGGCAGACGCCGGCAAGCGCACTGGCCCTCGCAACCCTTGGCTGCCCAGTGGCGAAACGCCGCCCCCACCGCGCCGCTCCGCCGGTATCGAGGATATCCTGCGTGGCCGCGATCCTCGCCGTTCGGGCGGTGGCGGACCGAACCGTGGTGGCGGCGGCGGCGGCTTCCCCAACCTGCCGCGCCGGCCGGATGGCAAATCCTGGCTGCCGCTGGCGGTTGGCGCCGCAGCGGTCGTGCTGGTGGGTATGGCAAGCGTCCATGTGCTGGGCTCGAAGGAGCAAGGCATCGTCACCACGCTGGGCGCTTATTCGCGCACGATCGATTCGGGCGTGAGCATCACCCTGCCCTGGCCGATCGAGCAAGTGCGGGTCGTCGATGTCAGCAGCTTCTCGGTCGATACGATCCCGAGCGACGACAAGGAAAAGCTGATGCTGACGAGCGACAAGAGCCTCGTCGACCTCAGCTATCAGGTGCGCTGGAACATCAAGGATCTGAAGAACTACACCTTCCGCCTGGCTGACCCCGACACCACCGTGCGTGAAGTGGCGGAAGCCGCGATGCGTGCCTCGATCGCGCAAGTGACGCTGTCAGACGCCCTGTCGGGTGCGGGCCGCGCGCGGCTGGAAGCCGATGTGGATCAGCGGATGCAGCGCATCCTCGATGCTTACCGCTCGGGCATTTCGATCCAGGGCGTGGAAATCAAGAAGGCCGATCCCCCGGCCAAAACCAAGTCCGCGTTCGACCAAGTCAACGTCGCTCAGCAGGAAGCCGAGCGTGATCGCTCCGACGCGCGTGGCTGGGCGCAGCAGTTGCTGGCCCGCACCCAGGGTGATGCGTCCGCCTTCGACAAGGTTTACGAGCAATACAAGCTGGCCCCCGAAGTGACCAAACGACGGATGTATTATGAGACGATGGAGCGCGTCATTCGCGATAATGACGCGGTCGTCGCCGATGCGCCCGGCGTGACGTCGTACCTGCCGCTGCCCGAAGTGCGGCGCAAGGCACCGGCCCAGCCCGATCCCGTCGTCCAGCCCGCGCCAGCGACGGGAGGCCAGTGATGGAAACCTTGTGGGAAAACTACAAGTTCGCCTGGATCGGCGCTTCGGTGGCGGTGATCGCCGCAATGTTGAGCGTCATCATCGTGCCCGAGGACCAGCAAGTCGTGGTGTTCCAGGCCCGCAACCCGGTGCGCGTCTATAACCAGTTCACCGAAAAGGCCGATTTCGGCCAGACCGGGGCTGGCCTGCGCTGGCGCATTCCGCTCGTCGAACAAGTCCAGCGCATCGACAAGCGCCTGCTGTCGGTCGACATGCAGCAGCAGCAAGTGCTTTCGACCGATCAGCAGCGGCTGAACGTCGATGCCTATGCGCGCTATCGCATCGTCGATCCGATACGCATGGTCCGCTCCGCCGGCACCACCGAACGGGTGACGCAACAATTGGAGCCGATCCTTTCGTCCGTCGTGCGTCAGGAACTGGGCAAGCGCACGTTCCAGTCGCTGCTCACGGCAGAGCGCGGACGGGCGATGGAGAACATCCGCACGCTGTTGGACCGACAGGCGCGCGAATATGGTGCGCAGATCGTCGATGTGCGGATCATGCGGGCTGACTTGCCCGACGGCGCGCTGGATGCCGCATTCAACCGCATGGAAGCCGCGCGCCAGGAAGAAGCCAAGACCATCGCCGCCCAAGGCCAGCGCGACGCGCAGATCATCCGGGGCGAGGCTGAGGCGCAATCGGCCAAGCTCTATGCTGAGAGTTTCGGCAAAGACCCCTCGTTCTACGATTTCTACCGGGCGATGCAGAGCTATCAGGTTTCGTTCGCCAAGGACGGGTCGGGCAAGACCATCTTGATTTCGCCCGATAACGCCTATCTTAAGCGGTTCAGGGAGCCGTAAGTCAGTTGCGTCGTTGCAGTGCCGTAACCGGAAATGAAGACCCGGGCGGCCTGCGTGCCATTCAAATCCGGTTAAGCCGATCCGGCTTCAATCGGCGTAGGTTGGCCCTTAGCGGCGCAGCCCCGTCAATACGGAGGAATCAGAGGACGTGAAGCCTGTGCGATACGCTTATGGACTGTCCACCGCGCTCCTGCTCGGAGGCGCCACCGCTACGCTTTTGACCGGCTATCCTGCCGGTGCCCAAGTTGCCCAGAACGAGGCCAGCCAACTGACCGACGTGGTGCCCCGTGCCGGTGCGCCAACGACGTTTGCCGACCTTACGGCGCAGCTTGCCCCTGCGGTGGTCAACATTTCCACCCGCCAGCGGGTGCAAGTGCAAACCAGCGCCAACAATCCCTTCGCCGGCACGCCGTTCGAAGGGCTGTTCGGTGGCCAGGGCGGTAGTGGCGGCGGCAGCGGCGGCGGGGCCAGCCCCCAAACGCGTGAGGCGCAGTCGCTGGGATCGGGCTTCATCGTTTCTGCCGATGGCTACCTTGTCACCAACAACCACGTCATCACTGCCGAGGGCAAGGGGCAGGTCGAATCGATCACCGTCACCATGCCTGACGGCACCGAGTATCCTGCCAAAGTCATCGGCAAAGATGCCGCGTCCGACCTGGCCGTGCTCAAGATCACCCCAACCAAGCCGCTGCCGTTCGTCAAGTTCGGTGACAGCTCGCACGCGCGCGTCGGCGATTGGGTGATCGCGATCGGCAACCCGTTTGGCCTGGGCGGCACGGTCACTGCCGGCATCGTCTCGGCAGTCTATCGGAGCACCAATTCGGGCGCGGGCGCTTACGATCGCTATTTGCAGACCGATGCCTCGATCAACCGGGGCAACTCGGGCGGGCCGCTGTTCGACATGAAGGGCCAGGTGATCGGCATCAACAATGCCATCTTCTCGCCCACCGGCGGCAGCGTCGGCATCGGGTTCGCCATCCCGGCTGAAACCGCCGCCCCGATCGTGCAAAAGCTGATCAAGGGCGAGACGATCCAGCGCGGCTATCTGGGCGTTCGCATTCGTCCGCTCAACGAAGACCTCGCGGATTCGCTGGGTATCGAGCACAACAAGGGCGAGTTCATCGAATCCGCCGAGCCCGATGGCCCCGCCGCCAAGGCCGGGATCAAAGCCGGTGACGTGGTGGTCAAGATCGATGGCAAGGAAGTGACCAAGGACCAGAGCTTGTCCTACCTGGTCGCCAACGTGGTGCCGGGAACCCGCATCCCGATCGAAGTGATCCGCAGTGGTCGCCGCGTATCCCTCACCGCCACTGTCACCAACCGTCCGAGCGAAGACCAACTGGCGCAGAGCTTCGATCCCAACGCCGATCCGGACGACGACACCTTCAGCGACAACTCGCCGGCCCAGCCCGACCAGAAGGGCGTCGTCGAAAAGGCGATCGGCATTTCCGTCACTCCGCTCACCGCGACGATCGCGCGTCAATTGGGGGTGCCGGAGGGGACCAAGGGTCTCGTCGTGGTCGCAGTCGATCCCAACTCGGACGCCGGCCAGAAGGGCTTCCAGCGCGGCTTCATCGTGTTGTCCGCAGGCGGTCGCGATCTTGCCACCCCGGCAGACCTGGTTGCAGCGGTCAACGCCGCCAAGGCGGAAGGCCGCACCGCCATCCTCCTACGCGTCCAACCCCGCGGCCAGCCCGCCACCTTCGTGCCGGTCCGCCTGCGCTAACCCGCGCGGTCTAGGCCTGAAAGCAACGACGCCCGCCGGGAAACCGGTGGGCGTTTTGTTGTGTGTGCGGGGGGGGTAGCGGCGGGAGCGGACGCTTCTTGAAAAGGCCCTGCTGGATGGCCCCTGCCCGCTTAGGGTGCCCCGATCGGTGCTCGGGTCGGGACAGGCCTTGGTTGGGGTCGTTGGCCCGATGATCCCACCCCAGCGCCCTGGCGCAGTGCGGGATCGTCGTTGCGGCCTCTGCCCGTAGCCTGATCGAGGAAGTCGTCGTTGGCGGCGGGCGGCGATTGCGGGCCGTAGTCGGGGACTTGGGGCTGGTCCGATCCGCCCGCGCCGTCCTGCTGCTCGTCCGGACGAACGCCATCGCCGGGTTTCACCAGTTGGCCGTTCTCGTCGACGTAGTAATAATCGTCCGGGTTGCCCTGGAGCTGCTCGTCGTCCGGCTCCAACTGCCATTCGGGCAATTGAAGCTGGGTGTCGAACTGGCGGACGGGACGCTTCGCCACCGCCACCTTCATGTAATCGGCAAAGGCGCGCGCGGGGGCATGGCCGCCTTGCAGGCCGCCGACGGGCTTGGCGTCATCGCGGCCCATCCATACGCCGGTAGTGACACCGCTGGAAAAGCCCAGGAACCAGCCGTCCTTGTTGGACGTGGTCGTGCCGGTCTTGCCGGCAACCGGACGCCCGATCTGGGCGGCGCGCCCGGTGCCCGTGGCAACGGCGGTCTGCAGCAAGTCGGTGATGCCGGCGGCGACGTATTGCGGCACCAGCACCTGGCCGCGTACCGACTTGTGCTGATAGAGCAATTCGCCCGAAGTGGTGGTGACTTTGGTGATACCGTAAGGCTCCACCGAAGTGCCGCCTGCCGATACTGCCGCGAAAGCACGGGTCATGTCGATCACGCGCACTTCCGACGTGCCCAGCACCATCGCCGGCTTGGTGTTGATCGGGGTGGTGATGCCGAACCGCTTCGCCATGCTGGCAACGGTGCCGAAGCCCACTTCGTTGCCCAACTGCGCAGCGACGGTGTTCTTCGAATAGGCGAACGCGGTGCGAACGTCGATTTCACCGGCGAAGTTGCGGCTCGAATTGTGCGGGCTCCAGCCGTCGATCGTGACGGGCTCGTCCACCACGCGGTCGCTCGGCTTATAGCCGGCTTCGAGCGCGGCGAGGTAGACGAACAGCTTCCATGCCGAGCCGGGCTGGCGCACGGCGGCAGTGGCGCGGTTGTAGTTCGAGTTCACGTAATCCGTGCCGCCGACCATCGCCAGCACCGCGCCATCGTCTTCCAGGCTGACGAGCGCGCCTTGCGCACCTTTGGGGACGTTGGCGTCGATCGATTGGGTCGCCGCGCGCTGCATCGCCGGGTCCAGCGTGGTCCACACCTCGATCGGTTCTTTGTTGTCGGGCAACAAGGTATCGAGTTGCGGCAATGCCCAGTCGGTGAAGTAGCGGACCGAGTTCTGGCCCTTTTCCTTGGCGACGGTCACTTGCGAGAAATCGGTGCTTTCCACCTCGGAAGGCGAGATCACCCCTTCGCGCGCCATCAGCCCGAGCACGACCTTGCCACGGTCCTTGGCGGCCTCGACGTCGGCGGTAGGCGAATAGTTCGAAGGCGCCTTCACCAGGCCGGCGATGATCGCGGCTTCGGCGGTGGAAAGCTGAGTGGCGGGATGGCCGAAGAACTTGCGGCTGGCGGCGTCGATGCCATAGGCGCCGCCACCGAAATAGACCTTGTTGAGGTACAGTTCGAGGATCTGATCCTTGCTGAACTTACGCTCCAGCGCCAACGCCAGCACTGCCTCGCGCGCCTTGCGGCCCATCGAACGGCTGTTGTTGAGGAACACGTTGCGCGCCAATTGCTGCGTAATCGTCGAGGTTGCCTTGGCCCGTCCGCCCGTGGTGAACGACACATAAACCGCGCGCAAAAGCCCGATCGGATCGACGCCGGGATGATCGCGGAAGCGGCGATCCTCTACCGAGACGATCGCATCGCGCATGATCTGCGGGATCTGGTTGTAAGGCAGCCACTGGCCGTAACTTGGCCCGAGCGAGACCAGTTCGGTCCCATCGCGCGCGCGCACGACGATCATCTGGCCGTTCTGGCTGCTCTTGAGCGCGCTGTAATCGGGCAGCTCACGCATCGTGAAGAAGACGGCGGTGCCCAGGAAGACCGCTGCCAGCAGAACCAGCGCGGTGCCCCAGATGAGCACTCCGCGCATGACCCGCCGCCACAGGGGTTTTCTGATCACGGTCTTGGAGGAAGAGCCGCTGCTTGTGCGGCTCCGGCCGGAATTCTTGGCCATGGGTAAGGTGCAAACCCCTCTTGCGGGCGAGAACGTCTCGTCGCTCCTACACCTTGCACGTAGATTTGTAACCCGAGGTGAACATCGGTTCTGGGGAATTCAGACAGAGCTGCGCCCGGCCCTCGTTTGGGCTGTTTCCAGCGGGCCGCCAAGGGGCCGGGCGCCTGAGGCGATCAGTCTTTCGGGTCGAACTCCAGCGAGGCACTGTTGATGCAATAGCGCAGCCCGGTTGGCCCAGGACCATCGGGAAAGACGTGCCCGAGATGGCCTTCGCACGTCGCGCAGACGACTTCGGTGCGGACCATCCCGTGTGATCCATCGGTATGCACTTCCACCGCCCCGTCCTCGACCGGCGCGGTATAGCTGGGCCAGCCCGAGCCGGAATTATACTTCGTATCGGACGAGAACAGCGGCGCGCCGCAGCCGGCACACGTATACATGCCTTCGGCCTTGTTCTTGTCGTACTTGCCGGTGAAGGCGCGTTCGGTGCCGTGCTGGCGCAGCACCTGGTACTGCTCGGGCGACAGCTTCTCGCGCCACTCTTCGTCGGTCAGGTGGATTTTGTCGGTCATGGGGGTGATCTCCTTGCCCGTTAAAATGGTGGCGGAAACGTCTGTGCGCAACCGGCCAGCCTTACAGCGTGGCGAACAACGCCAGCATCCGCTTCCACGCGCGATCGGCTTCGGAAGGGTCATAAGCCGGCGAATCCGCGACGGTCCAGCCGTGGTCGGCCGCGTAGACTTCGACCTCCGCCGGGCGCCCCGCGGCTTCGGCGGCCTTCTTCAGCGCGTCCTTGTCACCCGGCGCGCGCTCATTGTCATTGCGCCCGATGGCGAAGAGGTAGCTGGCCTTGGTCTTGGCAAGCAGGCGGTGCGGGCTGTCGGCTTCGTCCGTCACCAACTGGCCGCCGTGGAGGGAAGCGGCAGCGCCTACCCGGCCCGGCATGGCAGCGGCAGTGCGCACGGTGAACGGCCCGCCCATGCAGTAGCCATTGCTGCCGATCTTGCGCTTCTTGTCGACCGCTTCCTGCTTGTCGAGATAGGCGACGAAGGCAGTGGCATCGCGGGTGACGGCATCGGGCGTCAGCGCTTTGCGCATCGGCTCGATCTTGGCCATGCCTTCAGGCGTGCGGAACTCGGCGAAGTTGTTGACGATCGGCGCGGGTGACGAGCGGTAGTATGGATTGACCACCAGCACCGCATAACCCGCCGCCGCCAGCGAGCGCGCCATGATCTTCTTCACATCGCGCAAGCCCGCAACGTCGGGCCACATCACGATGCCGGGATGCGTGCCCTTGGCCGGGTGGACGAAGAACGCATCGCACACGCCATCGGCAGTGGTGACGGAGACCATTCGCTCGGTCAGCGCGCCGCTGCCGCCTGCCGCCTGCGCGGTCATGGCGGTGCCGCAGCCTGCCAGCACGACGCCGGCGCCCAGCGCGGCGAATTGTCGGCGATCCAGCCCGCGCTTGGCGAGTTGGGCTTCTTCGTCTTGTGCGGTGAAGTCGTCACACATGCCAGCTTCCTTCCATCTGCTCCCGCTCCGGACGCAAGCTAGACAACCCTAGCGCAAGATGCGAGCCTGATCGCGAAGGAGGACGCAAATGGACGTTCCGGCAGAAGACGATCCGGCAGACATCGCCTACTGGCAGCGCATTGGCCCTGCCCTCACCACCTCGGGCGAGCTGACGCCGCAAGACCCGGAACGGCTGGGCGCGATCGGGGTGCGCCGGGTCATCAACCTCGCGCTCGATACCTCTCCCGGCGCGCTGCCCGACGAGGCGGCGCGGATGGCGGCCAGCGGGATCGACTATGTCCACATCCCGGTGCCGTTCGATGCCCCCGGCGAGGACCATTTCGCAGCGTTTTCCGAAGCGATCGAAGCAGCGGGTGACGGCGCGGTCCACGTCCACTGCATCATGAACTGGCGCGCATCCGCGTTCGTCTATCGCTGGAACCGTGCCAACGGCATGGCGGAGGATGAAGCGCGCGCCTTGATGCACCAGCACTGGAATCCCAAGACCAGCGACCATGCCGATGCCCCGACCTGGTCAAAGTTCATAGGCGACGCCTGAGCCGACGCCGGACCGTCAGCCGCGAAACACCACCGTGCGCGCACCGTTGAGCAGCACGCGGTCGTCGAGGTGCAGGCGCACTGCCTCGGCCAGCACGCGGCGCTCGATATCGCGGCCCTTGCGGACCATGTCCTCGGGCGTGTCGGCATGGGTGACGGCTTCGACGTCCTGGTGGATGATCGGCCCTTCGTCGAGGTCATGCGTCACGTAGTGTGCCGTCGCCCCGATCATCTTCACCCCGCGGGCGTGCGCCTGGTGATAGGGCTTGGCGCCCTTGAAGCCGGGCAGGAACGAGTGGTGGATGTTGATGCAGCGCCCCGACAGGAAACGCGCCATCTCGTCCGACAGGATCTGCATGTAGCGCGCCAGCACCACCAGTTCGGCGCGGGTTTCATCCACCAGCGCGCGCACTTGCGCTTCCTGCGCCGCCTTGGTGTCGCGGGTGACGGGCAGATGGTGGAACGGGATCGCGCCGATCTGCAGGTCGCCCAGCGCTTCGAGCGGATGGTTGCTGACGATGCCGACGACATCCATCGCGATCTCGCCGATGCGCTGGCGATACAGCAGGTCGGTCAGGCAGTGATCGAACTTGCTGACCATCAGCAGCACCCGCCGAGGCCGGTCGCGCCGGGTCATCGACCAGGCCATGCCGTATTCGTGGGCGATCGGACCGAAGCCCTCGCGCACTTCCTCGCGGTCCGCCTCACGCGGGTCGAAGGCGACGCGCATGAAGAACTTGTCTTCGGCCAGGTCGTTGAATTGCTGCGCCTCGATGATGTTGCACGACATCTGGGCGAGATAGCCGGTCACCCGCGCGACGATACCGGAACGGTCGGCGCACGACAGCGCCAGAATCAGCGGCTGCGACATCGGTTCAGGCGGCGGCGGGAATCAGCGCAGGCGCGCGATTGGACAGCGCCGCTTCGCTCTCCGCCAGCAACGCGGCGATGATATCGGCCACCGGCTCTTCCTTGGCGACCATGCCGACCGATTGGCCGGCCATGATCGAGCCGTTCTCGACATCGCCGTCGATCACCGCGCGGCGCAGCGCGCCGGCCCAGAAGTGCTCGATCTTGAGCTGCGCTTCGCCCATATCGACTTCGCCCGCGTCCAACAGCCGCGCGACTTCGATCTGCTTGGCGGTGAATTCCTCGGTGCCCTTGTTCTTGAGCGCGCGGACCGGGATCACCGGCAGGCGCGGATCGACCTGGACCGATGCCACCGCATCGCGAGCCGAGGCGCGGAAGAACGCCTTCTTGAACGCCGGGTGGGCGATCGATTCGGTGGCGCAGGCAAAGCGGGTGCCGAGCTGAACGCCGGCAGCGCCCATCTCCAGGTAGCCGGCGATCGCCTCGCCCCGACCAATGCCGCCGGCCACGAACACGATGTGATCGGCAGCCAGCGCCGGCAGGATTTCCTGCGCAAGCACCGAAGTGGAAACCGGGCCGATGTGGCCGCCGGCTTCGGAACCCTCGATCACAAGCGCGTCCGCGCCCGAGCGCAGCAGCTTCTTGCCCAGCGCCAGCGTCGGCGCAAAGCAGATGACCTTGGCCGTGCTGCCATCGGCGCGCGGCGCCTTGATCGCCTCGACGCTGCCCTTGGGCGGGATGCCGCCGGCCAGCACCACATGGGTGACGCCGTGCTTGGCGCACACTTCGATCAGATCGAACAATTGCGGGTGCATGGTGATGAGGTTGACGCCGAACGGCTTGGCGGTCAGCGCCTTGGTCGCCACGATCTCTGCATCGAGCAGCGCCGGGGTCATCGCCCCGCACGCGATCACGCCGAATCCTCCCGCGTTACTGATCGCCGAGACGAGGTTGCGTTCCGACACCCAGGACATCGCGCCGCACAAAATGGCGTGTTCGCTGCCGAGGAAGTCCGCGCCGCGCTGCATCAGCGCGCTGGTAAGGGGGAAATGCGTCATCGCGCGCCGATTACGGCAGCTTATCGCCAATCGCAAGTGTTCGACGATTCCGAACACCGCGCCAGCGACTAATCGATAAAACCACTCAGTGTGACGATGCTTCGTAGATTTCCCGAACAAGAATGTAGGCGTAGCATCCGTGCCATAGCCAGTTGCCATCATCCGGCACCGGCACCTCGTCGCTACGAACCTAATCTAGGGAGAGACACATGGATACCAACACGACTGGCTGCCCAGTTCATGGCAAGGCGAGCGGTAGCCCGCTCAGCGATTCCGCCAAGGAACCGCGCGCTGCACGCTCGTTGCTGGGCCGCACCAACCGCGATTGGTGGCCCAACCAGCTCGCCCTCGACATTCTGCCCACCGCCAGCCCGATGGATGCGGATTTCGATTATGCCCAAGCGTTCAAGACGCTCGACCTGGCGGCGGTAAAGGCCGACCTGCACGCGCTGATGACCGACAGTCAGCCTTGGTGGCCGGCGGACTATGGTCACTACGGCCCGTTCTTCATCCGCATGGCCTGGCACAGCGCCGGCACTTACCGCACCGGTGACGGACGCGGCGGCGCCAACTCGGGCCAGCAGCGCTTCGCCCCGCTCAACTCGTGGCCGGATAACGCCAACCTCGACAAGGCCCGCCGTCTGCTGTGGCCGATCAAGCAGAAGTACGGCACCAAGCTGAGCTGGGCGGACCTGATGATCCTGACCGGCAACGTCGCGATCGAATCGATGGGCGGCCCGGTGTTCGGCTTCGGCGGCGGCCGTGCCGACGTGTTCGAGCCTGAGCGGGACATCTACTGGGGCACCGAAGAATACTGGGTCGGTGACGAGAAGAACGAAACCCGCATCCAGCCCGACAAGCAAATGGCGCTGGAGGAACCGCTGGCGGCGATCCAGATGGGCCTGATCTACGTCAATCCCGAAGGGCGCGGCGGCAACATGATCGCGCAGGAATCGGCGGACGACATTCGCGAGACGTTCTCGCGCATGGGCATGAACGACGAGGAAACCGCAGCCCTCACCGCCGGCGGCCACACCTTCGGCAAGGCCCACGGCGGCGGCGACGCCAGCCTGGTCGGCGCGGCACCGGAAGGCTCGGACATTGCCCAGCAGGGCCTGGGCTGGACCAGCAGCCACGAGAGCGGCTTTGGCGATCACACGATCACCAGCGGCATCGAAGGCGCCTGGACGCCGACCCCGATCGAGTGGGACATGACCTACTTCGACATGCTGCTCGACCATGAGTACGAGATCGTCACCAGCCCTGCCGGCGCACACCAGTGGCAGCCGGTCGGCAATCCCGCCGACACCCAGGCCCCCGGCGCGCACAGCCCGGAAAAGCGGGTGCCGACGATGATGACGACCGCCGACATGGCGATGAAGGTTGACCCGAAGTACCGCGCGATCATGCAAGCCTTCCGCGACGATCCGGCTCACTTCGCCGATGCTTTCGCCCGCGCCTGGTTCAAGCTGTGCCACCGCGACATGGGACCCAAGGCGCGCTACCTCGGCCCGGACGTGCCGGCGGAAGACCTGATCTGGCAAGATCCGATCCCGGCGGCCACCCACGCCCCGATCGGCGCTGGCGACATCGCGACGCTCAAGGACAAGATCGCGGCCTCGGGTTTGAGTGTATCGGAACTGGTCGCCACGGCCTGGGCCTCGGCCTCGACCTATCGCGGCTCGGACCATCGCGGCGGCGCCAACGGCGCGCGCATCCGCCTGGCCCCGCAAAAGGACTGGGACGTCAACGACCCGGCCCAACTGGCCAAGGTGCTTTCCGTCTACGAAGGCATCCAGCGTGAATTCGGCGCGGTCTCCATCGCCGACCTGATCGTGCTGGGCGGCGTCGTGGCCATCGAGCAGGCGGCGAAGGCTGCCGGCCATGCGATCGAAGTGCCGTTCACGCCGGGCCGCACCGATGCCAGCGCTGAGCAGACCGACGTCGAAAGCTTCGCCGTGCTCGAACCCAAGGCGGATGGCTTCCGCAACTACCTCCAGGTGTCGTTCACGGTGCCGACCGAGGAACTGCTGATCGACCGCGCCCAGCTCCTGCGCCTCACCGCGCCCGAGATGGCGGTGCTGGTGGGCGGCCTGCGGGTGCTGGGCGCCAACCAGGGCGGTTCGGACAAGGGCGTGCTCACCGATCGTCCCGGCCAGTTGACCAACGACTTCTTCGTCAACCTGCTCGACATGGGCACGGCGTGGAAGCAACTGGACGACACCAGCGACCAGACCTTCCTGGGCACCGACCGCGCCAGTGGCGAGCACAAGTGGACCGCCACCCGCACCGACCTGGTATTCGGCTCGAACTCGCAACTGCGCGCCTTGTCGGAAGTCTACGCGTCTTCGGATGCGGGCGAGAAGTTCGTAAAGGACTTCGTGGCCGCGTGGACCAAGGTGATGAACGCCGATCGCTTCGATCTGAAGTGACGCTGCGTCAGGTATTAAGCGACTGAGCAGGACCAGGGCTTTGCTGCGGCGAAGTCCTGGTTTTGCTTTTTCAGGGCCAGGCGGTTGATCCACGAAGGCTACGTGGATTGTGCTCGATGACCGCAAGCGACTTAGCCACCCGTGCTGAACTCTGCGCTGAGATTTCAACACTTTCGTCATTGCGAGCGCAGCGAAGCAATCCAGGGCGGCGCGCAACTGCCCTGGATTGCTTCG
>NZ_AKFJ01000123.1 GCF_000272475.1 Novosphingobium sp. Rr 2-17
TGTCCCCCCCCCCCCAGGCGCGCCTGAGCTGGTATGAAGCGAGCGCACGTGCCCGCGTCGATGCCCTGGTCGATCCAGGCAGTTTCACGGAAGTTCTCGGCCCGGCAGCGCGAGAGATGAGCCCCCACCTGCCCTTGTTCGACCTGCCCCGCCAGTTCGATGACGGCATCGTCGTCGGCACCGCTCAACTCGCCGGAGAACCGGTGCTGGTCGCGGCGCAGGAAGGCCGCTTCATGGGCGGGGCGTTTGGTGAAGTCCACGGCGCCAAGCTCACCGGCTTGTTGCAGGCGGCCAAGGAACTGAAGCGCGATGTCGTGATCGCCTTCGATACCGGCGGCGTGCGCCTACAGGAAGCGAATGCAGGCGAACTCGCCATTGCCGAGATTATGCGCGCGGTCATGGATGCCCGGCTGGCGGGTGTGAAGGTCGTTGGTCTAATCGGAGGGCGCGCGGGCTGCTACGGCGGCGGCAGTTTGATCGCGGGCTGCTGCTCGGCGCTCGTCATTTCCGAACAAGGCCGCCTCAGCGTCTCTGGGCCAGAAGTGATCGAGACCAACAAGGGCGTCGAGGAATTCGATTCCCGCGACCGGGCGCTCGTATGGCGCACGATGGGCGGCAAGCATCGCTATCTGATCGGTGCGGTGGACGGTTACGTCGAGGACGATGCGGCAGATTTCCGCGACGCCGCGATCTCCGCTCTGGCAAGGCCGGCAACGCTGGACGCCGAGGTTCTTGCAGCAGAGCAGTTACGCCTCGAACAGCGGCTCGAACGCTTCGGCCAGGCCCCGGACGCGCGCGATGTTTGGGCAGACCTGGGCATAGAAAACCCCGCTGCGATTCCCGAGCTACCGACCGCCGCCTTCCTGACCATCGCCGATGCGCACCGGGAGACTGCCCATGACGCCCGCTGACATCCTCACCTCGCTGTTCCCGCACGGGCATAATGTGGCCGATCTGGACACCCTGCCGCACGGTATCGGCCACATCGACGCGAATACCACGGTGCATGTGCTGGGCGTTACCGGCAGCACCTTCCCCGGCATCGACGAGGCCGTGACCGTAGCGGGCCGCGTGCTGGAAATCGCGCGAAGCGGGGATGGTCTGCCGATCGTGTTCCTGCTCGATTCCGGAAGCCAGCGGATGAGCCGCCGCGACGAACTTCTGGGCCTGAGCGAAACGCTCGCACATCTCGCCAAGGCGTTGCGGATTGCTGGCGTCAACGGCCATCGCACGATCGGGCTGCTGTATGGCGGCACCGCCGCTGGCGCCTTCATCGCCACGGCACTTGCCTGCGAAACGCTGGTCGCTCTGCCCGGCGCCCATCCCGAAGTCATGGACTTGCCCTCGATGGCCCGCGTCACCAAGCTGTCCCTCGATGTGCTGCAGGAGAAAGCGCGAGCAACCGCCGTCTTCGCGCCGGGTCTCGATAACATTGCCGCCACTGGCGGTATCCTGGAAACGTGGGACGAAGCCCTTCCGCTTGTCGATCAGTTGCAGAAGCTGCTGGCCGACAATGCCCCCGCCGACGATGGCCGCGCGGTACTCGGTAAGGAGCGGGGAGGACGCTCCAAGGCGGCCGACATCGCCGCGATTGTGCGCGAACAGGCGCTTGCCCATGGCTGAAAGCCGGATCGCCCGTCACACCCTCGCCTACGTCGCCCCGGATGCGTGGCGCGAGATGGTGGCGGGCGAGACGGATACAGTGCTGCTCAACTGGGCCGCGAGCGGGTGGCCCGCGATCGTCCGCCGCCCCGATTGCTCGGATAGTGGAAACTCTGTGCCTTTGGGCGTGCCGTTGCCCCCTGCCATGGGCAAGCGCCGCGTTGCCCTGCGCTGCCAGGCCGAGGCCATCGAGCAGACGCGCGGCCTGCCGTCGCTGCGCGATGCCGCTGCAAGCGCGCCCAATAGCTGGCAGATCGACATTGCAACAGTGCTGATGCTGGCGCCGGACGCCGCGTGCTATGGCAGTCTCGCATGGTCGCACTTGACCGGCCTTGCCTACCTTTCCGACACATCCGACCTCGATCTGGCGCTGGCCTGCGCGGACGCCGACGAAGCGGATCGGCTGGCGGCGGGACTGTCAACGATCGCTGCTTGCGCCAAAATGGGCATCGATGCCGAACTCATCGCGCCGTCCGGCGCGGCGGTCCAGTGGCGCGAATGGCATTCGGTTGCGCCCGAAGTTGTGGTGAAGTCGATGGCCGGCGCGGAACTGGTCGATCGCGGATCGGTGTTTGCATGAGGCGAAATCCCGCTTTGCTTCGCATTCACGAAACCTCTCCTTTGCGCCACGACTGTGCCGAGCGCATTGGCAGGCTTGCATCGAAATGCCTGATCGAAGAGGTTGAAACCTGGCCCAAGCCCGGCCTCGTCAGCCATCGCGACACTGGATCGCATCGCGACATGGACGCAAATATGCTTCGGCGGAGCGCGAGCGTGCTGGAACCGTGGTTCGGGGCGCTGGCGCAAGCCGGGATGGACGGCGCCGAGATGGGCCGCCTGCGCGTGCTGGGCATTGACGCCGAAGCAGCGATGCGCGTCGAAACCGGCGGCGTAAACACGCACAAGGGCGCGATCTTTGGCATGGGGCTGCTGGCTGCGGCTGCTGGTCTGCGCGAACGTTATGGTCTGCCCGGCACCCTTGGCGACATCATTGCCGCCCGGTGGGGCAATGCGATCCACGGCGGCCCAGTCGAACTGCACAGTCATGGCAGCTTGGTTGCCCGCCGATACCGGGCAGGCGGCGCGCGGCAGGAAGCCGCCAGCGGCATGCCCTCGCTTTACCACATCGCGCTGCCGGCCCTGCGGCGCGCCCGCGCCATCTCCCCCGGTAACGAGGAGGCAGCGCGGGTCGAGGCTTGCATGGCTTTGATCGCGCAAGTCGAGGACAGCAACCTGCTGTACCGTGGTGGCCTGGAAGGACTGGCGTTCGCCCAAGACGAAGCGCGGCGGTTCTTACGCGATGGAGGTATTGCCCAGGCGGATTGGTCGATACGGGCCGAAGTCATGCATCGCGCGTTCGTCGCTCGAAACCTCAGCCCAGGTGGTTGCGCGGACTTGCTGGCGATGGCTTTGTTCGTCGAGCGGATTCAGGGATGACCCTGGCGCTGCTGTGCTCGGGCCAGGGTCGCCAGAGCCGCGACATGCTGGCGGTGATCGCTGGCGAGGCCTGTGCGAAACCGGTGCTCGACAAGGCTTCTGAATTGCTGGGCAAGGACATTGCCGCGTTCCTGGCTGACGAACCGAACGACGCCCTCTACGCCAATCGCGCCAGCCAGATCCTATGCACCGCGCAATCCTTGGCGACGTGCGCCGCGATCTTTCCCGATGGCCCGCCTTCGGGCACGATCGTCACCGGCTACAGTGTCGGCGAAGTCGCGGCATGGGGTGTGGCGGGCGTGTGGTCGGCTACCGAGACCCTCGACATGGTCGACCGCCGCGCCAAGGCGATGGACGCGGTATCTGGGCCGGACGACGGCTTGTGCTTCGTGCGTGCGCTATCACGCAAGCAGGTTGATGCTTTGGCCCGCAATCACGACTGCGATGTTGCCATCATAAATCCGGACGACTTGCTAATCGTGGGCGGCGCTCACCCGAACCTCGTTTCGCTATGTGAGGCTGCCTTGGCGCAAGGGGCGCAACGCGCCGATTTGATGCCAGTGCATGTCGCTTCTCACACTCCCCGACTGGCGAAGGCCGTCGAAGACGTTCTTGCCGCTTTCAATAGCCGCCCTCCAGGCCGCCCACGCCTCAAGCTGATGGAAACGAACAGCCAGACCTTGGTGCGCGAACCAGCTCATGCTCTACCCAATCTTGCGGCCCAGATCGCCCATCCGATCGACTGGAAGGCGACTCTAGCTGCCCTGCAGGAGCGAGGCGTGTCGCACGTCCTCGAACTGGGGCCAGGAGCGGCTCTGGCAGACATGGCGATGGGATCGTTTCCCGACGCGGCTGTACGCAGCGCTTCGGCATTTCGCACGATCGAAGGCATCCAACACTGGCTGGCTTCGTAAGAGCCTACCCCCCGCGCAACAATTGCACGCCCCAATCGCGCTCGAACAAGTAGAGCAGCAGCCGCGCCGCCTCGCCACGCGGACCGGACATCCCACCGTCGCGCTCGATCAACAGCCGCGCATCGTCGTGGGCGAGCGGCAGCAGCCGGGCGATCTGTTCCAGGCTGGCGATGCGGAACGGCGTGTCGCCCGATTGCCGGGTGCCGAGCAGTTCACCGCCGCCGCGCAGCAGCAAGTCTTCCTCGGCCAGACGAAAGCCATCCTGCGTCTCGCGCATGAGCGCCAGGCGTTGGCGTGCGGTCTCCGAGAGCGCCCCGCCGCGCAGTAACAGGCACGTTGATTTTTCAGCCCCGCGTCCGACGCGCCCACGCAATTGGTGCAATTGGGCGAGGCCAAAGCGCTCGGCCTGCTCGATAACCATCAGCGTCGCTTTCGGAACATCGACGCCCACTTCGATCACCGTGGTGGCGACCAGCAGCCGGGCCTCGCCGCTGGCGAAACGCTCCATCGCCGCATCCTTCGCCTCGGGCCGCAATTGCCCGTGGACCAGCACTACCGCATCGCCGAAACGCTCCTTGAGCACGGCGTAACGCGCCTCGGCGGCGGCGAGATCGTCGTTTTCATTCTCGTTGACCATCGGGCAGACCCAATAGGCCTGCTGTCCCGTTTCCAGGTGCCGCCCGACCCCGCCGATCACATCGTCCATCCGATCGATCGCGACCACGCGGGTGTCGATCGCTTGCCGGCCCGGCGGCAATTCATCGAGCTTGGACACTTCCATCTCACCATACTGCGCCAGCGTCAGCGTGCGCGGGATCGGCGTTGCGGTCATCGCCAGCGTATGCGGCACCCGCCGCCCCTTGCGCGCCAGCATCAGGCGCTGGCCGACGCCGAAGCGGTGCTGCTCGTCGATCACTACCAGCGCCAGATTGCGATAGGCGACGCTGTCCTGGAAGATGGCGTGGGTGCCCACGACCATGTTGATCGACCCGTCGAGCAGGCCCATCAGCACCGCCTCGCGCGCCTTGCCCTTATCGCGCCCGGTCAGCAAGGCGATCTCAACGCCGGTGCCCTGAAGCATCCGCGACAGCGTCTCGAAGTGCTGGCGGGCGAGGATTTCGGTAGGCGCGAGCAAGGCGCTTTGTGCGCCAGCCTCCACCGCGATCAGCATCGAGGACAGCGCGACGACGGTTTTGCCCGAGCCGACGTCGCCTTGCAGCAGCCGCAGCATCGGCGCGCCTTGCGCCAGATCGCCCTCGATCTCGGCGATCGAGCGGGCCTGCGCGCCGGTCAGTTCGAATGGCAGCCGCAGCTTGGCCCGCAGCGAACCATCGCCCACCAACGGAGTGCCGCGTTGCGAGCGGTTGCTTTCGCGCACCAGCATCAACGCCAAGGCATTGGCCAGCAATTCGTCATAAGCCAGCCGGTCGCGTGCGGCGACGTCGCTGGCCTTGTGCGCAGCGCGCAACGCATCGCGCCATTGCGGCCACTTGGTTTTAGCCAATAGACTCGGCTCGACCCATTCCGGCAGTTCCGGCAGCGCGCCCAGCGCTTGCGCCACCAGCCCGGCGATACGGCCCTGCGTCAGCCCTTCGGACAGCGGATAGACCGCCTCGCACATCTGCCCCAACGGCGCTGCGGAATCCTCGGAGACATGCTCTGGATGGACGATCTGCAGCATCTGGCCATACTGATCCAGCCGGCCCGCCACCCAGCGCAGTTCGCCTACGGGAAGCTGCTTCTTAGCGACGTAGGAGGCACGGCCGAAATACGTCAGCGTGCAGATATTCCCGATCGCATCCTCGGCGATGACCCGGAACGGCCCGCGCCCGGACGGCGAGCGATGTTCGCGCGCGGTCAGTGCAACGATCACATTTTCCCCGGGACTTACCTCGTCCAGGTTGGTGATTGCGCGCCGCTCCACGAAGCGGTCGGGCAAGTGATAGGCGATGTCCTTGATACGATCGAGGCCGAGCTTTTCCAGCGGGCGCCGCAACTTAGGGCCGACACCATCGAGTGCATCGGTCTCCACGAACAGCGAATTGAGCGCATCGGGCCGCATTGCGCGCCTCTTAGCCCGGATGCGGGCCATTTCGCCAGTGCCACCGGCTTTGCAAGTGTGGGCAGCGTCCGGGAGGCACCGCGATTGTGACGGATTCCTTGCCCCAGATGGTCGCGCCCTGTAACGGCGCGGGCATGAGCGAACTCCCTCCCCGCCTAGCCCGCCTCAAGTTCCGCGCCTGGCATCGCGGCACGCGCGAGGCCGACTACATGATCGGCTGCTTCTTCGACCGCTTCCACGCCGAGTGGAGCGAAGAGGATATCGACTTGTTCGAGCGGATGATCGAGGAGGAAGACGTCGATATCATGGCGTGGGCACTCGGCACCCAGGCCATCCCCGAGGAATATCGCGGCCCCTTGCTGGATCGCATGATGCGCCTCGATTACGTCGAGATTCCCCGCTGAGGCGCAGCCTTGCGCTCATTCGTCCGTTCCCCGAGCCAGTCCCGCTCAGCCTGAGCTTGTCGAAGACCCAGCCGTAAAGCGCCACTCCATGCCCGACCTTACCCGCATCCTTTCGGCGACCACGCCCCTCACTCTCGCTTCGGTAACGCGGGGGAGCCAGCCGCTGGTCATGGCCGATCTGGCCCGCGCCGTGATGGCGAAAGGCCGCGCGGTGTTCGTGGCGGACAACGAAAGTGCGATGCGCGCAGTGGCCGATGCGGCGCAGTTCTTCGCGCCTGAGTTGGAACTGCTCGAGTTTCCGGCGTGGGACTGCCTGCCCTACGATCGCGCCAGCCCCGCTTTGTCCGTCAGCGCGCGACGGCTGTCCACACTCCACGCGCTGCAGCGCAAGCACGCGAACCCCCAGCTTCTGGTGACGACCACCAACGCACTGCTGCAGCGGGTGCAAACGCCATTTCGGGTCCGGGAATCGGTGCGGCTGCTCAAGCCCGGCATGGAAGTAGGGCACGAGAGCCTGATCTCCCTGCTGCGCCGCCAAGGCTACCAGCGCAGCGACACCGCACTGGACGCCGGTGAGTTCGCGGTGCGTGGTTCGATCTTCGATATCGTGCCATCGGGCCTCGATGGCGGCCTGCGGCTCGACTTCTTCGGCGACGAGCTGGAAACGCTGCGCTTGTTCGATACCGGCACCCAGCGCACCACCGGCACCGTCGATCAGCATTTGCTCCTGCCCGCCAGTGAGGCCTTGCTGGACGACGAAAGCGTCAAGCGCTTCCGCACCCGCTATCGCGAGATGTTCGGCGCGAACGCCACGGCAGATCCGCTCTACCAGGCCGTGAGCGACGGTCGGCGGCTGGCCGGTATGGAGCACTGGCTGCCGCTGTTCGAAGACCGATTGGTCACGTTGTTCGATCACTTGTCCGACGATGATCTGATCGTGATCGACAGCGCCGCGATGGGCGGCGCTGATGAGCGCTTCACCGACATTGCCGACTACCACAAGACCCGGCTCGACACGTCTATCCAGAAAGCAGGCTCCTATCGCCCGCTGCCCGTCGATGCGCTGTATCTTGGCAAGGACGAGTTCGACCAAGCCCTGGCCAGCCATCCAGTGCATCGCGCCGATCCTTTCGCCCAACCCGAAAGCGGCAAGGTCATCGACTTCGGCTTTGGCAACGCCCGCGATTTCGCGCCGGAACGCGCGCGTGGCGAAAACGCCTACGAAGCTGCCGCCAAGCACTTGGTTGCGATCGCCAAGTCGGGTCGCAAGGCGATCCTGGCTGCCTATTCGACCGGCAGCCGCGCCCGCCTCGCCTCGATCCTGGGCGAAGTGCAAAAGCCCGAGCCTCGCCTGGCCGATACCTGGCAGGAAGCGCTGGGAATGGCCGTCCAGGGACGCTCTGCCGCGCTGGTGCTGCCGCTGGAAACCGGGTTCTCGAATGACGCGGTCGAGGTCATCACCGAGCAGGACATCCTGGGTGATCGCCTGGTCCGTCGCAAGAAGCGCAAGAAGGATTCGGACGCCTTCCTGGCCGAACTGGCGGCGCTGACGCCGGGCGACCTGATCGTCCACATGGACCACGGCATCGGCCGCTACGAAGGCCTGCAGTCGATCCCGGTCGGCAAATCACCGCACGACTGCGTGATGCTGACCTATGCCGGTGGCGACAAGCTCTACATCCCGGTCGAAAACCTCGACGTTCTCTCGCGCTACGGCAGCGAATCCGATGGCGTCGCCCTCGACAAGCTGGGCGGCGAGGGCTGGCAGAAACGTCGCGCCCGCCTGAAGGAGCGCATCAACGAAATCGCCGGCGAACTGATGAAGACCGCCGCCGCCCGCGCCTTGCGCCATGCGCCGGTGCTGATGGCGGAAGAATCGTCGTTCAACCAATTCGTCGATCGCTTCCCGTGGCAGGAAACCGACGACCAGGACGCCGCGATCTCGGATACGCTGGAGGACTTGGCCGCCGGCAAGCCGATGGACCGCCTGGTCTGCGGCGACGTCGGCTTCGGCAAGACCGAGGTTGCGTTGCGCGCCGCGTTCGTCGCCGCGATGGCCGGGCAGCAAGTCGCTGTCGTGGCACCAACCACTCTCCTCGCCCGCCAGCACTACACTGGTTTCGCCGATCGCTTTTCCGGCTTCCCTCTCAACGTCGGTCGCTTGTCGCGCCTGGTGCCGGACAAGGAAGCCAAGGCCACTCGCGAAGGGCTGACCGATGGAACCATGGACGTGGTGATCGGTACTCATGCGATCCTGTCCAAGTCGGTCAACTTCAAGCGCCTGGGCCTCGTCATCGTCGACGAGGAGCAGCGCTTTGGCGTCAACCACAAGGAAAAGCTCAAGCAGCTTCGCACCGACGTTCACGTCCTGACGCTCACCGCCACGCCGATCCCCCGCACGTTGCAGATGGCGATGAGCGGCCTGCGCGAATTGTCCACCATCCAAACCCCGCCGGTCGATCGCCTTGCCGTGCGCACTTATGTGATGGAATGGGACGACATGGTGATGCGCGAGGCGCTGCTGCGCGAGCATCATCGCGGCGGGCAGAGCTTCATCGTCGTCCCCCGCATCGCCGACATGGCCGAAGTGGAAGACTGGTTGCGCAAGCACGTGCCCGAAGTGAAGTGCATCTCGGCCCACGGCCAGATGGGCGCGGGCGAAGTGGAAGAGCGCATGAGCGCGTTCTACGAAGGCAAGTACGAAGTGCTGCTTTCGACCACGATCGTGGAAAGCGGCCTGGACATCCCGCGCGCCAACACGATCATCATCCACCGCGCCGATCGCTTCGGTCTCGCCCAGCTCTATCAGTTGCGCGGTCGCGTCGGTCGGTCGAAGCTGCGCGCCTACGCCTATCTGACGACGCCCAGCGGTCAGGCGCTGTCGGAAGTATCGGAAAAGCGCCTCAAGGTGCTCAGCGACCTCGATTCGCTGGGTGCGGGCTTCCAGCTCGCCAGCCATGACCTCGACATTCGCGGCGCCGGCAACTTGCTGGGCGACGAGCAGTCGGGCCACATCCGCGAGGTCGGCTTCGAACTTTACCAGTCGATGCTGGAAGATGCGATCATGGCCGCGCGCGCGGGCGGTGCGGGGCTGGAAAAGAGCACTTCGGGTCTGTCACCCCAGATCACGGTCGAAGCGCCGATCATGATCCCAGAAGAATACGTGCCTGACCTGGCGGTCCGAATGGCGCTCTACCGCCGCCTCAACGACGCCGACAGCCAGCAGGAAATCGAATCGCTATCGGCAGAGATGATCGACCGCTTCGGTCCCCTGCCCCAGCCGACCGCCAACCTCGTCCAACTCATCCAGATCAAACGCCAGGCGATCGAGGCGCACATCGCCAAGATCGATGTCGGCCCGCGCGGCACCCTGGTGAGCTTCCACAACGACAGCTTTCCCAATCCCGCTGGACTGGTCGCTTATGCCGAGCGCCTGCAAGGCGCGATCAAGCTGCGGCCGGACAACAAGATGGTGCTGCAACGTGCATGGGGCGATCCCAAGTCGCGGCTCAACGGCCTGCTGCAATTGACCAAGGGGTTGAGCGTGGTGGCCCGCAAGGCGTAAGCTTCGCGCCGACGCCGGTTCAGCCCTCGACGCCGCCAACCCGCGCCAGCTTGGCGAACATCGCCGCCGTCATCGGCTGGGCACGCAGGAAGCCCTGGAAATAGGCGCAACCCTCACGCGCGGCCACGACGCGCTGCGCTTCCTCTTCGATCCCCTCGGCTATCACCGCGATGTCGAGCGCGCGGGCCATCGCCACGATCGCGCGCAGAACCGCCACGTCGCGCCGATCGGTAGCGATGCCATCGATCATCGAGCGATCGAGCTTCAAATAATGAATCGGCAGCACCTTCAGGTATCGGAAGTTGCAGAACCCGGCCCCAAAATCGTCGAGCGCGATGCGGATGCCTTGCGCGCCCAGGTCCGCCATCGTCCGCGCCGCCAGCGCGATGTCGGTGATGAGCGCTTGTTCTGTCACTTCCAGGGTGATCCGACGCGGTGGAAACCCGCTTTCTCGGATCAGGTCCAGCATCTGGCGCACATAGCTGCCGAAGGCGAGATCCGCCGGGGTGACGTTGATCGAAACCCGCAAAGCGTCGGGCCATTTGCGCGCGGCGGCAAGCGCCTTGCTGGCGATATGGCGCGATAGCGGGGCTACGTGATCCGCCCGTTCGGCAATGGCGAACAGCGCACCGGCGCCGATGCGGCCCAGCAGCGGGTGGTTCCACCGCGCCAGTGCCTCAGCGCCGATCAGCGCGTCATTCTGAAGATCGAACTGCGGCTGAAACAGCACCTCAATCTGATCACCATCGATCGCGACCAGCAAGTCCGCCTCAAGCTGGGCTGCGGTGCGCCCCGGCGGTGTCGCCTCGCCATCGGCCCAGGCCAGCCGCGCGCCGCGATGCTCGCGCAACTCGTCCAAAGTCTGCCCCAGACGATCGAGCATCGATTCGACGCTTTCGGAGGTCAGGGTGCGGATCAACGCAATCCAGGGGCTGAGTCGCAAAACGCCCGAAGGCATCGCGATCGGGCGGGCGATGAGATCGGCCAGTTGATCGGCCACCAGTTGCCAGCGCTCGCGGCTGCACGCCTCGTTCGCCACCAGCACAAACGTGCCCCCGCCAGCCCGCGCGAGCAGCCAGGGACCGTCGAGTTCTTCCTCCGCGAAATGACTGATCCGCGTTGCCACTTCCTCCAGCGCGCCGTCACCCGCCGCCGCACCGTAAGCCATGTTGATGGCATCGAGCCGCTTGAGACCCAGCAGCATCGCGTGAACGTGTGCCATGTGCGGTAAATGCACAGGCTCCTCGCGCCATAGCGCAATGCGCTCATGCACGGCCTCCAGGCCGGGGATGCCAGTCAGGCGATCCTCGATACCCTTTGGACGGCCATTCAAATGTTCGGAACCGCGTCGACCCATGAACGGGCCTTAGCCCAAAGCCCTTGCCAAAACCTTCAAAATTCGACAGCCCCGCAAACAAGAACGTACCCACTTGGGACAACTGAGGCTTAAATATCAATGAGCGAAGTGCCGAAGTTGGCTGAGCCCAAACTGGCGCTCATCGTGTCCGATAGCGCCAAAGCCCAGGATGGGTCGCAAGCGCTGCGCGCGTCGCACTCCTGGGTGCCTGCCGAAGACGCCGACATCCTCGTAGTGCTGGGGGGCGATGGCTTCCTGCTTCACGTCCTGCACGACATGATCGACCATGACCGGATCAAGCCGGTCTATGGCATGAACCTTGGCACCGTGGGCTTCCTGATGAACAGCCAGCACGATGGCGTTCCGATCGCGCACCGCGTTGCCGAGGCGCACCCGGTCCCGGTCAGCCCGCTGCGCATGGAAGCCACCACGCAGGACGGTCGCAAATTCAGCTATTACGCGATCAACGAAGTGTCCCTCCTGCGCGAGACGCGCCAAAGCGCCAAGCTGGAGATCCGCATCAACGGGCGCGAGCGGATGGAAGAGCTTTCTGGAGACGGCATCCTGGTGGCAACGCCGGTGGGATCGACCGCCTACAACTTGTCCGCCAATGGCCCGATTCTGCCACTGGGCAGCCGCATGCTCGCGCTGACCCCGCTCAGCCCGTTCCGGCCCCGCCGCTGGAAAGGCGCGATCCTGCCCGAAAGCGCCGAAGTGGAATTCCGCGTCCGCGAGGCCGACAAGCGCCCCGTCGCCGCGGTGGCGGATCAGAAGGAAGTCCGCGACGTCTCGACCGTGCGGATCACCGCCACAGCCGAAAAGGAACTGACTCTCCTGTTCGACCCCGGCTACACCCTGGAAGAACGCATCTTCACCGAACAGTTCCAGGTTTAGGAACGCCGTAAAGCGGCGCTGGGCAAGCCCGCGCACTCCTATCCCACAGGTGGCTTTCTTGGTTGGCGCGCCGGTTTTCCGGCTGCAACTAGCAACTCGTTAATCTGTGATCGAATTTCGCAAACTTCAGCTTCTAGGGCTTTGATCCTACGTTCATGAGCGTCGCTGGTCATCTTGTCCTCCTACGGTACGGACAATAAACCACATTATGAAATGACTTTGAATCGCGAACGAGCGGGGCGGTCACTGCCATTCGTGTAGATGCTGCACAGGGAGGCCTCTAACTAAAATCTTCGTAAGGACCGAAATGCTTGCGCAGCACTTCATCCCATGTCCTGTGGGCCGCAAGCGATAGGGTAAGCGCCCGGCGGCGAATGCTTGGGGTGGAATTGCTCGGACGAGAAATCGCGTATCGATCCTGCCGGTCGATCTCTGGTTCGCTGGATGAAAGGCGGACGGTGGGGGGGCACGTAAGGTTCCTTTAGCGTATAAAATGCATACGCAGGGTCACCTCGCCGATTCGACGGACAAATCACCACCCGAAGCTTCGTAGTCCACGCCGAGCTGTTGGAGGTAAGTTTCGAACTTGTCGGGCTGGTAGTAGCGTTTCGCCATGGTGGGCCGCACTTGCGCCATCGTACGCGCATTGCGGTCGATCGCGGGCATGTCGGCAGGCGCGATGAGCGGGTCATAGGCCTGCTCCTTAAGCTGGACATCACGGAACCAGGCCTTGGCATCGGTTACCAATTCCGGCGTCGTGACGATGTCGAGAATGGTCAGGGCGACTGCCTTGGCGCCGGCGACCGTGCCCTTGTGCGCGATCGGCGTCGCCATAGCCATTGCTGCTGTAGAGTGATGGAAGATCACATTGGGGATATTGGCGGGATAGCCGATAGTGACGGTCGGCACGGTCCACATCACGTCGCCGATATCGTCCGAGCCGCCGAAGCTGGCATCACCACGCAGCTTGGGGGTGGAAAGCGGAGCTACTTTGTCCGGAAGCGGTTCCACTTTGAGGTGGTTTTTGGTCTGCACCGCTTTGGCGAAGGCTTGGTCAGCCGCCGACCACTGCGGCATGCCGACCGCCTGGATATTGGCGTAGAGCGCTTCTGCCAACGGCTTGTTGGCATAGTTGGGCGCAGCAAAGCCCAGCACCTTGCGCGTGACCGTGGTTCCGGTGGCCAACGCAGCGGCGTCGGCAACCTGATTGCCTGTCTGGTAGAGCTCGCGAAGCGAGGCGAAGTCTTTCTGGCGGAAATAGTACCAGCTACTCGCCTTATCGGGCACGACGTTGGGCTGGCCGCCACCGTTGGTGATGACATTGTGCGAACGCTGGACGAGCGGCAAATGCTCGCGCCGGAAATTCCACATCACGTCCATCAGCTCGACCCCGTCGAGCGCGCTGCGGCCCTCCCAGGGCATCGCCGCCGAATGGGCAGTCTTGCCGTTGAAGGTGTACTCCACCGAGATCATGCCGGTGAGTCCCAGATCCCCCCACCCTGTGCCGAAGCCGGTGTTGACGTGGGCAAAGATCGAGGTGTCGACATCCTTGAATACGCCCGCGCGCACATAGTAGGCCTTGGTCGCCAGTAGTTCCTCGGCAACACCCGGCCACAGCATCAGCCGGCCCGGGATGCCGTGTTTGGTCATCACTTGCTTGGCGGCAATGGCAGCGGCGACCATCAGCGGCATGCCCGAATTGTGCCCTTCGCCATGGCCAGGCGCGCCTTCGGTCAGCGGCTTGATATCGGCCACGCCGGGTATCTGGGAGACGCCGAGCAGACCGTCGATGTCGCTGCCGAGCGCGATCTTGGGGCCGCCGGTGCCCCAGCTTGCAGTGAAGGCCGTGGGGACGCCGGCAATGCCCCGCTGGATCGTGAAGCCGTTCTTTTCAAGGATGGAGGTCAGGTACTCGCTGGTCTTTTGCTCCTGAAAGCCGGGTTCGCCGAAGCTGAAGATCTGGTCGACCATCACCTGAATCTGCTTGCGCTGCGCTTCCACGGCGGCGAGCACCTCCTGCTTTACCGCAGGGTCGGTTGCCGCAAGGGCAGGAGCCGGGACAAGCCCGGACAGGATCGTCGCGAGCGCGAAAGCACGCAACCTGCGCTTTGGGCTGATGGCACCCCTCACTTCGACGGACCTTCGAGCATGGGATATTTAATCCCTAGCTGGTCCAGATACGTCGGATACTTGGCCGGGTTGTAATAGTACTTCTCCATCTGCGGACGATAGAGTTGCATGTTGCGTTCGTTGAGCCAGATCGCCGGCACATCCTTGTCCGTCAGCACGGGAGCGTAAGTGTCGGTCTTGAGTTGGACATCGGTGAAGTAGGCCTTGGCCTCGGCGATCAACTTGGGGGTCGTGATCAGATCGAGCACGGTCATGGCCACGGCCTTGGCGCCAGCTTCCACGCCTTTGTGCGCGATCGGGGTGGCCATAGCGATGGCCGAAGTCGAGTTGTGGCCGATCATGTTGGGGATGTTCGAGGGAAAGCGGATAGTGATGGTCGGCACCGCCCACATGATATCGCCGATGTCGTCCGAACCGCCGCCCGTCGAGGGCTTGCGGCTCTCCGGCGTGGAGAGTTCGGTTACAGTGTCCTTGAGCGGTTCGATCTTGCGCTCGTTGTAAGTCTGAGCGGCCTTGGCGAACGCCTGGTCCTCGGCGCTCCACTTGGGCATTCCGACCGCTTTGATATTGGCGTAGGCGGCTTCGGCCAGGGGTTTGTTGCCGAAGTTGGGAGCAGCGTAGCCCAACGTCTGCTGAGTCATCGTAGTGCCCGTTGCCAGCGCGGCGGCCTTGGCGATATCGTTTCCGGTTTCGTAAAGCTTGCGAATGTCAGAGAACGTGCGTTCGCGGAAATAGTACCAGATGCTGGCCTTGTCCGGGACGACATTCGGCTGGCCGCCACCATTGGTAATGATCATGTGCGATCGCTGGGTCAGTGGCAGGTGTTCGCGCCGGAAATTCCACGCAACGTCCATGATTTCCACCGCATCGAGCGCGCTACGCCCTTCCCAAGGCATCCCTGCCGAATGCGCCGTCTTGCCGTGGAAGGTGTATTCGACCGAGACCATGCCGTTGTTGCCCATCTCCCCATAGCCGGTCGAGAAGTCGGAGCTGACGTGGGTGAAGATCGAGGCATCGACGTCCTTGAACAAGCCGGCGCGCACGTAATACGCCTTTGTCGCCAGCAATTCCTCGGCAACGCCCGGCCAGAGCATCAGCCGCCCTTCGAGGCCGTGCTTCTGCATCACCTTTTTCGTTGCGATCGCCGCAGCCACCATCAGCGGCATTCCGGAGTTGTGCCCCTCCCCGTGGCCGGGCGCGCCTTCCACCATCGGCTTGAGATAGGGCACGCCCGGCATCTGCGAGACGCCGAGCACATCGTCGATGTCGCTACCCAAGGCGATCTTCGGCCCGCCCTTGCCCCAGGTTGCGGTGAATGCCGTGGGAATGCCCGCCACCCCCTTCGTCACGGTGAAGCCGTTCTTGGCAAGTATACCCGTCAGGTATTCACTGGTCCTGACCTCCTGAAAGCCGGGCTCGGCATAGCTGAAAATCTGATCCACCATGACCTGGATCTGCTTGCGCTGCGCCTCCACCTCGGCGGCGACTTCCGCCTTCAGCGCCGGTGGAGCTTCGGCGTGGGCGGGAGCGATGCCGGGGGGGCAAACCAGTGCGGCGGATGCCAGCGCGGCGGCCAGCGTCACGCGGGTTAAGCTCTTCATTGTCCGAGGCTCCTGTTGCAGGCTCAAAGTTCCACCTTCATCGACAGACGGAAAGTGCGTCCCACCACGTCGTAGCGGCTGCGATTGGTCTGGGCGTAGGCAGGTACGTTGTTGCCATCTGGGCCATTGCCGACGAGCACCGGGTCTTTGTTGAGGATGTTGTTGACGACGAAAGTAAGGCTGCCCTCACGCGCCATCACCGGAAATTTGAAGGCGATCGAAGCGTCGTAGTAAGTGGCGCCCTTGATGTCGTTATCGTTGATCGTGCGGTACTGCGGCGTGCTTGCAGGGCAATCGCTGGTGCATTCGATCCAATCGTTGCCGTACACCCCATCGGTGAAACCGCGCGCCACGACGTTGAGCGTCACGGGGCCGACGTCATAAAATGCGCTTAGTCGGTAGACCCAATTCGGCGTCGCGTAGGTGGTATTCGTCAGAACCCCCGCATAATCGATAGGATAGCTGACCCCATCATCGACGATATTCTCGATATAATGGGTGATCTGCGCATTCAGGCGTAATTTGCCAGGGCCGACTTCATGGCTATAGCTTCCCTCAATGTCGAAGCCCTTGGTTTTCTGCGAGGCGAAGTTTATCGGTGAGAGGTCGATCGTGCTCAACGCCCCGCTGGAATCGTAGTGGATGTTGGCGCAGTACGACGTGACTTTCTGCTCGTAGCACAAGTCCACCGTCTGCTGCGCGGTGAGTGTGCCGATCGCGTCCTTGATCTTGATGGCGTAATAATCGAACGAGAGCGTGAAGCCCGGTAGAAACGAAGGCGTCAACACTACGCCTGCCGTCCATCCGTCGGCCACTTCGGGCTTGAGGTCGCTGTTACCGAACGAGTTCTGAACGAACTGCTGCGAGCCGGTGACGGGCGCGTCGGCATCGCTAGGGATGATGACCGAGTTGGTGCGCGCGGTGCCGGCGGCGTAGAGTTCTTCGAGGTTGGGTGCGCGGATATCGTGGCTGAGATTGCCGCGCAGCCGCACGGAATCGATCGCCTGCCAGGTCGCCCCGACCTTCCAGGTGCCGACCCAGCCAGAGGTCGAGTAATGGGTGCCGCGCGCCGCCGCGTTCAAATCAAACCCGTCGAAAACGGGAATGTCGAGTTCGAGGAAGCCTTCGTAGACGTCGTACTTGCCTTGGTTGACGCGATAATTGCCGTAGAGCCAGCCCGAGTTGAACTGCTCGTCCACGCTGCCATTGATCTGCTCGCGCCGCCATTCGACGCCGGTAGCAAATGCGATGTTTCCAGCCGGAAGCGCAAAGGCGTCGCCCGAGATGGTGGCTGCGCCAACATCCTGCTTGATCGTTTGGTGGCGCACGGGCTGGTCGCCGTAGATATAGTCCAGCGCTTCCTGCGAGGGGCCGTCCGTGCCGAGCCGGTCGATTGGCACACAACCGTTGTCAGGATCGGTCAGGGTGGAACGGCATACGATCGATCCATCGCTGGCGTAGACGGCATCCTGCGCCAGCGACATGCGGGCGTTGTTCCAGGTGTTGACCAGCTTCTCGCGCGTCTTGGTCACGCCCTTTTGATAGTAGGCGTTCCATGAAAATGGCTTGTCGAACAAGTCGAGCTTGCCCTTGGCGCCGCCGACAAAGCGAAAGACCTGGCGCGTATTCTCGCTGCCGGGAACCGGGTAACCGGCATTCGATGTGCCGATGGTAATCGAGGACAGCCCTTGCGCCTGCATCGCCGCTGCGACGTCGGGGTATTGGCTGAGCAAATAGGCGTTGTCGGACTTGATGCTGACGCCGGTGCTGGGAGTCTGCTGATAGGAACTCTCGCTGTACGAGCGATTGTACGATCCTTGAACGAACACCTCGATTTCGTCAGTCAGCTCGTAGCCCAGCCGCTGAAAGACGCTTATCCGCTGGTCGCGTGGAACCAGAGTGTTCGTGCCTTCATGGCCCTCCAGCGTTTTTTCCCAATCGCCGCCGATCATCCACGAGCCGGAGACGTCGCCGTAGTTCAGTTGGCCGGTCTCTCCCTCGCCCAGGAAGTAGGTGCCTTTGAGAGGTCCACTGGTGATGAGCCCACCTGAGGTGTAAGTCGAAGGGCCGATACCGCTGCCGACGTATCGCTCAGGTTCACCATTGCCTGCCTTGTAGTCGGGGTTGGTGATCTGGAAGTAACCACTATTGTTCCAATCGCGGTCGATGCCTTCCACTTTCTTCTGATCGAAATACGAAACGCTGGTGAGCGAATGCAGCCGCCCGTCCAGCGCGGTAAAACCCGCAGTGCCCGCGAAGCGATAGTTCAGCCCATCGCCATACGTCGAAATGCCGACATCGGAAGACAGCTTCACCCCGGTATATTCGGTATCCAGGATGAAGTTGACGACGCCCCCCACCGCGTCCGAGCCGTAAGCGGCCGAAGCGCCCCCGGTGACGACTTCCACGCGCTTGACCAAGTCCTGAGGAATGGTGTTGATGTCGACAGTACCGCCTACGGTTGATGCGACCGAGCGCTGGCCATCCACCAGCACCAGCGTACGCCCAACGCCGAGGCCGCGCAGGCCGACCGAGTTGATACCCGCGCCCGCGTTGGAAAGTCCGCCCGACGCCGTGCCGGACGTCCCGCTGCCAGCAATCGCGGGCATCTGGTTGACGAAATCGGAGATGTTGGCGGGGGCTTGGGCCGCGATGTCCGCCTCGCTCAAAATCGCTACGGGCGTGGGTGCGTTGTAGCCGTTGCGCAAGATGCGCGAACCGGTAACGGTGATATCGCCGGAGGGGGTTTCCTGATCATCTTCGTCGGGAGTCGGTGCCTCCTGGGCCATGGTCGGCGAAATGCAAAAGAGCGATGGCGCCGATGCCAGCAGCAATGCGCGGGCGGCTTTCTTGCTCCAGCACAGCCGTGCGTGCGGCCTTTGATCACCCTCAGCGGTGCTCTTGTATGCGGCGCTGTACATAGCGATAAATTCCTCCGGCCTGAACCATGTCTGCCGCAGGCATCCCGTCCCATGATAGGCAGGCGCGATTCCTCTCGTACCGGCGTAAGGCCGGTCAGCGGGTTCTATCCGCTGCTTTACGATCGTATCGAGCCCCTCCTCGCCGCAATTGCGAGGACCATGTGCCTGAAGGGCTCCGTTGCCCCGTGCTCCTTCAGTTCAGCGACAATCTTAGCGGGAAGCAGCCCGTTTGATCTCACGAAAGATTATTCAATTGCGGCACGCCCTTGATAGATTCCTTCAAGGAATAGCTATTTCACGTAAAAAAGGTGCACGAGGCTTTCCTCAAGGGCGATTTTACCAACGGATCAAGGCGATATGATTCGGAAATGTGGCGCATCATGCCAATGTCCACTTCGAAGCCTTCGCACGCCGCGCAAGCAACGCTGAAATCCTGCGCAATCCTTTCCTGCGACGCGCGATTCCATCACGCGCCCGCAGTGGCCGGGGCATAAGTTCGCGGATGTTGCACTGCGATATCTGCTAGTCTCCACCAGGTTTCACTCAGATCACAAGACCTAGTCAAAGCGCCCGTGGTTCGGGCAGTGCAGGAACAGGGGAATTTTCCGATGACGATCGCAGCCCGCAACAAATGCCTGGTCCGATACCTGCTCCTCGCAGCCTCGACGCTGTCGCTTCTTCCGGGATCGTATGTGCTCGCTGCACCGGTCCGGGTGGCTGGCTCGCTCGATGGCGCCTTGCTGCCGGTAGAGGCCGATACGCAGAGGGGCAAAGTAATGCTGGTTCTGCCTCCACCGGATGCGGACGGCGTTTCGGGCCGTTACTTGTTCACGCAGGCCATCAAGACCGGGCTAGGCTCGGCTGGTATCCGCATCGACCGGGGCATGCAGGGCGATACCAAGGTGCTCGCCTTTCGGCGTCTAGGTGGCAAAGTCGCGGTGGTCTTTGAAAACCCGCGCTACCAAGCGACCGGGGACGCGAACGTGGCCAAAGGCGCGCACGCCAGCTTTCCGTTCAGCACCGTGGCCATGCTGGAAATCGTCGGAGACGCGCCCGATTCCGGCCCGGTCAAAGTCGATCTGACCCCCCTCCTCATGAGCGATGCCATGGACCTAGCGGGAGCTTTGGGAGCTGGTGCCAAAGGCTACAAGCTCTCCGAAAAGCTCAGCGCGGTCGATACCGGATCGATCAAGGTCTTCCCGCGCAACATCGAAATGGAGACGGTGCAGACCTTCGCCGCCGATACCGCCGGGCGCGAGTTGGATATCCTGGCCCCGGATGGCCGCGCCGTCAGCTTCACGGTCCACACTTCGCTAGTCGCATTGCCCGAACCCGGCTTCGTTCCCCGCCGGTTCGATGTCCGTTCAGGCACCCACGCCACCCAGGTTTACGACTTCGGCACCCCGCTCGGCTCGCCGATGCTGGTCGAATACGCCAACCGCTTTCGCCTGGAGAAGACGAACCCGGCAGCGGCCCGATCGCCCGTGAAGAAGCCGATCGTCTTCTACATTGACAGCGCCGCGCCCGAACCGATCCGCACCGCGCTCGCCGATGGGGTGCGCTGGTGGGCCGACGCGTTCGACGCCGCCGGCTTCATCGACGCCTTCAAAGTCGAGACCCTGCCGCCCGGCGCCGACCCGCAGGACGTTCGCTACAATATGGTCAACTGGACCGACCGGCAGAACCGCAGTTGGTCTTACGGTGGCGGCGTCATCGATCCGCGCACCGGCGAGATCATCAAGGGCAACGTGGTGCTGGGCGCACTGCGCGTTCGGCAGGATATCACCATCTTCGAAGGGCTCGTCGGCACCGGGCACAATAACAGCGGCGACCGCAACGATCCGGTACGAGCAGCGCTGGCGCGGATCAGCCAGCTCGGCGCGCACGAAGTCGGGCACTCGATCGGTTTCGTCCACAACTTCAAGGCCAGCCTGCAAGACCGCGCTTCGGTGATGGACTACCCGGGCCCTAAGGTCGATATCGTCAATGGCGCGCTGGACTTGGGCGATGCTTACGCTTCGGGCATCGGCAAGTGGGATAAGTTCACCGTCGATTGGCTCTACGGCCAACCCGCACCCGGAGTGGACCCGGACGCGGCAGCAGCAGCCAAGGCCGCGGCGGCGCAAAAGGCGGGGATGATCTACGGCACCGACATCGATGGCCGCGCTGCAGACCTTGCGGTGCCCGGCGTCAACATGTGGACAGAAGGTCAGGACACGCCCGCCGACCTTATGCATACATTGGAGGTCCGCCGCATCGCGCTGCGTAACTTCGGCCCGCGTGTGCTGCTGGCGGGAGAACCGCTGGCAGACCTGCGCCGCAAGTTCGTGCCGATCTGGCTGTTCCACCGCTATTCGGTAGACGCCACCGGCAAACTCGTGGGCGGAGTTCGCTACGACTACGCCGTGGCGGGTGACGGCAAGCCTGCACCCAGCCCCGTCCCGGCATCAGAACAGCTTGCTGCAATGGATGCCATGATCGAAACGCTGTCCGAGCGCGAACTGACGGTGCCCGCAGCGCTGTCGATGATGCTCTCGAATGGCACCAGTGCGCGCACCGATGTGGAGTCCGCGCCTGAGGTGTTTCTGGGCGCAGGGTCCGCCGTGTTCGACCCACTGGTAGCGGCGCAAGTATCCGCGCAAATCACGCTCGACAGCTTGCTCGCGCCTGCTCGCCTGACGCGCCTGCACATCCAGCACGGCTACGATCCCGCGCAGCCAGGTGTCATGACGCTGCTGGACAAGCTCCGGTTGCCGATCGGTACGCATGACCACGCAGTTTCGCGTCGCATCGCACAAACAACGCTGTTGGCGATTGCGTCAGCCGCCCGCGACCCGGACACTCCCGCCGATATCGCAGCAGTGCTCGACGGATTTCTTAAGGAGACGGCAATGGGTTTCGCCAAAGCCAAGCGAAATTCGGAGGACGGTTTGTGGCAAGCGTCGATCGCGAACACACTTTCCGACCCCGAGCGTCTGAAAGCCGAAATCGATAAGCAAAGCCGCCCGAAACCCGACACTCCGGCGGGCATGCCGATCGGCGATACCGGGTGGTTCGACGACGCCTCGTCGAATTGATCCGCTATTCGCCCCCTTTCATTTGAAATTGCGGAGACTTTCGGCACTATGGCATTGAAAATGCAAAAAGGGGCGCAGAATAGCATGGACATGCCGTCCGGCCGATCGAAATGGCTCGACCCGGCGCGAAGCCGATCCGTCCAGCACGAACTCGACGAAACCGACTTTCGTCTGATGCGCGCGCTTGTCACCGAAGGGCGCGCATCAGACGTGTGGCTGGGCGACAATGTACACTTGTCGAGTACCGCAGTAGCGCGAAGACGCAAGATTTTGGAGGAAACCGGTTACATTACGCACTACTCGGCGAACCTAAACGTACGGTCGCTGGGGTATGGAACATTGGTGGTCGTCTCGATCGAACTAATGTCGCAAGCCGAAAACGTGTTGCAGGACTTCGAACGAGCCGTACTGCAAAGCCCGTCGATGCGGTTCTGCGCTTTCGTCACCGGCGATACCGATTTCCTAATGATCCTCAACGTCCAGTCGCTAGAGGACTATGACACTATCTATCGCAAAGAACTGTCGGTTTTGCCACATGTCCGGCGCATCCGCAGCAGCTTCGTGCTGCGCGAAGTCGCCAACCGCCAGATAGCGCCAGCGATCCTACAAGCGCAACGCTGACATTCAGATGTTGCCTGGATAGCGGGATCAGCTGCAGCGCCAAGGGCAGTTGGAAGACCGAGGCTGCGTAAAAACGCGCCAAGGCACAGGCGTCGGATCTTTGTGCGATGGCAGACTGCACGCGATTTTTTAGGCGTGGCTCGTGATCAGGTGCGGAGCGTTGCAATAAGTGGGAACGCCCATGATCTGGATCATCCGCTTCATAGCCCAGGACTCACAAACTCATCTCGGTTCTGACGTTTTGAGCGTCTTGGTCACGAAGGGGGTGCTACCCATCCAGGATTTGAGCGTACCGAAGACATGCTCGACGGTTCGGCGACGGATGCCCATGGCATTGGGTAGCAGGTCCAGCCGCTTTTGCATGGCATCGATCACCGCCTCATGCCTCCATCGTTTGACGCGCTTCACTTTTCTCAGTCATACATCGTGGCCGCACTGCGCAGCCATGGCAGGCGCTCAGGTTGTGATAATGGTCGATGTCGCCGTGCAGCACATAAACAATACCCGCCAGGGTCACATCTCAATGCAACTCAACACCCAAGCCACAATCGTCCGAATTTTGCGCTTTTTGAGGGTTTGACGAAAACGGCGACCACGGGTCGCTTCCCGCACGAGACGCAGCGCACCGATCTGCGCGAAGTCGGACGGTTCGTAACCTAGCTGGGGCGCTCGCGCCACTCCGCGAGCGCCGTGAATGACCGCCGTTTCCAGGTCGAGCAGCAGGAGGTCGGTTTGTCTGTGCCGACGATGGACAGCGTCCTCGCGGCGCTGCGACGCAAACGGTCGCGGCAAAGCCGGAGGCCGGATGCCGCGCTGAATCGCGTTTCCCGCTGCTGCCTATAGCTGCACCAACAATCGGCAAAGTAACCGCCGTGCCGGCGCGAAATATCGGCGCACACACACCTTGCCCGCCCCGCCATCCTATAAAGTCAAAGACTGGTCGCCTGCGACATCCAGCGGCCGGATGTCCACTTTTGTCTATCATGCAGAACACTCTTCCGGAAAGCGGCCCCGACATGAAGAAATTGCTCCTGGCCAGCGTGGCTTGTTTGGCGTTCGCCGCGCCTGCATTTGCCCAAACCGCCAACGAAACCGAACCAGCCAAGGTCGCCCCAAAGAAAAAGGCCCCCGTCGCAGAAGTCTTCTCGACCGGTGTCGCCAAGGGACGTGACCGCTTGGACAGCGCGACCTCGACCAGCGCGCTGCGGGAAGCCGACATCGCGAAAATGTCGCCGCGATCGGTGGGCGATCTGCTGCGCAACATTCCCGGCATCTTTTCCGAAACGCCGAACGGCGAAAGCATCGCCAACATCACCATTCGCGGCCTGCCGCTCTCCTCCTCCGGCGCTAAGTTCGTGCAGTTGCAGGAAGACGGGCTGCCCGTGATGGAGTTTGGCGACATCGTCGGTGCCAGCTCGGATTCGTTCCTGCGCGTCGATCTCAACCTCACACAAGTGGAAGCGATCCGGGGCGGTTCGGCCTCGACCTTCGCATCGAATTCGCCCGGCGGAATCATCAACTTCATTTCCAAGACCGGTGAAGTCGAAGGCGGCGCGGTTGCGCTGTCCTCCGGGTTAGATTTCAAGCAGTTTCGCGCCGATTTCGACTATGGTGGCCGCCTGACCCCCACCGTTCGCTATCATGTGGGCGGTTTTTTCCGCCAGGGCGAAGGCCCGCGCCGGATCGGCTTTGACGGTCAGCGCGGCGGCCAGATCAAGGCCAATATCACCAAGGAATTCACCGGCGGCTATGTCCGCCTCTATGGCAAGTTCCTCGACGATCGCTCGCCCTTCTACGATTCGGTTCCGCTGCGCGCGACGGGCACCGACCAAGATCCCAAGCTGCAGGCGATCCCCGGGTTCGACCCGACCCACGATACGCTGTCGACGCGCGCCTTGCAGTCGGTGCTGCTGCTCGACGAACGCAACCAGCCGATCCAGGAGGATATTCGCGATGGCCAACGGGTCCGCGAACAGTCTTTCGGGGTCGAGACCCGGTTCGACATCGCCCATTGGACGGTGATCGAACGGTTCCGCTATGCCAGCCGTTCGGGCGGGTTGATCGGCCCGTTCAGCAGCCTGATCCTGTCGCCCGCTGCGGCACTGACCAAGTTGGGCGCGACCGGCGGCAGCTTTCGCTATGCCAGCGGTGCTAATGCCGGCGAGGTGATCACCGATCCGGCATCGCTGAACGGCAACGGGCTGATCGGCATCTACAATATCCGCGATCGCCGCCAGCAGGATGTGGGCAACGTCACCAACGATATCCGCGCAAGCCGCGAGTGGGCGATCGGCAACAACAGCCTGACGACCACGATCGGCTTCTACAAGGCGCGCCAGGAGATCGACACCTCGCTCCTCTACGGCGTTGCGGTGACCGAGATCCGCGGCGGCGGCGATGCCGCTTTGCTCGATGTGTTCAACAGCGCCGGTAATCCGGTCACGGCGGGCGGCATCTTCGCCTACAACCCGCTGTCGGGCACGCAGCGCCGCACGATCCGCCTTGCCTATGACGTCAACGCCCCCTTTGCGTCGGCCAATTATCGGTTTGGCCGGCTGTCGATCGGTGGCAGCCTTCGGTATGATATCGGCAGCGCGAAGGGCCAAGTGTTCGGCGTCGAACTCGGCGGCGGCCGGATCGGCCAGGTCACGCGCGACATCAATGGCGACGGCGTGATTTCGGCACCCGAACAGCGCGTCGGCATAACCCCGACCACGCCCGCCCCGGTCGACTACACCTATAAATACTTGTCCTATTCGACCGGCATCAACTTCCGCGCGTCCGATCCCTTTGCGGTGTTCGCCCGCTACAGCCGGGGCGCGCGCGCGAACGCAGACCGCCTCACCTTCGGCGCGGTGATCGACAACCGCACCGGCGGGCTGGCCATTCCACAGGCCGCCTATGACCCGGTGAAGCAGGCCGAAATCGGCGTGAAGTATCGCAACGCGAACTTGGCGCTGAACTTGACCGGCTTCTATGTCAAAGCCCAGGATTCGAACATCAACACCGCGAACGGCAGCGTCATTGCGCGCAATTACAAGGCCAAGGGGTTGGAGTTCGAAGGCAGTTTCCGCAAAGGCCTGTTAAGCCTGACGGCAGGCGCGACCTATACCGATGCGACCATCGTGACGGATCGGGTCACTCCCGCCATTGAGGGAAATACTCCGCGCCATCAGGCCAGCGTGATCTTCCAGGCAACGCCACAGATTTCCAATGATCGCTTTGCCGTGGGCGCGGTCTTCATCGGTACGACCGACAGCTATGCGCAGGACGTGAATTTGCTGAAGATGCCGGGTTATGTCACGACCAACGCCTTCGTTCAGGTGCGGCCGGTCGATCGGGTATTGCTGTCGCTCAACGCCACGAACCTGTTCGACACCATCGCCCTGACCGGCATCGACGAGGCCAGCATCCCGGCCGGTGGGATCGTTCGCGGCCGGTTGCTCAACGGTCGGGCTGTTTCAACCACGCTGCGTCTGGATTTCTGAAATTGTAGGCCAGGTCGCAAAGGGTCAGCTTGAACTTGCCTCTTAGACCGCTTTCGACCGGCTCGCGATGATCCAGTTATCTACGACACGCTCCAATACCGTCAGCGGCATACCGCCCCCCGCCAGTGCGGTATCATGGAAGCTGCGGATATCGAAGCGTGCGCCCAAAGCCGAACGCGCCTTCTCTCGTAAACGCAGCCACTCATTGTGGCCGACCTTGTACGCGCAGGCCTGGCCCGGCCACGAGCAGTAGCGCTCCACCTCGGAAGTCGCAGCGCCCTCGGCGCGGCCCGTGTTGTCGATCAAGTAGCGGATCGCCCTTTCCCGGCTCCAGCCCTTTGAGTGGAGGCCTGTATCGACGACGAGACGTACCGCGCGAAACAGGAGGCTCTGATAGAAGCCGATTTGGCCCAGTGGGAAGTTATCATAAGCGCCAAGCTCATCGGCCAACTGCTCGGCGTAGAGCCCCCAGCCCTCAGTATAGCTAGAGAAGTCTAGCAGGTTCATTAGCTTGGGCGCCGCGGCGCTTTCCTGCTGCAGCGCGATCTGCAAGTGATGGCCCGGGATCGCCTCATGATAAGTCAGTGTGGGCAAGCCGTATTTGGGCCAGTTAGCGGTGTCGGTAAGGTTGATCCAGTAAATGCCCGGACGGGTGCCATCGAGGCTGGGTGAGTTGTAATAGCCCTGCGCCGCCCCTTCCTGAATTTCGGGCGGGACGCGCTTGATCTGGACCTTGGCCTTTGGCAGCCGACCAAAGGCCTTGGGCAAAAGCTCCTGCATCGCCGCCATCTGCTCATTGAGGTGCGCGACGAGCTCAACTTTGGCGGCATCGGTGTTCGGATAGACGTTGGCGGGGTCGGCGTTCATCGCAATCATGCGCTCGCCCACGGTGCCCTTGCTGAGCCCCAGCTTCTTCAACATCTCGTCCGACCGCGCGGTCAGCTCCGCGACCTGCTCGAGACCGACGCGGTGAATCTCGTCCGCCGTCATACGCGTCGTGGTGATGTAGTTGAGGCTGTTGGCATAGTACTGCTCGCCCTTCGGCAGACGCGCGACGGAGGCTTCATGTCCGGCCTTTGGCAAAGCCGCCTTCAGTGCATCGTTCTGGCGCTGCAGGGCAGGATAGACTCGCTCGGCTACCAGCTTCTCCACGCGCAGGCCCCAGTCGCCCGCGATCGACTGCTCGCCCGTACGACGCACGATCGAGCCGACGAGCGTGGAATCGGCGGCCTTCGTGCCCAGCATGCCAGCCTGCAAGCCGATGGTTTTGTTGAGTATGAAGTCCGGCGGGATGACGCCGATACCGAAGTCCTCAAGCATCCGATCGGTTTCGGCGGCGAGCACGTCCGCGAAGTCGTTGACGCGCGACACATAGGCCTCGGCATCGGCCGCATTCTTGATGGTGTGCTGGTTATCAAGAAAATCGCCGGTGCTGAGATAGGCGCCGCCACCCTGGCTGACGCGATAGACCTGCGGCCAGCCGCCCTGGCCATATGGTATGGCGTAAGTGCGAATGACCGCATCCAGGCTGGTCTCGATCGTGTCGTAGTAGATACCGTCCTGCGCGCTCATCGACGCACGGTCGAGTTTGCCAAGATCAGTACGCGCGCCGCGCGTGCGGGCGCGGTCTTCCTCCTCACGCTCACGCGTGGGAATGGTGAGGTGTGATTTCAGCGCGGCGCGGGCGCCGGTGTCTAGCCCAAAGCTGGTCGCAGTCTCGGGCGAGGCGTCGATCTTGGCTTCGAAATACTTGTCCATAAAAGCAGCAAGTGCCGGGTTGGACGAACCTGCACCGGCTCGCTGCACGGGCACGCGGGCGAACACCTGGCCTGCTGCAAGTATGGCTGCTCCCGCCGATGCGGAAGTAAGGAACCGGCGACGGTCGATCATGGGAGCTCCGGAATTTATGGTGGAGCAAGACTATGCCATGCGCCCGGCGAAAGCCAGTTTGCGCGACACTATCCCTCCGGGGTTTTCATCTTAGAGCGACTAGCCAGCGCTCACGGCGGCAAAGTCATCGTGCACCGGAAGCGAATGGCGGTCTGGCCTTTGCGATGTCGCTGCCGGGCGTCCGGCAAGCTGCTCAACCGCTTTCACGCCCTTGGCACAAGCGATAGCGGCCGGTTTCGCGTACGAAAAAAGTGAAACAACCACGGTAACGCGGGGCTTCAACCGTTCGCAACTTTGAACCGTAGGTGGGCTCGCATAAGCGCCGGCCAACACACGATTTTCAGGGGAGTGAGTATTTGCCGATCCGTTCACAGGCAGGCGCGTTCGCCGTGCGATGCCGTGCAGCAAGCGTCATTCTATCGGTCGCCGCAATCCTGGGCAGTGTCCCCGCCTTTGCGCAGACGCAAGCCGAAGCCGCCCCCGCATCCACTGCGAACGAGACCGCGGACACCAGCCTCACCATCGGCGAGATCTTGGTGACCGGACAGCGCTATTCTTCGGGTTCGAACGCCTCGCGGGTGCTGACTTCGGTAGATATCCTCAGCGGGTCGATCGCCCAGCGTGAAAACGTCGATGCCGCGTTCCAGTTGTTCTCCCGCCTGCCTGGCGTGCTGACCACGAACTTCGGCCAGGGCCCCAGCAACGACGGTTCGATCGCATTTCGCGGCTTCAACGGCGAAGGCGGCATCAACGCGGTCAAGCTGCTGATCGACGGCATCCCCAGCAACACCAACGACGGCTTCACCTGGATGCTGGACGCGGTCCAGCCGATGGACATCGAGCGGATCGAAGTGGTGCGCGGCACGTCCGACCCCCGCTATGGCCTGCACAACATCGCCGGCAACGTCAGCATCGATACCCGGCAGGGCGGCACGTACCTCGACGCCAAGCTGTCGGGCGGCAGCTTCGGAACCTACGAGGGTCAAGCGGCAGCCGGTTATCAGAAGGGCGATTTCAGCCAGAACTATTTCGCGGGCTATCGCCACACCGATGGATACCGCGATCATGCCCAGGGCGATCGCACCACGCTGTCAGGCAAGTGGTTCTATTCACCCGGCTCGTTCCGCCTCGGCGCCATCGCCCGCTATTATCATGGCAAAGGCCAGGAGCCGGGCTACTTGTCCGCCGAAGATGCCAAGGATTCGCCCCGCACCTCCTATGCTGTGTCCCAGAACGACGGCGGCACTCGCACGATCCAGCAATACAGCCTGCATGCGGACGGAGAAGTGGCCCCGAACCTCACCGCATCTGCCAATCTCTATTTCGTGGACTACGCCGACGTGCGCTTCGTGCGGTTTTCCGAAAGCGTTTCGCAACAGGAGCGCGTGACGCAACAGCGCCAATATGGCGGTCTGGCGCACCTGAACTGGACGCCTGATATCGGCTCGACGCTGCACGCCTTGTCGGTGGAAGTCGGCGGCGATTTCCAGATCCAGCACAACGATTACAACCGCTACCGCACCACCGATCGCGTCCGCACCGGGCAGACGATCTCGCAGAACTTCGACTTGTCGGTCTATGGCGCCTACATCCAGGCCGTGATCGAGCCGACCGAATGGCTGCGCATCACGCCGGCCTACCGGGTCGATTGGGTAGACGGCAATTACCGCGATTTGCTCACGGGCGAGCGCTACGGCGTCAACCAGTACGGCACAATTGGGCAGCCCAAGATCAGCGCCGCGATCACGCCGGTGAAGGGCGTGACGGCTTATGCCAACTATGGGCGAACGTTCCAGATCGGCCTGGGTTCGTCCAGCTACCTGATCCCGCCTCAGACGACCAGCCTTGACGCTTCGTACAACGATGGCTGGGAATTGGGCGTAAAGTTCGCCCACGGTGGCTGGTTCGAAGGCCGTGTCGCCGCCTGGAAGCAAGTCGCCTCGGGCGAGGTGCAGTACAACGAACTGGACGCCACCTACAGCAATCTGGGGCGCACCCGCCGCGTCGGTTTCGATGCGCAGGCCAACTTCAACCCGACCAAGCAGTTGAGCTTCTGGATCGCGGTGGCCAAGCAGCACGGTCGGATCGTCGAGAACCCCGCCGCCCCCCAGGAGGAAGGCAACAAGATCGACCACGTCCCCGAATACATCGTTTCGGGCGGTATCGACTACAAGCCGACCGACAAGCTGCGGCTGACCCTGCTGGGCAATGGCCAGACCGACTACGAACTGGACACCAGCAACGAACACGGACGTTTCGGCAGCTTCGCGGTGTTCAACGCGGAAGTGGCCTATAAGCTGACCCCGAAGGTCGAGCTGTCGGGCCAGATCCGCAACCTGACCAACGATAAATACAGCTACGTGTGGTGGGATGGCGAACAGACCCTCCACGCTCCAGCGGATGGAAGGGCAATATACGGCAGCGTTCGCGTGACCCTGTGACGCTGCCGGGCGGTGCCTCGAGGAGGAGCGAGGCACCGCCAACCATGCCATTGACTTTACGCCAAAATTTTACTGGCCGCCGGCCTTTTCGTTTACCGAAATGCAGGTCGATGCAGACCCGAACGGACGCCTGCGGGCCAGGCTGGCAAGCCGTTGGATCGCATCGGGCGATGGCCTGCTCTCGACATAGCGATCGGCGGTTAGAAGGCTGGTGCGATTTGGGCGGTTGGCAGTTGCGCGCCCAGGATGCGCGCGATCGAGGGCGCGATTGCGCGCATGTCGATCACGCCGAGATCGCCTTGGCGTTTTAGCGCCGGCCCAGCGACGATCAACGTCGAGCGCATGGCTGGCTCGTCCGGCAGGTAGCCGTGCATGCCCTTGTACGTCGCAGGCGTGGCGACCGGCGCGGCGGGATCGTGCCCGACCTCGAAGCCCCGCTGCATCGCTATCGTGAAAGCCGCTTCACTGGGGCCGCCACGGCGCAGCGTCTCGGCACGGTCGAAGATCTTTGCGATGTGATAGGCCGGATCATTGGCAAGCCGCGTAACCAATGCCCTCACCCGCGCTTGGACGGCAGCGTCGTCCGGGTTGGCGAGCACTACCGTCGCCGTGCCGCCCGCGATCCAGGGTTCGGCCAGCCACGAGGCTACCTTGCCGTCCTTGCCCACGGTGATGAGGCCCGCTTCGATGAACGGGGCGATGATATTGATGTCGGTCGATACCGGCAGGAAGCCGTGATCGGACACCACCACGATCGTCACGTCGGGCATCGCCTGGCGCGCCGAGGCTACGAGTTCGCCGACCAGCGCGTCGGTCTTTTCGATGGTGGCGATCGCAGCGGGGGTGCCAGGGCCGCTGTGATGCTCTTCGTGGTCGATACCGGCGAGGTAGACAGTGGTGAAGGCCGGGCGATCGGCAAGGATCGCCTGCGCGAACTTCACCCGCACCGCGTCGCCTTCGACGGTTTCGGTGATACCTTGTTCGTAGGCGCCCAGCTTGGCTTCGAGCCGGGGAAGCAGACCGGGCGTGGCGAGCGCGGCTAGCATCTTGGCGTCGTCAGCCATGCCGGTGCGCCAGATCTGCGGCAGGTTCTCGTCGATCCCCGGCGCACCCACGGTGACCGGCCAGTGAACGTTGGCGGTCTTGAGGCCGGCGGCATGGGCCGCCTGCCACAAGGTCGGGACCTTCACATCGCTGGCGTACCAGTACCAGCCCTGCTGGTTCTTCGCTTCGGGGTCGAAAGTCAGGTTGTTCGAGATGCCGTGCTGCCCCGGGGAAACGCCGGTGACCAGTGTGGTGTGGCTGGGGTAGGTCAGGGTCGGCAGGACGCCGATGACGCCTTGCGCATATGCGCCTTGCTTCATCAGCGCCTGCAATTGCGGCACCTTGATCCCGCGTGCTTGCGCTTCAATCACGTCGGCAGGCCGCAGCCCGTCGAGCGAGATCATCAACACAGGCGAGGCTTGCGCCGCACCTGCCACGCCCACCGCATACGTGAGCGAGGCAAGGGCAATACAAGCGGCGCGGAACCAGGGTGCCGGCTTCATGCTCAGAAGCCCTTCTTCAGCGAGATGAAGAACTGGCGCGGGGCGCCGGCCAGCAGGGTCTGATTGTCGCCGCTGGCGGTATAGCCGTTGGAGCCGATGGTGGAGATGTACTTCTTGTCGGTCAGGTTGGTGACGTTGCCTTCGATCGACACGCCATGAAGCGCGCCGTCGGTGTCGAAGCGGTAGCCGATGCTGGCATCGACCAGCACGCGCGAAGGCACCGACTCGTCGTTGAGGTAGGTGAAGTAGCGCTTGCTCATATAGTCCGCGCCGACGCGGGCCGTGACGCCGTTCTGCTCGAACACGATCTCGCCCTTGAGCATGTGCTTGGGGCTGTCCACCACGGTCTTGCCGTCGGTTGCGACCAATACCGTACCTTGCGCGTTCACCACGTCGTCAGCGTATTTAGAATTGTTGTACGAATAGCTGGCGAACAGCGAGAGCGACGGAATGATGCGATAGGTGGCAGAGAATTCCCCGCCGTACGTATGCACAGAGCCAACGTTGTTCAGCGTCGAGGGGTTGCCCTGAATGCCCGAGCCGTTGGCAAAGGCGAGCAGGCGGTTCGAGAAATCGACGTAGTAGCCGACCGCCGAGGCCTGGAACCGCCCGCTACGGAAGCGCACGCCGCCTTCGATCGTCTTTGATTGCTCAGGCTTGAGATTGTTCTTGATCGCATCGAAACCGGCCTGTGTGGTCGAGAACGGACCCGTGGTCGCCGATGAGGTGTAGGCCCGCATGTTTTCGGCATAGTCGGCGAACAATTCGACGCCGGGCGTCACTTTATACAAGATGCCGACCTGCGGCTGGAACAAGTCGCGGGCGGAAATCCGGCCGCTGGCAAGCGGCGAGGAACTGTCCGCCAGCATGGTGGCGCGGTTCACCACGTAGGCGCCCTTCCATCCGGCATTCAGCACCAGCTTCTCATCCATCAGGCGAAGCGTGTCCGCGACATGGTATTGCAGCGTGTCCGTGCCGTACTTGCCGTCCCACTGGGTGTAGTAGGGGTTCTTCTGATATTCGAGCGTATCGCGGCTGGCTGTCGTCGAGTTCTCCAGGCCATAGAGGCGACGTGCCTGATAGAAAGTGTTGTCTTCGTACCATCCGCCCAGTTCGATCCGGTTGATGCCGGAATCATACGCAAGGGTGCTGAGCATCCCTACGCGTTCCATCTGGTATTCGGTGGTGCGGAAGCTCAGTGAGCTTCCCGAGGTAATGACCGAACCGTCCTGGTTCAGCGCGCCCGAGGGCGTCGCTGCATAAGGCGTGATCCACGATCCCTGGCCCTTGTTGTTGTGGTAGTAGCTGGTCGTCGTCAGCGTCAGGCCAGGTGCCAGGTGGGCATCGAACGTCACCCCGCCCAGATAGTCGCGGCGCAGACCGCCGGCATCGTAATAGGCATCATCCGCTGTGCCGAAGCCAGACGGGTAAGTCGTGCCGGCGCCTGGCCATGGCTGCGTCGTACCGGACGCTGCGGCAACCTGGTTCTGGTAGACTTCGCCGATCTGCTGCGCGAGCGCAAAGTCGTTCGAAATGTTATCGTTGTTCAGGCCGCGGCGCGCGATGATGTCCTTGCTCAGATCCTGATAGTCCTGCTCCTTGCGATCGGAGAAGTTCAGGAACGCCGAGATGCTGCCGAGTTCGCCCAGATCCTTGACGACTTTGGCATTGGCCTGGTGTTGGCGCTGAACGCCATCGCCCTTCCACTTGTCGGTGGTGAGATACCCGTAGCTGAGATAACCCTTCAAGCCGCCGCCCAGGTCGCCGCTGTCGAGCCGGGCATAAGCGCGATAAGTGCTGTCCGATCCGTAGGTGGCGCCGCCGGTGACCGCAGTGGTGTCATGCGGCGCGTCGCTGTAGAATTCGATCGTACCGCCCAGATTGCTGGTTGACGCAGTGCCCAGGGCGCCAGCGCCTTGGGCTACTTCGGTGCGCGCGACGTTTTCCGAAATGATCGCGCGGCTGATGTGCAGGCCGTTGACATTGCCATAGCTCATATCGCCCAGCGGCACGCCATCCAGCGTGAAACCAAGCTGGTTCTGGTTGAACCCGCGCAGCGAGATACGCACTGCCCATTCGTAGGCGCCGAACGGATCGGCGGCCTGGAAGTTCACGCCCGGCAGCTTCTCAATCGCCTTCAGCGGGCTCGATCCCGGGGCTAGCCGCGCGATGTCGATCGCGGTGACGCTTTGCACCTGGCGGCTCTGCCCGAAGCCCAGGACGACGATTTCTCGCGCGGTTTCGGCATCGGTCTTAGCCGTGTCGGCCGTGGGGGCGGCAGCGTCTGCAGGCGTGGTTTCAGCCTGCGCAGCAAAGGGAACAGCGAACATAGTGACGGCAGCGCCTGCCAGGAGGCGATGGGCAATTCTCATAGGTAACTCCCTGCGGTGATCGAGCTGATTAGCTTCGGGAGCAGTCCATGGGCGCGGTTCGTTACAGTCACGCGGCGGTTAGATGACGATTTCAAGAAGTTGCTGGCATGTAACAGATTTGTTCGAAGCGCTGGCCGCGCGTGTCAGCCATGTATGGGCACCCGCGCGCTTGTCACGATCGCCGTAACGCCGTTGTCATGGATCTGGGGCAGCGTGTGCCGGGTCGCATAAAAGGAGTTTACGCCATGACGCCGTCCGATCGCTTTGGAATGGACCGCATCAAGGAGGAAATTGCCGACAGTTTCGACGAGGAGTTGGAGATGGAGATCGACGAAAGTCGGCTCGAAAACCTCCTCGACGACATGGCCGGAAATCCCGATCGGGTGCAGTTGGATCGGCGTATCTATTTCCGCGAATTGTTCCGCCTGCAGCATGAACTCGTTCGCCTGCAGGAATGGGTTCAGCACAAGGGCCTCAAGGTCGTCGTGTTGTTCGAAGGGCGGGATTCCGCCGGAAAAGGCGGCGCAATCAAGCGGATAACTCAGCGCCTCAACCCGCGCGTCTGCCGCGTCGCGGCGCTGCCAGCGCCCAGCGAACGCGAGCGGACGCAGTGGTACTTCCAGCGCTACGTGGCGCATTTGCCGGCGGCGGGAGAGATCGTCTTGTTCGACCGTAGCTGGTACAACCGCGCGGGAGTGGAGCGGGTCATGGGCTTTTGCGACGAGGACGACGTCGAGGAGTTCTTCCGCTCCGTGCCGGAGTTCGAGCGGATGCTGGTGCGCTCGGGCATCATCCTGTTGAAATACTGGTTTTCGATTACCGACGAGGAGCAGCAGTTTCGCTTTGCCATGCGCATCCACGATCCGCTCAAGCAGTGGAAACTATCGCCGATGGACGTGGAATCCCGCCGTTTGTGGGAGGATTACACCCGCGCCAAGGAAGCCATGTTGGAGCGTACGCATATCGCCGAGGCGCCGTGGTGGGTGGTCGAGGCGGTGGACAAAAAGCGGGCTCGGCTGAACTGTATTTCGCATTTGCTGGCGCAGATTCCCTACCAGGACGTGCCGCGTGCCGAGGTGATCCTGCCCGATCGGGTGCGCCATGCCGACTACATCCGGCAGCCCGTGCCGGACGAGCTTTACGTTCCCGAAGCATTTTAAGATGTCGATAAAGTGTCGATAAGGTGCGCTTAAGGCGACGGCGAAACAAGAGTCTTGAGCAACCGAGCCGATGCAATCGGATCGGAACTTGCTCTAGCGGAAAAAGCCCTTGCTCCGCAGGAACAAGTACGTCGCCAAAGCGGTCCCCGCTGCCAGCAGGGTGGCGGCGATCGTGCCGTGGCCGCCGGTGAAAGGCAGGCCGCCGGTGTTCATGCCGAACAGCCCCGTCACCAGCGTCGCGGGCAGCATCAACGCCGTCATCACCGAGAGCAAATAGAGGTTCTGGTTGGTGCGCTGATCCGATTGCATGTCCAACTCGTCCCGCAACAGGCGTAGCTGGCTTTGCACGGCCAGCGCATCGGCATCCAGGCCTTGGAGCCGTTGTGACAGCTTTTCGACCGTGGGCTGCAATGCCTCGGGCAAGTCCTCGTCCTGTTCCAGCCGCCGGAACACTCGCTGAGCGCCATCGAGCATGCGATGGATCTGGGCAAGGCGGCGGCGGATGCCGAGCAGTTCCCGGCTGGTGGGCGGATGATGGCCTTCGAGGAAGGCGTCTTCGGCGCCCTGCATTTCGACTGACAGCTTGCGGATCACGGTGTCGATGTTCTGCGCCAGTGCGCCGATCAGCGCGTCCAGTGCAGTGGCGGGACCGTTCACCCGCGCGCCTCCGGCGATGCGGTGGCGCACGATGTCAGCCGAGCCGATCGGATGACGCCGCGCCGTGACGATCAGATCGGGCGTGATCGCCACATGCAGCGCGCCGACGCGAGCGGTGTCGCGGACGTCGAAATCCCGCTCGAAGTCGTGCAGGATGCAGCACACCGCGCCGTCATCGACCAGAGTGCGTTGGTGGGTATCGGATGAGAGCAACAATTCGCGCGCGGCGAGCGGCAGAAACCAGGCTTGCTCTACCCAGGCGCGGGTACCGTGGGCGGCCAGGTTGAGGTGCAGCCAGCGGAACCGGCCTTCCGGCGCAGGGCCGCACGGGGCGGCGTGGTGCGTGCCATCGGCTGCAAAATCCAGTCCCCAAACGAGGCCCGGCCCCGCACCGAAGGCAGGGCCGAGTTCGTCAGGCGTATTCAGAGGGCGCGGCTCTGTCAGAAAACCAGCGAGAACAGCGCGTAGAGGCCACCTGCCAGCAGGATCGAAACCGGCAGCGTCAGCACCCAGGCCATCAGCAGGTTGCGCATCGTGCTCATCTGCAGGCCGGACTTGTTGGCCGCCATCGTCCCTGCCACGCCGGACGACAGGATGTGGGTGGTTGAAACCGGCAAACCGATGCTATCGGCCCCGAAAATCGTCGCCATCGCCACCAGTTCGGCGGACGCGCCTTGCGCGTAAGTCAGGTGCGACTTGCCGATCTTTTCACCCACGGTCACCACGATCCGCTTCCAGCCGACCATGGTGCCAAGCCCCAGTGCAAAAGCGACAGCGATCTTGACCCAGAGCGGGATGAAGCGGGTGCCGGCATCCAGCGACTTCTTGTACGTATCGAGCGCCTTTTTCTGGTTTTCGCTGAGCGCCGCGGCTTTGTCTTTCGACAGATGCTTGATGGCTTCGGCGGCAAGGTACATGCTGTTGCGCACGTTTTCGGTGGCCGCCGCCGGAACCTTGGCGAGCGAGCCGTATTCACCCACTTGGCGATCGATGTCGAGGATCAGCACTGACAGCGCCGGCAGGGTGGCCGGCTGGTATTTCTTGTCGGCGATATACGTCGTTACCGCCGTGCGTGCTTGGGCAGGACGCAGCGAGGGGGGAGGAGAAGCGTCCAGCGCCGTGTAGGCCGCAGTGGCGCTGAGATGGAAATCGTGGGTGTAGCTTTCGGGAACCGCGCGGTTGAGCGCATACGCGGTTGGCACCGTGCCGATCAGGATCAGCATGATCAGGCCCATGCCCTTCTGCCCGTCGTTCGAACCGTGGGCAAAGCTGACGCCGGTGCAGGTGAAAATCAGCAGCGCCCGAATCCACAGCGGCGGCGGCACGCCGTCCTTGGGTTCCTGATACAGCGCCTTGTTGCGGATCAGCAATTTCATGGCGAGGAACAGCAGCCCTGCCATGCCAAAGCCGATCAGCGGAGAGAACAGCAGTGCCTGGCCGATTTCGGTAGCCTTGCTCCAATCGACGCCTGCGGTGCCGCTTTTGCCGTGCATCATCGCGTTGGCAACGCCCACGCCGATGATCGAGCCAATCAGGGTGTGCGAGCTGGAGGAGGGAATGCCGAGCCACCAGGTAGCCAGGTTCCACAGGATTGCGGCGATCAGCAGCGCGAAGACCATCGCGAAGCCAGCGCTCGATCCCACTTGCAGGATCAGTTCCACCGGCAGCAGCGAAACGATCCCGAACGCCACCGCGCCCGTGGACAGCAACACGCCCAGGAAGTTGAAGAACCCGGACCACACCACCGCGACATTGGCCGGCATGGCATTGGTGTAGATCACCGTGGCGACCGCGTTGGCGGTGTCGTGGAAGCCGTTGACGAATTCGAACCCCAGCGCGGTCAGCAGGGCGATAAACAGCAACAGGAACGGAAGGAAGGCCAGCACCGAAACGCCTGCGGCAGTCGCATCGGTATAGACGCTGAAGCCGACGTAGCCGATCGCGGCAAGAATCGCGGCCCCAAATCCGAGCTGGCCGGCAAGGCCAAGCCCTTGATCCATGTTGGGCCGTCCGGAATGACCGGCGGCGATGCTAGCGCTCATAAGACCCATTCCTCACGTTTGGTTTGAGGACGTCATTAAGTGGAGCGCGTGACAGTCTTGTTGCAGCAGCAATCGTCCGGAAATCTGCAAAAGGCGCAAAACCACAGGTTGTGTATAGGGGGCGGTCAGGTGCGTGTGATGCGCCTTTTCCCACGGCTCGTTGATCCAAACGCATACGTTCAGCGTTCGTCATCAACTCGGACGTCACCGGCGCAGCGCCGGATTGTAAGGCGATCGACTACGTGAGATAATCTGCTGCCCGGTTGGAGGATATTGTCTTGCTGCTTCGTTGGATCAGTCGGGGCGCCCCGCGCTTTGCTGTTTGCCTCGCTATCCTCTCTGGGGCCCAAGCGCTCCCTGCTGCGGATTTCGCGAAATCGCCGGATCACAGACACGTCGCCAAAATCGTCGAGATCGGGGCTGGTGACGAGAACGGCAGCGGCTCGCAAGCCCTTGTCCTGTCGGATCGCAAAAGCGGACGGGAGCGGCAGTTGTTCGTGTCCAAGTGGAGCGATGACCCCCACCGGAACCTGACAAATCTGTCCAATCCTGTGTTCTCGCTGAACGGAGACTCCCTCTATTTTTCATCCTCGGACGCAGCCCCCACTTCGGGGGCGGTCCATCGCTATGATTTGAAGAACAATTCGGTCCGGTTCGTCCACAACGGGGTGGCGCTTCGGGTGATGCGAACCGGGCCGTATCGCGGTGATCTACTGGTGCAGGTTCACCGTTATTACGATCGTCCGACCGGGGGATCGTACAACCCCGTCCTCCTGGTCAAACCGAATGGTCACGACGCATTGATCGTTCCGGGCAGCGAGAAAGACGATGGGGAAATGGCGATCGACCCATGGCTCGCCCAAAAGGGCTGGCGCGCCTGGTGATGCGTAACGAAGCCCTGGCATGACCGGCACTTTACCGACACCTAGAATTTCAAGTTTATCGGGTGGGGCGGCAGCTTCTGAAATGCAGCGTTAATGTGTCGCCGAGCATACGGACTGGGTGTGGAATGGAGAGGCTCGTGGAAACACGATTTTTCGCGTCTAAAGTCGGCATCATAGTTACAGCGACCGCAGCGCTATGGGTTGTCGTTGTAGGAAGCCTGTTAGCTCTTCACGGACCTTTCAACCCTCACCTCGGCATCCAGCGTAAGTTGGCCGCAGGCTTCGAGGCGATTGAACACCGGGGTCCACACGGCTCGTCCGATCAGCGAACATCCCATCAGAGCAGCGCGCTATTGAAGGCATGATCGCCCGCCTGGAACTCGGCCTCATGGGAGACGTGAAGTCCGTGGGCGATGGAGTTTCCGAGGTGCGTATCGACTTCGGCATGTGATACCGCCTCAACTTAACTCGCCGGGACGAACGCCTGATTATCCTGCTTGTGGGCGGCGACAAGTCGAGCCAGCAACGGGACATCACGAAGGCAAAAGAAATGACGGCTCAGATACCCTGAGCCGTGCCCGTCGGCAGAACATTGGCACAAATCGGAGCGCAGATTAGCGGAGTGCGGGCCTCGTCTGATGGTTGGTTTTAGGCGGCGAGCTTGCGGTGTTGCCAGCAGGCACCGCGCACGTGGCTGATGACTGCTATGGGGCGCTAACATCAGACAGAGTATCAGTGAAATAAATCTGCTGAATATAGCGCTACCTTTACCAGGAAACGCGCGCGCTCAGTGATCCGTTGATCCCTTCCCCGACATTGGTCTGGGTCCAATACTTTGCGTTGAGGAGGTTATTGATATTGCCGGTGAACGTCACCTTTTGACCGCACACCTGGGTCTGGTACTGGAAGCCCAGATTAGCCGTCGTGTAGGCGGGAATATACAAGGTGTTATCGTCGCTGGTCGGCGCCTTGCCATTATAGCGAACCGTGCCGTGCAGGCTCAAACCGGGAATGGCGGCAACGTAGTATTCGGCGTTGCCGACGGCTTGCCATTTTGCAGCTCCATCTGGAACATTGCCGCGCAAATTCTCATTTTCTGGTGACACGTCTTGGATGCTGGGATCAAGATGGAGCGCGCCCAGCCCCAGCCTTAGCCTTGGGGTCACGCGATAGCTGACGTTGGCCTCTATCCCCTTGTAAAGCGTCAGGCCGTCCTGCGTCAGGCGACGGACGCCGTCATCGATCTGGTCGATCGTATTCGCGCGTTCAATGCGAAAGGCCGCCGTGGTCAGACTCAACCCTTGATGCTCGTATTTGGCGCCGATTTCATACTGGCGGCTGATCGTTGCGCCCAATACCTCGCCGGCGTTGGCATATTCGGCGCCGACCCGGCTACCCGCCTCCATCGCCTCGACATAGCTGCCATAGATAGAGACATAGGGCACCGGTTTGTAGATCAACGCGATGGTAGGCGACAAAGCCGACGCCTTATAGCCTGTATCGGTGGTCGCATCTCCATCCAGATCTAACAGCTTGTATCGGGTGTAGCGTGCACCCAGCATTGCCTGCACGTGCTCACCCAGATGCAGGGTGTCGCTCATGAACAGCGCTCGCTGCTGTTCTTCGGACGGTGAACCTTGGGTGCCGTAAGAGATCGACCGGGTCACGCGAAAAGTTTGATCTTGATAGATATTGCCGTTGAAATCGTTGCCCCAATGGTAATCGTCGAGGCCAAATTCGCTATGATACGCCTGGAACGATGTTCCCGCGACGATCTCGTGCCGCACCGGACCCGTCGTGAATTCCCCTTGCACCATAGCCTGAAGGAAATGGGTCTGGTCCAGTTCCGCGAAATTATAGGCATAGCCTTCGTAATCGCCGGCCTGGTTGAGCATATAGACGAACATCTTGTTCGAATGGTGAAGCTTGCTGGTATAACCATAGGTCATCCGCGCAGACCAGCCATCGGCAAACGTCCAGTCGAGACCGGTAGCAGCCGCCAGCGTCCTTGATTTGTAATAGCTATTGTCGATATTCAGCTTATCGTAATCGTAAGTAACCTTTGGCAGCGTGTCGCCTTCATAGCTGCTCCAATAGATCTGGAACGGCTCGTGCTTCAGATTACTGTTCTCATACGTCGCGGTGGCATACCAATGCAGCGCGGAGTTGAAGGTATAATCGAGCGCCAATGATCCCACGAGGCGGTTTACCCCTGCCTGGTTATAGGCCGTACCCTTTTCGCCCGCCAGATTGACGCGGTAGCCCAGCTTTCCGTCCTGCGTCAGCGGGCCGCCTGCATCGATCCGCGCATAGAAGACGCTGTTCGTGCGATAGCCGATCTCGGTGGTCAGCATGGGCTCCGAAGTGGGACGCTTCGTGCGGTAGCTGATGGCGCCGCCTGGCGCGCCGAAACCGTACATGAAACCGGTCAGGCCCTTTAGGGCGGTTACGCGTTCGATTGATTCCAGCGGGAAATCGCCACCCCAGTACAACAGCAGCGGCACATCATCGATGTAATAGTTGCGCACGCCGAGCCCCCGGATCTGAGTGCCCCACCAGTTGGTCGTGGCGGCCGGGGCCGATGAAAAGACCGACGCGTCGTTGATGAACATCTGGGAGATGCTGTTAGCCTGCCGTTTATTGATATCCTCCTCATCGATCACGGCCACCGAAAAGGGTGTGTCCAGCAGAGTCTTGACGCCTAGTGCGCCGTTATCGGCTCGTTGGTTCTGCCCGTCATCGGGCCTGAGACCGGTGACGAGAATATCAACCTTGTCACGCTCGGCAGTAGTCGTGTCCACTTTTTCCTTCGTCTCATCCTCGGCGGCGTAAGCGGCGGGGCACAGCGCCAACCCTGTCAGCAACGACGTTGAAAGAAGCGATACGACGAATTTTTGCAGCACTTGTTAACCCCCCAAAGCGATGGAGGGCGAGTTATGCAAATTGCTATTGCGAGTCAATCGCACTTAGCATTATACGCCGGCTCATGGATGAGAGACGATTTCTGACTGCCATCGGAAGGCTGGGCGGCGCCCCGTTGCGTGGATCTTGGGGGGAATGGCCGGCGAGGAACTGGGCTCTGCCCGTGTCGCACCCCCAAAAAAGGGGCGATGCATCGGAACCTCCCACCAAGGAAGTCGTGCCCCAAGCGGCGATTCCGGGAGCCTTGCATACCTGCCCCACGCTTGGCGAAGCGCCTAGCTTCATCGTCTCGTCCCAGTGGGCCGCCTGAGCGATGCCCCGCCAGGTACCGAACCGTGATGCCAGCGTTCGTAAATCGAGCGCGCCGGCACGGGCATTGGGCGCAATCTTCGGCGGCTATGTCGTTACTTCCCTTGCGGTTGCCTGCCTTGCTCGCATGCTACCGCTGCGACCGGCGGAGGCGAGCATCGCGGCAACCCTTGCCTCGTTCGCGATCTACGCCGGAATTATCGTAGCGGTGTTCTCGGCGCGATCGGTGCTGAAGGTCTGGCTGTGGCTGGGCGGCGCTATGCTGCTGCTCGGCGGTGGACTGTACGTATCGATCCTGATGGGCGGCAGGCTATGAAGGAGGGTTTTCGGCAATCGATGGCCTGGCTCCACACCTGGACCGGCCTATTGTTCGGCTGGCTCCTGTTCGCGATGTTTGTCACTGGCACCAGCGCTTATTTCCAAGAAGAGATCAGCCGCTGGATGAGGCCCGAGTTGACCGTCACGGCGGACCCTGAAACCGCGACCCAAGCCGCTATCGGCTATCTCCACGCGACCCAGCCGGACGCGGAGAACTGGTTCATCACGCCGCCTTCGGCACGCAGCCCAGTCACCACGGTGTTCTGGCAGCCCAGGAAGGTGGAAGGCCAGTCACCTCCAAGGCGCAAGCGGGGCGAAACCAGTGCGACGCTCGATGGCAAGGGAACGCCCGTCACGGTTCGCCAAACAAGTGGTGGGTATTTCCTTTATCGCTTCCATTTCGACCTGCATTACATGCCGGTGATGTGGGCGCGCTATCTCGTCGGCGCCGCTGCGATGTTCATGCTCGTCGCGATCGTGTCGGGTGTCATCACTCATAAGAAAATCTTCGCCGATTTCTTCATGCTGCGCTTTGGCAAGGGTCAGCGAAGCTGGCTCGATGCGCACAATGTCACCGCGGTGTTTGCCCTGCCGTTCTACCTGATGATTACCTATACCGGGCTGATCACGTTGGCGACGCAATATATGCCGTGGGGGGTGATGGCGAACTACACCTCTCAGGATACCTTCTTCGACGAAATGTTTCCCAGCCGCGAAGACGCCCCGCGCACCGGCATCGCGGCGCCGCTGGTTTCGGTCAAACCGCTGATGGCGATCGCCAGTCGGTCTTGGGGCGGCGCTGCGATCGGATCTGTGCAGGTCTCTAATCCGGGTGACCGCAGCGCGACCATCAGGCTAACGCGTGCCGCCAATACCGCCATTGGCGCGCGTGGCGAAAGCATCGTTTTTGCCGGCTCTAGCGGACGCTTGTTAGAGACGAGCGCGCAAGAAGGCGGCGCGCTCGCCACGCAAAGCGTGATGGTCGGCCTGCACGCCGGACGCTTTGCGGGCTGGGGGCTGCGGTGGCTCTATTTCCTATCGGGCATTGGCGGCACCTTGATGGTCGGCACCGGGCTGATCCTGTGGACAGTGAAACGCCGCGCGAAATTGCCAGACCCTACCCGGCCGCATTTTGGCTTTCGTTTGGTGGAGCGTCTGAACGTCGCCACCATCGCCGGGCTCCCTGCGGGGTTGGCCACGTACTTCCTCGCCAACAGACTCTTGCCCGCAGGCTTGGCGGATCGCGCGGAATGGGAGGTTCACAGCTTGTTCGGGGTGTGGGGTGGAATACTGCTCTGGGTGATCGTTCGCCCCTATTGCCGCGCCTGGGTTGAGAGTCTTTCGATAGCCGCGGCGCTTTTCGCAACCGTGCCGGTGGTCAATGCGCTCACCACGTCGCGCAACACACTGGCAGCGCTGGTGACGGGCGACTGGCTGTTCGTCGCTTTCGACGTGGCCATGCTGGTGCTGGCCACCGGGTTCGGATTGGCCGCGCGCAAGGCGGCAACAGTGAGGCCGCTCAAGGCGGTACGCCGGTCGCGAAAAATCCCGGAGGCGCTGGTAGCGGCATGATCCATGGTCTCGCCATCTTGATAGCGATTACCGGCTTCGCTTGCCTGTGCACAGCGATGGCACGACATCAGAAGGACGTGCTTGGCCGTAAACTTGCCGCCCCGGCGGCGCGCCGGCTCCGCATGACAGGCGGCACGCTTATGTTGTTTGCACTGGCAATGGATATGATCGGTCTTGGTGCTGCTTACGGCGCGGTAGCTTGGTGCGGACATCTGACCGCGGGCGCCGCTCTCGTGCTGACCGGCCTCAACTGGAAGCTCGCTCGCGGCAAAGGTGCATAGCGCATCAAACAGCGGTTCCCGGCTTACGTTACATTAGAGCGCTTTCGAAGCAGGTGGAATCACCTGCTGACTCGGAAAACGCGGAGCAACAAAAGACCAGAGCAACCGAGCCGATGCAATCGGATCGGAACTTGCTCTAGGATCCGGATCACTCACTACAGCCATTAGATGACGGCCACGGCGGATCGCCATGCCCCTTCTGGTCGGCGCCCCGGCGTTGCTCGGCCCGATCTGTGCGGGCGCCCAGATCGCGATCTACCTGACCGCGGCGGCGTAAGGCCAATGGGCGAGGCCACCTTTGCGCACTTGTTCGTGGGCGAGCCCACCCTCGCCAAGATCGAGCAACTGGTGCGCTGCTGCGAACAGCGCAAAAGCCGCGCCTCGCAGAAACTCGCAGCCGCCCAGGCCGAAATCGCTGCCGCCGAGGCCGCCTACGACCGGGCCATCGCCGCCCGTGCCACTTGGATTGAGACCGGCCCCGGCCCCGATCCCCAACTCATGATGATGTGAAGGAACCAGACTTGGCACAATCCTGTGACGATCGCCTGCGCCTGCCGATCGAACGCGTCGAGCGGCGCTGGAGGAACCGTGCCCATGGCCGGTGTGGGTCGCGCTGCTGGACACGCCTCGCTGCTAGTCCAAGGCCGATTGATCCAAAACCCCTCACTTGTCTTGGCACGAAGCTTTGCAATAGATACTTTGAGCTATCGAAATTAGTTGAGCGAGAGGCCTGGAAGGCATGTCGGATTATCGCAAGCCGCGTCAGGCCCGAGCAATTCCCACGTTTGAGGCCATACTAGAGGCCGGGGCCCAGCTGCTTGGTGAAATCGGCATCGAGAGGATTTCCAGCAACCTTGTGTGTGAAAGAGCAGGCGTAACCCCGCCGGCCTTCTACCGCTATTTCGACGACAAGTACGCTCTCGTCGCGGCGCTTGCGGATCGGTTGATGGAGCGGCAAAACGAGGTTCTCGAGCAATGGCTGGTGCGTCAGCAGGGGGCATCTCTGGAGGAGGTGGTCGGAGATACGATCGGCCTGCTGCGCGAAACCGCGCGGATCGGAGACGAGATGCCGGGGTCCTTGTGGATACTGCGTGCGTTGCGTGCGATTCCACGCCTTGCGTCGATACGCCTGGAATCGCACGCGTACGTGACTGGCCGCCTCACGGATCTCTATGAAAAGCTCCTTCCGGACGTGTCGCGTGCGGTACTGGAGCGGCGTAACCGTCTCGCAGTGGACCTTGGTTATGCCATCGACGAAATGATCCGCGAAAACGATATCGATCGCGAAGCGGTGTTCGAGGACGCGCGACCGTTGTTCCAGGCCATGATCGCCTATCCAGAGTACCCCGGAGCACGATCCGCCTGAACCGACGTAGATCGCCCCCCTATCTGTCTTTTGTTTTCCGCATTCTTGGAGCGGTCAGGCCGCTCTACCGGACTTGAAATGCATCGGAAGCCAATGAGGGGATCAGCGCAGCCTCACTGCGGTAAGGCCAATCATCCCTGCAACCAGCACGACAATCACCAGCGCAAGACAAGCCACGATCCGCTGCGGTGAAAGGTCGCCGGCCAAGCTTGAGGCCAAGGACATCGCGCCAAGCGAAACCGGCAGCACGAGTTGACCATGGGTTCGTTCTACAATCGCGAGATACAGCCCGGTTGCGAGCGGCAGACTCGCTTGCCAAGCCGCAGTTGCCAATATTCCGGCGATGGCGAACGGGATGTGTGCCGGCATCGTAAGTAGTCCGACAACGCCAAGCGCCTCAAGCCCGCACACTATAGTCAGCCAGCCTTCGATGCGGTGCTCCGGGCCATACCGCGCCATGGCCAAAGTCGTGACAATCTGCCCGACCATGCAGGCAAAGAGTATGGACGTAACGGTGCCTGTAAGCAGCGTCTTGTGAAGCTCCAGCCATTCGCCCAGGTCCACCCAGACGAGATCGCCTGAGAAATTGAGCAAGGCAATGAAAGCGATGGTCCATTGCACGCGAAACGGCGGGTGAGCGAGGCGCGGAAAGGCTACAGGAGTACGCGCCAAGCTCAGGCGCCAGCGCGCGGCCACCGCAACGGCAAGCGCTCCTGAAACAATCAGGCATAAGGCTGCGCTGAACGGCCCTGGAAAGTGTAATTGCACGAGCCAGCCGCAAATTTGCGGAAGAGCACTGAGCGCGGTAAACAGGCTGGCCGCACGAACTGGGTTTGCACCTCGAAGCACCGCCGCGACGGCCAGGGCGCACAAGCCCCCTTCTCCGATCCCGGCGAATATTCGCTCGGCCATCGCGAAATCCGGCAGGTACAAGGCACTCGCCTGCCCCAGGCTCATCATCAAACCATAAAGGACAGCGGGCAAAGGCCTGGTCACGAAGATGGCACAGGCCAGCGCCATCGCGGCCAGTTCGCACCCAGAGACCAATCCCGTCGAAACCGACGGGCTCGCGGTCGCTTGCGCCAGGACCGGCTGCAGACCGAGCGGCGCCAGGCCCAGCGCACCCGCGAACAGGGCCGGAGCAAGAGTGCTCAGCGATGCGTCGCCGGACGCGTGATCTTCCATGCCAACGCCCCATAGGGCGCGATCATTGCAGATCGATGATCGCCAGCCGCCTGCCGCACACAACCGAATACGGCCCACTTTAAGGAAGCGCTTGTCACAAAATTGATATTTATAGCTATCATATGGCCGCCATCTCATTCTCAAAAGGGGGGTCGCATGCAAAACCTGTTATCGTCAGATCGTCGTTCGCCCGTTACTCACCGCCATGCCTTATGCAGCGCTCTTGCGCTTGCGCTGCTGGCCACGTCCGGCACGGCGCATGCGGACGCAAACACCACCGATGCGAAAAGCGCCGACACCGCAAACGCGGGCAACGAGGCAGGATCGATCCTCGTGACCGGGCATCAGCAGACCGTCGCCTTGGAACAGAAGAAGCTTTCGGTCGCGACCACCGATGTGATGTCCGCCGAGGAAATCGAGAGCCGTCCGGGCGGCAACATCGTCGACATCCTTTCACATCTTCCCGGTCTGACCGGGTACAGCGATATGGGCCTGGGCCAAGCTGCGACAGGCGAGAAGGAATTCGTCACGATTCGCGGCATCGACGCCAGCTACAATGCCTACACCATGAATGGCATCCAGGTGCCGACCGCGGACTTTTCGACCCGCGCCCTCTCGCTTAAGCTGATGGCGCCTTATGGCATAAATCGCGTCACGGTGACCAAGACGCCGACCGCCGACATGCCCGGCGATTCGATTGGCGGGGTGATCGACATCGCCACCCCGACCGCTTTCGATTACGACGGCCCGTTCAACAAGCTGACGATTGCCGGAACGCTATCGGGCAAAGCAGCCGATGCGGGATTGCCCGCGGGCGGAGGGATCGGCCAGTTCGAATTCGCCCGCCGCTTCGGCACCGCGCATGAATTCGGCATCTATGCCACCGTCTACTACGACAAGCGATCGTCATATGGCTCGACGCTGGAATCGATCGGCTACGAGCCCACAAGCAAGAGCGACTACGACGCCGACGGCAACGCCATCTCGAACTGGCGCGAACTGAGCAACGGGCTGACCTCGACAGGCCTGCGCAGCGATCTTTATCGCTACGATATCAAACGCTACGGCGGCAATTTCTCGCTCGACTACCGCGGCGATCGCCAGACCCTATACCTTCGCGGGACTTATGGCCGTTACGAACGCAAAGGCACCGATTCTCAGCACGGCCTGTTTTCGATCGCCAACACCTTCGATGAGGAAGGCAACTATGAACCGATCGGCCTGCTGTCGAGCGGCTACTACCAGTCGCGCGACGAGAATAGCGACCTGGCCACCATTCAGGCCGGCGGATCGACGACCTTTGCCGACGATCGCCTGGTGGTCTCCTACGATGCATCGGTAGGACGTAGCAAATGGGAGCGCCCCAAATACATCGAAGCGTCGTTGTACGGCCAATACATTACCGATGGCACGGCCTCGTTCGATGCCAGCGACCCGTCCTCGCCGGCAATCACCTATTCGAACGACGCGGCTCGCGAATACGCCAACAACCAAAATAGCACGGCGGTTTGGAAGTTCCAGGGCTCGGACAGCGGCGCCACCAACACTTTGTATTCGGGCAAGATCGATGCAGCGTACAAAGTCGGCGGCTCGTTTCTCGATACGATTAAGGCGGGCGTCGCGGTCAATGTATCGAAGCGCACTTCTTACGAGCACTACCTATTTCATAATAACGGCAATTTCGTCATTCTCGATGCAGACGGCGAGGCCGTGGACTTCACTAATCCGCAAGGGTCTACCGTTGCGGAACTGTCAGGCAAGAACGTGACCGACATGCTCGGCACCAGCTGGAAGCTGTTCGACCGTTCCTACTTCGAAAGCATGGTCCTGCCTTACGCCTATACCAGCCAGTACACGGCAAGCGGGGCGGACAACCCAGGGACCTATACGCCGACGGACTACTCCGGCAACACGGTGCACGGCACGGAAAAGGTCTTTGCCGGATACACCAGCGCGGACATGCATTGGGGCAAACTGCAGGCCGTCGCCGGGCTTCGCCTGGAATATACCGACTTTCGTAGCAGCCACTGGACGGTCGATGACTCCACGACCGGAAACGGCCACTTCGATTCAGACGGCAATACGTATGTCGAGCTGCTCCCCAGCCTGAACCTGGTATGGCGCCCACAAGACCAACTGGTCTTGCGTGCCTCGATCCATCGTGGCTTCTCGCGCCCGGCCTTCGGGTTGATCGCAGGGGCAACGACTTACTCGACCGACGACATTACCGGCGCGGTCTACACGTCGAAGTCGAACCCCAACCTCAAGCCGACCGAATCCTACAACTATGATCTCGGTGCCGAGTATTACGGCAACGACGGCACGTTGCTGACCATGGCAGCCTACTACAAGGCGATCGACAACTTCATCTACACCTCGACCGCCACGGGCTCGCTGCCCGATTCCAATTATAGCGACGACAGCAGCTATGTGACGATGCCGGAAAACGGTAAAAAGGCTGAGCTTTACGGGGTCGAATTCAATTTCCGTCGTCGCCTGAAGGAACTGCCCGGGCTGCTCTCGGGGATCAGCATAGGTGCCAACGCCACGCTCCAGCACTCGAGCGCGGACAGTGGCCGCGCCGACCACTATGGCCGCAAGACCTGGCTCCCGCGGGCCCCGCGCTACATGTACAACCTCGATCTTGGCTACCAACTGGGCAAATTCAAGACGAACCTCGCCTGGCAGCACGTCGGCGAGCAACTGTACGCCCTGACCAGCAACAATCTCGACTTGTACCTTCAGCCAACCGAAACCCTAGACTTGAACAGCGAAGTGACGGTCGGGCGAGTGACGATCGCCGCACAAGTGCAAAACCTGCTTAACAAAGTGCAGTTCTACAAGACACTGGGCAAGTCGACCCAGTACCTGGGCACACAGAGCGGTGGCGGCAACGGCTCCTACGTAGAGACCGGGCGCTTTTTCAAGCTGTCGGCTTCCTACCAATGGTAAGCTGGCTCTCAACCGCTATGCACAAGGCGGCGGTCGGCTTCGTCCCTGCCGCCGCCATGCTGCTCGTCGCGATGAGCGTGCCGGCATCAGGCAAGGCCGCGGCGGATCAAGTAGAAGGCGTGCCCGCCCGATTGCGGCTCGACCAAGTTCAGGAACTGGGATCTCATAACAGCTACAAGCGCTATCCATCCCCGGCTGAAGAACAGCATATCCGCACGCTCGCGCCAGAATACTGGGACGGTCTGGCCTATGGCCATCCGCCGCTGGAGGCGCAATTTGCGATCGGCATTCGCCAGATCGAAATCGATGTCGCGCCCGATCCCGATGGCGGGCTCTACCTTGCGCCCTATCTCGACACCACGCCCGATGCGCGCCGGTCGATGATGGCACCGGGCGCCAAAGTTCTGCATTTTCCCCAGCTCGACGTGGAGACCCATTGCCTGACCTTTCGCGCTTGTTTGGCAACCTTGCGCCGCTGGTCCGACGCCCATCCGGACCATCTGCCGCTCACCGTGCTGGTCAATGCCAGCGACTTCCCACCGATCGCCGGATTGTGGACGCATGATGCCCGCTTCGATGAAGCAGGACTCGCCATGCTCGATAGCGACATCCTTTCCGAAATCGGCCGGTCGCGAGTAATCACGCCTGACGATGTCCGAGGATCGTACCGTAGCCTGGCAGATGCGGTACGGGCGCATGCCTGGCCTACTCTCGGCAACGCGCGCGGCAAGTTCATGTTCGTGCTCGATGCCGCCGAACGGCACTATGCGCTGTATGCCAAGGGCCATGCCTCGCTTTTAGGACGAGTGATGTTCGGGTATTATCCCGAGACCGCGCCCGAGGCGGCCATCTTCAACATCCAAGATCCGCGCGGACAAGAAGCACGCATCGGTCGGCTCGTGCGCGAAGGGTTCCTCGTGCGGACCCGGGCCGATGCCGACACCCAAGAAGCGCGCAAGAACGATCGCCGGCGCCTCGATGCGGCGATCGCATCGGGTGCGCAGTTCGTCAGTACCGACTTTTACGACGGCGCCCCCAATCCGCAGGGTTTCGCCTACCGCGCCGCGCTGCCGGGCAATCTCCTGCTGCGCTGCAACCCGCTTACGGCGGTGTGCGTCCCTGCTGCGCAAACCTCGAAGGACCTGGCTCGATGACCCGATTTCCCGCCAGCATTATGGGCGCATTGGCGCTCGCTATCGTATTGGAACCATGCGCAGGACACGCCGCGGAACCTGCAACGCCTCACTCCGAAACGCAGGCACCGCTGCACGATGTCGTCATATCAGGCGTGCTTCACGATAGTGACCGAGCCACGTACCGAGAACTGCCTTTCGACGTCCCGGCAGGGGTCAGCAAGATCACCATTCACCTGGAGGGCAACGATCCGGCGAACGGGACGTATCTCGTGCTGGGCGTCTATGATCCCGAACGCCTGCGGGGATGGGGCGGCGCGATCAAGCCAGATGTCACGATCGCAACCACCTTTGCCTCGTCGTCCTACCTGCCCGGCCCTCTGCCGGTTGGGCGCTGGCGCGCTAGCCTCGCGGTCGCGAGCATCCGCGGTGGCGCCACCGCGCCCTACCGGCTGGTCGTACACTTTGATAACGGACCTGCAGCGCAAGCGCTCGCAGATAAACCGGTCAGGCAAGGCAAGGCTTGGTATCGCGGCGACTTTCATACGCATACCGGGCAAAGCGATGCCCAGTGCAGCTCACGCCCCAACGGCAAGGCGGTGCCATGTCCGGTCTTCCTGACGCTGGACGCCGCCTATCGCCACGGGCTCGATTTCGTATCGGTGAGCGATCACAATGTCGCCTCGCAAGATGCCGAACTGGCTATCGATGCGCCCTATTTCGATACGATGCTGGTCATCCCGAGCCGCGAGATGACCACCCAGTCCGGGCACTACAACTTGACCGGGATCGCCGATTTTGTCGACTTCCGCCTCGGCGGGCCGGGCTCCAAAGACATCAGCGCGATGTTCCGGGCGGGCAAACCGACAGGGGCGCTCGTATCGATCAATCACCCCGAGATCCCGACCGGCGAAGAATGCCTGGGCTGTGGGTGGTCGGCGCCAGGCACCGATTATGCGCTGGTCGATGCGATCGAAGTCGCCAACGGGGGCATCGCCGCAGATGCCGGCGGCAATTTCGACGACGGTCAGGGATCCGGCACCGCCTGGTGGGAAGCTTTGCTCGACAAAGGCTATCATCTGACCGGTATTGGCGGCAGCGACAATCATGACGCGATCGATGGGCATGCAGGCACCTCCCCCGTGGGCGCGCAGTCTCCGGTCGGCCTGCCGGGCACCGCAGTAGAGGCCGCAGACCTGTCGCAGCCGGCCATTTTGGCTGGCGTTCGCGCCGGGCGGGTCTTTATCGATCTTTTGGGAGCGGACCAGGCGCGGCGGCTCGATATCGTGACGCAACTTCGCACCGGTCAAACTGTCGCGATGGGCGGCACTTTGACGCTGCCGCGCAGCCAGCGCGCAACCGGAAGCGTCCTTGTGGAGGGGATGCAAGGGGCCTATGTGGATCTTCGTCTCGATGGCCGCCACATACCGCTTGCCGATAAAGGGCTGATCGCCGGGCCAAAAGCGAGCGTCGGCTTTGCATTCGGCGTTGCTGATCTGAGCAAGGAACAGGCGGGGCACTGGATACGTGCAGACGTGCGCGATTCCACCGGAAAGCGCTTGTTGATCGGCAACCCGATCTACATCAACTTGCGGCGCTAACGAGAGGCTCCTTAAGGCAGTAACCCTGTCCCGGGAAACGCCTCCAGTGAAATGTGAGGAATCTGGCAAAATCGAAGCCGACAGAAACTGGAGGTTTTGCATGCAGGAGCCGGAGGTCACGGGGGAACAGATCGCGTTCGCGCTGCGCCAAGACGATGGCGGGACATCGGTTGCCGAAGTCTGTAAGTAAGATGGGCAATCCGAAGCAGCGGACTACCGGTAGAAGCATTTGTACTTTATTATCGATTCATCAGAACTGCGCAAAATGCGCCATCTTAAGCAACAAAACCAGAAGCTCGCGCGGATATGATTTGAGCAATACTTTTTCAGAAGCTTGATTTTTAGGATCTCCGGTGAGGAATATGCGTGATTCATAGGAATCCAGCTTTGATGGAGGCTGGCGATGAAAGAGGATCGGCAGCGCGATCTCGAACACTGGCCTGATCGGCCCGGGTGATCGAAAGAGTATCCAATCGAGGTCAGCACACGCCGACGCGCTCAGCTATGACCTTTCTTGCACTGCAGAAATCGAAAACGATTGTGTTCCAGTCACTGCGGGTCGCGCTCTTCAAGTACTTTGTCGCGCGGGTTTCGAAGAAGTTCGCGTGTTCGACGCCGCCATCCATTGGAACGGAAGCTATGTCGGCGTGCGTCACCACGCGGCCTGCTACTTTCTTGCGAAGATTTACGGATAGAGCTTTTTCAGTGAGGCTGCGGCCTTGCGTCTCTGGGATCGTCCAATCGCATCCATGTTACAAAAATAGCACGGATCCGCAAAAATTGAACCACCTGTTGCTAGTAGGTCGCAATAGCATTAGCTGGCGTGCAGGTTCGCATTCAATCAGTCAGGAAGTGCCATGAAAAATTCTCGTAGCAGGCTTCTCCTCGGGGCAGCCGCCGGGATTGTGTCCGTCGTAACGCTGGCGCCGCTCCCTGCTATGGCGGCGGATGGCAGCGCTAATGCAGGTGACAGCCGTGACCGCGACGACATCGTCGTTACTGGGGTACGTTCGCTCACCGACGCTATTTCGGGCACAAAGACCAACCTTCCGCTGGCGGAAACGCCGCAGTCGATTTCGGTGGTCGATGCCAGCACTATTGCAGAGCTGGGTATGCAGAATCTCAATCAGGCACTACGCCTTGTAGCGGGCGTGACGCCGGAAACCCGCGGTTCCTCGGCCGAGGTCTATGACCAGTTCAAGCTGCGCGGCTTTGACGTCGACACCTATCTCGACGGCCTGAAGCAGTACAGCAGCAAGACTGGCTACGCTGCCCCACAGGTCGATATGTCTCGCCTCGACCGCATCGAAGTGGTCAAGGGATCCGCCTCCGCGTTGTATGGCGCGTCGAGCCCGGGCGGCCTCGTCAATGAGCAGAGCAAGCTGCCGATCGACCGCGATTTCTACGGCGCGGCATCGGTGAGCTACGGCAACTACGACAGCTATCGTATCGATGGCGACATCGGCGGCAAGATCGGCTCTGGCGTGCTGTGGCGCGTCTATGGCAGTGCCAACGGTGCAGATACGCAGCAGGACTATGGCAAGCGGAAGCGCGAAACCGCATCGGCCGCAGTGACGCTGGGTGCCGGCACTTCGACCGACTTCACCGTCCTAGCGGCCTATTCGCACGATCCGTACAATGGCAATTATGGCGCGTTCCCATCCTATGGCACGCTGGATGATAATGCCACGCAGGGCAAGATTTCGACGTCGTTTTATGGTGGCGAGCCCAACGACTTCTTCAAGCGTGAGCAGTTCGGCCTCACGTATATCTTCAACCACGATTTCGGCGATGGTTGGAAGCTGCGCTCGGCCGGCCGCTATCAGTATGTGAAGACCCGGCTTGGCCTCGTTTACGTTTACACCGGCAGCGGCTATGTGACCGATACGGATTACACGCGCTATTCCTATGCCACCAACGAACAGCTCAACACCTTCACTTACGACACTCAACTGACCGGCTTGGTGAAGACCGGGGCGGTAGATCATAACCTGCTGTTCGGCGTTGATCGCCAGGTCGCGCATTCCAGCGAACTCTACGCGTTCGGCGGTGCGACAGATATCAACGCCTATGATCCCGTCTATGGCACCATGGATACGCCGAGCGATCCGTATCATGTCCTGAACTACGACCTGGTCGGCTATACCACCCCTACCCTGACCAAAGCGCAGCAGCGCCAGCAGGGCCTTTACGCGCAGGACCAGATCTCTGCCGGTGGCCTGCGAGTCCTGCTGAGCGGTCGATATGACTGGGCGCGTTCGCGCGTCGATGGCACGGGGCGCGACGACCAGAAGTTCACCTATCGCGCGGCGGCCCTGTACAAGACCTCGATCGGGCTTTCGCCTTACGTCGCCTGGTCGACTTCGTTCGAGCCGCAGACCAGTTCGCTTCAGGACGGCAGCATTGCCAAGCCGACCACTGGAAAATCGCTCGAGGCGGGTGTGAAGTACCAGCTTCCCGGCACCGACATTCTGCTGAGTGCGGCCTATTTCCACATCGATCAGTCGAACCTCGTCGTTACCGCACCATTGACCAGCTACGTCACTCAAGCCGGAAAGGTCCGTTCGCAGGGCGTGGAAGTCGAGGCCGCCGGCTCCCTGCCCTTCGGCTTTGACTTCCGCTTGGCATTCAGTCGTCAGAGTGTGAAGGACATCCAGGACACCGACGAGAGCCTCGTGGGCAAGAGCCTCGCGGTGGTCGGAAAGGGCGGCACGTCCTTCAACCTGAACTGGACGGCCAAGGAAGGTCCGCTGGAGGGGGTTAAGCTCGGCGGCGTGGTTCGCCATGTCGACGAAACATATGCCGGAGACTCGATCTACACGCCTGGCTACACCGTGTTTGACGCGCTGCTGCGCTACAACCTGGGCAAGGCAGTTCCGAGGCTGTCGAACGTCACCCTTGGCGTGAATGCCACCAACATCTTCGACAAGACCTACATCACCAGCTGCTACGCCGCTTACGGCTGGTGCTGGTACGGCAATCGTCGCACAGTGCAGGGAACGATCGGGTTCACCTGGTAAGAAGCCGAACGATACTTCGGGAGGGTATGGCGGGCTGGTGCCATATTGGCGAGCAATTGGCTTGGCTGAAGCGGATGCCCCAAGGTGCCGATCCACATGGGGTAACTGCACGAAAGTGCGCTTTGCGTACGCGGCGTTTATCAACGAAAGACAGCTCTCAAGGATTGATAACGATCCCGCCCGACGAAGAGCGCCTTATCTGCTGCCCCTGAGCACCGCGCAGAAGGTGCCGTATTTGGAGG
>NZ_AKFJ01000124.1 GCF_000272475.1 Novosphingobium sp. Rr 2-17
TGAGTGGAAACCGCTCTAGATTACCAGTTATGCGTAGCGCTCGTAGTTGGTGTAGACGCCATCGACACGGCGCCTACCGATCGGCAACCTGATTGACCCTTGCCAGAACAGCACGGAGTCCATCAGTTCCGCTAATGCCAATCTCAACGTATCTAGGTGGGGCGTGCGTAGTTGCCGCCCAAACCTGGCAGGTCCACTTCGACATGGTGATGAGCCATGCCGAAGTGTTAGCGTCGCGCCATCAGAACCCAAGCGTTGCTGTATGCCAAGGGGAGTTTTGGGAGTAAGTTGGCGATAACGAATTGATTAAGCCCCCCCGCGACAGCGACGATGTTCGAGCGATTCGTCATGAGGAATAGAACAATTAGATTAGATCGGCGTCTTGGCGTCGGGAGAGCCTGACAAACGCGGCGCGACTTTCCCCAACGGGTGCGGGCATCGAGTAGAAGGGCACGCGAAAGCGTGGCTTCTGAAACTCTGGAAAGCGCCGGCACTTCCTTGTAGTGCTGGCTAACAGGCTGGATGTGATCCGGCTCGTCGTCACTCCAAATCTCATCCTTTGTGCATCCTCGGCAAAATGACGAGGCTATTTTAAGGCGAAATCATCTCATATGGACGAACCCACAGAAATTGAATTTTAAGTAAATATATAAAGAACATTGCGTTTGCAAATATTAAAATACGGAATTACATGCCCTAAAATGATTCTCGAATTGGCGATCTTAAAAAGAAATTGTATTGATATAAATCAAGGATAAATGCTATTTTGAATTAATTTTTGATTTCGTATGATGTATATTATTCAAATGAACTTAGTTTTTTTTGGATTTTATTTAAATACTAAATTATTTTTTTAGTGAAATCTGCCGGGCTCTGAGGTGCTTTGGGTTTGCAGCAACCTCACCGGCAATGGCACGGAGCGGATGTCGAAAATCCGAGGTTTCGTAAGGCTACAGGAATTGGTTCGGACTTCTGCACAAGCGGAAGCCGGATATTGAGGGAGGATAGCAAGGTGATTATTTCGCAAGACATCAAGCGTAATTGGGGCATTTCCGGCTTGGTGTTGGCAACGGTGCTGACCGGCGGAGCTATTCCCGCACGTGCAGCACAGGCCGCTGCCTCAGCACAAGAAGGTCCGGAGCGGCCAGTCGCGGCCAACGTCCCGGCAGCCGACGCCTCTGGCGAGATCATCGTTCGGGCCCAGCGCCGTGATGAGCGCCTCCAAGACACACCAGTCTCGGTCACGGCAGTCACCGCCGATGGTTTTGCAAAATTGAACGGTCGTGACCTAGCCGATATCTCGCGTGCCGCTCCAAATATTCAGTTCGCGGGAAATCAGGGTGGCAGCGGTCTGGGCACATTAACCATCCGTGGCATTGGCCAACAGCAGGCGGGCCTTCTTTCCGATCCGGGTGCAGCTGTCTACGTCGACGACGTCTACCGACCGCGTCTTTCAAACAACACGCTCAGCTTCAACGACATCGAGCGCCTAGAAGTACTGCGTGGTCCGCAAGGAACGCTCTTCGGAAAAAATTCTATTGGTGGCGCGTTGAGCGTATACTCGCCCAAACCTTCCTTTACCTACAATTCGCGCGAAACCCTCGAAGTTGGCAGCCGCAATCTGATCAACGTGAGCGCGATGGTCAACGTGCCGGTTAATGACAAGGTCGCTGTTCGCTTCTCGGCACAGTCCGTCCGTCAGGACGGTTATATGCACAATCTGGAGGATGGCGAGGATTACAACAATCTTAGCTATCGCTCCGTCCGCGGCTCGCTACTTTTCAGGCCCGGTTCCGGCTTTGAGTTGGTGGTGCGCGGCGACTATACGCGCCAAGACCAAAGGGGTACCGGCACAAAGGTCATCGCGGCCTCAGATCCCAGCCTCCTTACTTCGGGCGGTTATGAAAGCCGAGGTACTGCAGCCAGCTTTAACCGCGGCACGGATGCCGGTGTGAGTGCAACCGCTACTTGGGACCTTGGAATCGGCGCACTCAAGTCGATCTCAGCTTATCGCTGGTTCTCGAACGACTTCGCGGATGACACCGATGGCACGTCGCTGGCCCTCCAGGCCGTGCAAACTTTTTCTCAAGAGAAGTTCATTAGCCAGGAGCTGCAGTATAACGTCGATCTAATCGGGGATAATCTTCATCTTACGACCGGTTTGTTTTATATTAACGAAAAGATAAAGTACGATAGCTTCCCCCGTCTTGCTATTTTCTCGCTCGACAACTACAGTCGGCAGACTACGGATAGCTATGCTGCCTTTGCGCAAATCGACATCAAGCCTGTTGAGCGGCTGGAGGTTAGTCTCGGTTTACGTTACAGCAGGGATGAAAAAAATACTTCCTTCGTCAGCTATGCGACAGGAAACCCGACCCCCCTCATCGATGCGAACGTAGACGGATCGTGGGGCGCCTTTACGCCCAAGGCTACAGTGCAGTACAAGTTTTCGCCTGATGTCATGATCTATGCGACGGTTTCACGTGGCTTCAAGTCTGGCGGCGTCAACGGTCAGCCGATCCAGACATCGGACTTCCAGCCGTTCGACCAGGAAATGGTGACGAACTACGAGGCTGGCATCAAGACCGAGTTGTTCGACAGACGGGTCAGGGCTAATGTGTCGGTCTTCCGCATGAATTACGACAATATGCAGATCGGCATTACGGCAGCCAGCCAAAATGTCGTGAAGAACGCCGGCAAGGCCGCCATTCAAGGGCTCGAGGGCGACTTCATGGTCAAACCGCTGAGCAACCTCACGCTCAGTTCCACATTCAGCTACAATGACTTCAAGTATACGCGCCTAGATGATGATGCCATCGCTAGCGGTTTGAATTATAATCTTACGCTGCCGATGGCGCCAAAATGGACAGTCAACGCCGGAGCGGAATACCGGATTCCGCTGTCAGAGGTAAACAGCCTGTCTGTACGAGGAGACTATTCGTACCGCAGTAAAATATATTTCGATGCTAATAATTCAGAAATTCTTGCTCAGCCAGGATATGGTCTCGTTAGTTCACGAATTACATTCGACTACGATAACGCGTGGAGCGTCTATGCTTATGGCAATAACATAACGGACAAATATTTCCGTGCGTCCGCGACGACGGGTCTCGGAACTACGGTAATCATTCCTGGTCGCCCCCGAGAACTAGGTATCGGTGCCAGCGTGCGCTTCTAGCACTTAATGAACGCGTCGCGCCGAAGAGGAGTGATCTCAATGTACAAGATCGTTAATATTAGTAAGCGCTCACTCAAGCTGGCGGCAATAGGAGGAGGCTTGGTTTTGTGTGGGCCGCTTCAAGCCCATCATTCCGTGGCGGCTTACGACTTCAACAAGACGGTTCAACTCAAAGGAACCGTCAAGGTGTTTCAGTGGACCAACCCCCACTGCTGGATCGAACTGGCCGTTACTGATTCGCAAGGGCGCTCTGGGAACTGGACACTGGAGTCCGGCACACCCAACGTGAACAAGCGGATGGGCTGGACGGGAACGGACGTGAAGCCGGGTGATAAGGTGGATGTGGTAATTCATCCCAAGCGAGATGGGTCGTCCGCCGGCGCACTCATGACTATTCGTCTGGCCAACGGCAAGACGCTTATGGCTCCCGGCTCACTTTTTGGAAAGGCTGGCCAGTGACTTTAGCCGGGATGATGGTGCATTGCACGGCAAGTTGCCGGACCGGCGCAATCGCAGCTGTGTTGGCTGCTTCGCCAGCAGCGGCCTGGGCGCAGGGTGCGGCGGGCGACACGCCGGAACTTCCTTCGCCCCGGACTAGCGAAACGGGAGGATACGAAGATCCGGGTACGCTTGTGCCGGTGACGAAGCTACGCGATGCAAAGCTGACCCCCTACGCCAAACCCGGATTGCCTCAGCCGTCCAATGATCCTCACGATTTGGAAGGAACTTACGTCAATACCTTCTTTGTGATCTCGCCGTTCACTGACGTGGAGGGCAAGGCCGCCCCATATACGCCGGAAGCTCAGAACATCGTCTGGCATCGCCTGAACATGTCGCATATCGGAACTCCAGTGGCTGAGCCCGGCGTGCTGTGCCGTCCTCCCGGCCTCACGCGGGACATGAACGAGGGTACTCCTTTCCAAATCGTGCAGGGGCGTGACAAGCTCGTCTTCCTGACCGAGGAGGGGCACAGCGTTCGTATCGTCTGGATGAACGCGAAGCACCCCAAAAATGTTGCGCCGACTTACATGGGCCATTCCGTTGGTCACTGGGAGGGCGACACGCTCGTTGTCGATACAGTCGGGTTTAATGACCTGACATGGATCGACTATGCAGGAAGTCCCCATAGCGAAAAACTACATATAGTCGAGCGTATTCGTAAGGTAGATTTAGGAGGTCCTTACAAGGATCTCCAGGCGATGATCACTATTGAAGATCAAGAATACTATACTCGTCCTTGGACTTACCTGCGGACTTATCGCTGGCGACCGGATGAATTGGTCTCGGAATACAACTGCGAGGAAAATATGCGTCCGGAAACGCTGGAAGGCATCGTCATCGAAGATCCTCGGGTTGCGGGGAAACAACGATGACCAAGTTCCCCAACCAAGTTGCAGTGATGTTGCTCGTAGGTGTCTGCGGCTGGCCCGCTCTGGCGCAAGCCGAAACGCGTTCCTTCGATGGTACCTGGCAGATCGAAGGTCGCCCTGACACGTTGAGGCCAGTAGATGGCGGTGCCGTACCGCTGACGGCTGCCGGGCGTGAGACGTACGAGCCACGACGGACGGCATACAGCAAGGGGGACCGTACGTTCGATCCTGTGATGCGGAGCTGCGCCAGCCCTGGGGTACCACGCGTCGCGCTCCTGGGGGGGGCTTTCGAGATCATTGATCGTCCCCAGCAGATTACCTTCCTCTTCGGCTGGAATCATCTGTTCCGCACCGTTCCGGTAGGAAAGCCGCTGTCGACTGTCGGATATGCATCGGCGATTGGAACTTCAGAGGCGAAGCGCGAGGACGATGGACTGGTGATCGATACGCGCGAGCTAAATCCCGCTACTCTCCTCGATGCAACCGGGCTTCCTCACGGACCTAATCTGAAGGTGCGAGAAACTTATCGTCTCATTGATGGCGGTGAGCGCTTAGTCCTGCGGCTACGTTTCGAGGACGCCGAGATCTACACCCGTCCGTGGGAGGCTGATGTGACCTTCCGTCGTCTGACTGATTACCAGCTGAAAGAGGACGTATGTCTAGACCGGATTGCGGTCGGCCAGCCGGCAATCCCAACCACATCCGCGCGTGAAAGGCCAAAATGAAGAATATTTTCGCATGGGCCTCTGCACTGACGCTCGTATTGCTGTCGTCATCATCCCTCGCTGGGGTGCCGCCCGAACCCGCCAGTGATCAACTGCAGTTGCTTCGTAGTTCCGATGCCAGGTTGGCCATGAACAAGAAATTGGTCTACGACGCTATACGCATCGTCATGATTAGCGGGCATGTCGATCGTGTCTCGGAGTTTTTCGCACCAGATTATATCCAGCACAATCCGGGCATTGCGTCTGGTCGCGATGCTTTCACCGCTTTCATGAAGAAGCTCAATCCTGTTCCTAAGCCCGTGGGGGCTCAAGCGAACTGGCCTATCGTCACAATAATGGCCGAACGGGATCTAGTGACGGTGGCGATGATCCGCGAACTGCCAGATCCGGGCAACCCGGATAGGACTGTCCAGACCACTTGGTTCGATATGTATCGCGTGCGAAACGGGAAGATCGTGGAACATTGGGACGGGTCGGCAGGGGAATCCGCGCGCCCGCCAAAGAAAAGATGAGTGCCCGCAGCGGCGTGCCGGAGGAATTCCGCCTTCAGTGTGCCGCAAGGGAGAAGTTTCAACAGTCGGGTATCCGCGCTCTCTTGATCGGCTCTCCTAGGGCGATCGACGTCTCACGGACCCCCGGAAACAAGGATTGTCCATGCTTGCGTGGTTAGCGCTTTCATCGCCTTTTGTTAAGCGTGTGCAGCGGAACTTGGCGATAGCCACAGGGGCGCTGCTAGGGACCGTAATCGCGGTTCCGCTTAGTGCTCACGCACAGGCGGACCTGTCTGGTACGTGGAAGATTGCACGGGATCCTTCGTCGATCGTGGGGGAGCGTGGCGCCCTACCTTTCACACAAGAGGGTGCGAAGCGCTACAAGGAGAACATGCTCAAAAAGGCGAAGAAGGACTTCGAATTCGACCTCACGACAACGCATTGTTCCGCTCCGGGTGTTCCGCGTATCATGTTAACATCCCAGCGGTTCCGGATATTCCAGGATCCGCACATTATAATGATCGGTTTCGAATGGAATCGCTTTCGTCGTGTGATTGAAATGCCAACCATTCCGCCGCAACTGTCATTCGGCGATGAGCGGGAAAATGCCAAGTTGGTCGGCACTAAAATGGGAACCTCGCGAGGGCGTTGGGAGGGCGACACACTCGTCGTAGTCACCGACCAGTTTTCCGACAACACATTGATAGATGGCGTCGTACCGCACAGCTTCGATCTCAAGATTACCGAACGAATTCGTCTCAAAGATGGTCAGATGCTGGAAGACCGTGTCACAATTGAAGATCCTGAGATTTTTATTAAACCGTGGGAAGTTGTGTTGATCTACACGCGACAACCCGACGCCATCTTTCCCGAGGACGCTTGTCTCGATCGCGTCCAAGGCGAGCCGGCTTTGCCCACCCAATAGAGTATTGCCGGGAGAATCGCATGACTTTCGATACCCCCCCTTTCACGGCAGTTTGCAACCGCGCGGCCCTGGGGATGATAACTGCTCTTCTGCTCGTCGGATCGGCAAGAACGGCATCGGCCCAACCTGTGGGGGGATTGCCGCTCCATCCTCAACCGTCCGCAGCCGCGGGAGGCGGGGATGAGAAGTCACCGCTTGGGAACAAGACTGTGCAGACCTCCGACCCGGCGGACGAGCGGCTCGGAGGTCTGCACATCGGGCCTACTGGATATACCACAGGCCCGGGTGGTGGACTCGATCTTGAGCTGACCCGAAACAATGACGTGCCGTCACTGCCGCCTTTGCCCAAAGCTGCGCCTTCACCTTCTGTCGATCCGCATGATCTTCAAGGTAGCTGGTTCGGTGAGCAATTTCTGCCGTCCTTTGAGATTAGGCAGGATATGTATGGTAACAAAATCCCTTTCACGGCTGCCGGCCGAAAGGTGATGGACCGTCGCTTGCTGGCGACCGACAATCGGCAGTCGTACATGACGCCGGCCTTTACGTGCCGGCAATCCGGCCCTGATTGGGACATGATCTTCATTCCCTTTCGAATTTACCAATCGAAAAATCGGATCGATATCTTCTCGACAATGGATCGCATGTGGTGGCCGATAGCACTTGATCCTTCGGTCTTGCCGCCGCCGCTGAGTAAGAACACGTACATGGGGCGCTCGATTGGCCACTGGGAGGGCGATACGCTGGTCGTCGAGACGTCTAGTTTCAAAAACCGGCGGTGGCTTTCTTTCCGCGGTACGCCAGTCTCGCCGTCGGGCAAGTTGATCTATCACATTCGCAAGCTGCACGATGACGATCACTGGTACATCGAAATTGTTACGACCGTGGACGACCCTGCTTATTATACCAAGCCTTGGAAGTTCTTACGCAGTTATGAGTGGCGACCTGATCTTTCCACGGTCAGCGAATACGATTGTGAAGAGCAAGCAGATAATAACGATTCGGGCGCGACACCCGAACCCAATGATTGACCCGATCGATCTGCAGCCAGAACAGCCCGATCCGGCTTGGCAAACCACGTGGGGAGCATATTTATGAAGCTCACGCCGAAAACGCCGATGCATAGGCCGCCAAGCGCTGCGATCGGACCGTCGCCTACGCGCTTGGCGAGAAGAACTGCCAGAGTGTCGTGGGCGGCTCTGGAGGGGGAGCCTTGGCGGTTTCTATGCCTGGCAGAAGAGTGCGCTGAGCCAACGGGCCCAGGAAGATGCTCGGCAGACGGAGTTGATCCGGCAGGCCTGGAACGACAGTGGCAAGGTCTGAGTAGCCCCTAGTTTTCTGTTTCAAAAGCGGGCAACCCAAGGCTGCGGACGACATTGATCCAGATGTCCTGGCTTTGGCTACAGCATCAACCAGGCTCCGCATTGACCCAGTGGTTCAAGGAGCGGGTCCAACTCAACGGCGGTCGCATGAAGAAATCAACGATCGTCGCATGGCACGCAAACTATTGGTTGCGCTATGGAAATATGTGGCCTCTGGCGTCGTCATGGAGGGAGTGGTCGTTAAACAGGCGTAGCTGCTTACCAACGCCGCAATTATGTTGGAAAATCCGCCAAGACTGATCGATCTTGGGGGATCCAGGTCGATGAACCGATGTTGCGCTGGGCCAAATTCCGCTTAAGCAGAATGGTCGCATCGTCCTGAGCCTCGCCCGCCGCACGCGGGGTGTTGGTGTAGCCGCAACCAGTGGCAACCGTATGTGAGCTTGATCAGGCTCGGGAACCGAGCCGCGTCATGCAAGGGTTCAGAACCTGGATCTTGATGACCTTATGGAGGTGCCTATGCCGCATCGACGGTGATGTCTTGACAGGTGTCCCATGTGAGCGGAACACCGAGGGCGAACGCGAGGCGATCAAGTCGGGGATGAGCGCGAAGGAGATCTGGCCCGACGAGCCGAACAAGGCTGCGCAGAAAGACACCGATGCGCGCTGGACGCTCAA
>NZ_AKFJ01000125.1 GCF_000272475.1 Novosphingobium sp. Rr 2-17
ATCTAGAACTGAAAGACCCTGATTCCGGTCCGATGCCCCTGAGGTGCATGAGCAAGGACGCCGGGGCATGGGCTGTTGGGTCACTGATCAGGGCGTCGCGCTCCATCTCGACGGCTTTGATCTGTTCCATGATCAGTTCGAGGCGATCGAGTTCGCGTAGGATCTGTGCCTCAACATGCCGGGTCAGGGGCCGGCCATCGCCGGTCTGCAAAACCTTGAGCCGATCGCGCCGATCGCGACGCATCGGTTCATAGCCCGTGATACCTTGCGTGAAGAGCAGGCCCTTGACCCGATTGATGTGGCAGGTCCGCTCTTGGACTGGATGACGATGATGCGAAATCCTCGCCGGTCCGCTTCGCCGCTTTTGCTCGCAGTTGGTTAAACCGATCCATCAAACCGGCAATGTCGCCGGCAGGCACGACATGCTTCGACATCCGTTCGCCAGCGCCCGGCGAAAGCGACGTGATCAGCCAAGTCGACTTGGAGAGTTCCATCGACACGAAGATCGCGCCAAGATCAGTGCGGATGGCGGCAGGGGCATGAGGTCGATCAATTGCAAGCATGGTTGCCTCCATGGAGTTAGGTTCAGCAGCCGCACTCTGCCATAGCGCCAGCCGCTATCCACCCTCGACATGGGATCTACTGGGGCCAACGGTTCTGGCAACGAGGATACTTCTCGACCACATCCGGCAACATCACCGATGATGTAATCCAAAATTATCTCAACCAACATACCACCAAGGACGGCTTCAGCCCCTCCGCGTGATCCTACCGGCGTCAGCCGGTAGCGCGACAATCTGGGTGAGAGGCCGTGTTCATGGCAACATCCAGAAGGACGGCACATTCTCGGTGATCCCGGAAATGCCGGGCGGCGTCTGCACGCCCGACGAACTGATGCGGATCGCGACTGTGGCGGTGAAATACAACGTCCCGTTGGTGAAGCTCACCGGTGGGCAGCGCATCGACCTGGTCGGCATTCCCAAGGACGACCTGCCGAGAGTGTGGACCGAACTCGACATGCCCGCAGGTTCCGCTTGGGGCAAAAGTTACCGCACCTGCAAGAGCTGCATCGGCGACGCCTTCTGCCGTTTTGGCCTGGGCGACAGCATGGGCCTCGTCCACAAGCTGGAGAAGCGCTATCGCGGCATCGACAGCCCCGGCAAGATGAAGCTCTCCGAGGCGCTGGTCAAAGATGTCGGTGCCGTCGCGATCGGTGACGGCCGCTGGGAAATCTACGTCGGCGGCGCCGCCGGCGCTCATATCCGCAAGGGTGATTTGCTCACCGTGGTCGACAGCGAAGAGGCGGTTGTCGCGCTCGCTGGCCGGTTCATGCAATATTACCGCGAGAACGCGAAGTGGAAGGAGCGCACCTATAACTTCGTACCCCGTATCGGGCTCGAGAAGATCCGGGCGATCGTCGTTGACGACGCGGAAGGATTGGCCGCTGCGCTCGACGCCAATATGCAGGCGTCGGTGGATGGCGCTTACGATCCGTGGAAAGAGGCAATAGCGCCCAAAACGGCCAATCAGTTCGCTACCCTCATCCCTGTATCGATGGAGTCATGACCATGGCTTTGGAGGAGCTCGGACACGAACAGGACATCGGTCCGCTTCAGCAAATCCCGGCGGGCGAGGGCCGAAACTTCGATGTGGGTGGCCGCACGATCGCCGTGTTTCAAGCGCATGGCGGGCGGGTGTTCGCCACCCAGCCGGAGTGCCCTCACAAGCGCGGCCCGCTCGCGAACGGACTGACGGGCTGACGGGCTAACGGGCTGACGGGGGGAACGATACTGATTTGTCCGCTTCACGAGCGGGCCTTTGACCTGGAAACGGGTGCGGAAGCTGGCACCGATTGCCGGCTTGCAATCTATCCAGCCCGGTTAACCTCAGAAGCGACGATAGTGGTTCGCGTGCCGGCCTGACCCTTTGCGAGCATTCGAGGATGGCCGCCGCATTGGACGGGTAAAGCGAAATATAGATCAGTTCGCTGCCGGGCGCCATCGTTCCCATCCAGTCCGCCCCTATATCCTAGCCTATACTGGCGGCTTTACCTGGGGTAAGGATTTTTGCGGCACCGGCCTGACCGACTACAACTTGCGCGGCTTCATGAGTTCGGAATATTTACACAACGGCTCCTATGGCAATGTGGCCGCGCGGCTGTCTGCGATCTTGATGCGTTTGACTCGCATTTGCAATAAGGCTAGCGTTGGCGCAGGGCGATAATGACATCATGAGGGTTTCCATGCGTTTACCGATCAGGCGCCAGTTGCTGGCGAGCACCATTGTGTTCGCGTTGTACCCGTTCGCAGAGGCCAACGCGGCGGACGCCAATGGGACGGACGCCACAGACGAGGCAAATCGAACCATTTTGGTGACTGCGGCAACCCGGCATTCGAGTTCGGCCACGGCGCTATCGCTGCCGGTAGATGAGACGCCGCAATCAGTGACGATCATCGACCGCAAGCGGATCGAGGACTTTTCGATCACCAATATCAACGACTTGCTTGACCAGGCTGTCGGCATCAATGTCGAGCGCGTTGAAACCGACCGTACTTACTTCTCGTCGCGCGGATTCGACGTATCGAATTTTCAGGTGGATGGGATTGGCCTTCCATTGTCGTGGGGCCTGCAGGTCGGCGATCTGGACACCGCCTTGTTCGAGAACGTCGAGGTCGTGCGCGGCGCCAACGCGATCATGACCGGCATCGGCAACCCCTCGGCCACGATCAACTACGTCCGCAAGCGCCCGACCGACGAACTTGCGATCAAGGCGACAGCACAGGGCGGGTCGCGCAACTACTGGCGCGGCGAAGCGGATGTGAACGTGCCACTGACCGACACTTTGGCGTTGCGCGCGATCTACGCGCACGAGCAGAGCGATGGCTATCTTGATTACAACCACGTCAACCGTAACGTCTACGGTGCGATCGTGCGCTGGCAGGCAACCCCCAATTTACGGGCAACGATCGGCTACACCCGCCAACAAAACGAAGCCGACGGTGTGCTGTGGGGTGCCATCCCGCTAGTCTATAGTGACGGCTCTCGCATCGATCTGAAACGTTCCACCACCACGTCTGCCGATTGGACCTACTGGAACACCCGAGATCAGAGCATATTTGGTGAACTGGTCTACAATTTCGACAACGACTGGTCGGTCACCGGCATATTCACTTACCGCCGGTTCCAGGAGAATGCCAAGCTGCTCTACGCGTATGGCTATCCCGATAAGGAGACCGGGGAGGGCGTCTATGGGATGAGCGGGATTTACCCGTCGGACTACAAGCAGTACTTGGGCGACGTGTACTTGTCCGGCCCGTTCCACTTGTTCGGGCGTGAGCACAAGCTGGCACTGGGTGTGTCGGTTTCACGCTCTGACGCCAAGGAGTGGGAGAACTTCGCGGAAGACACCGCGTTGGTGTATCCTTCGATCTATGACTGGGGCAGCCAGCAAGTGGCCGAGCCGAGCTATCCCGGCGCTGAATTGCAGTCGGACTACACCGACCGATTGACCCGCGTGTACGGCGCGGCGCATTTGAACTTCACTGATCGTCTCAAGGTTGTGGTCGGCGCGAGCGCCATGTGGATAGATTCCACCGGATATTCCTATGGCATCAGCCAGGCGCGCACGGACAACCGGGTCAGCCCATACCTCGGCGCAGTTTATGACCTGACCGGCAACGTCTCGTTCTATGCAAGCTACACCGACATCTATAATCCGCAGACCGAAGTGGACGCGAATAATCGCCGGCTCGATCCTGCCAAGGGCACCAGTCTGGAGGCAGGCATCAAGAGCACGTGGCTGGGCGGAAAGCTCTATGCGACTGCGGCGGTGTTCAAGGCCAAGCAGAAGGGCTTGGCTGACTACGCGGGCACGTTCGATGGTAGCGGTGCGGGCAAGGCGGGAGATAGCTATTACACGGGCGTGGACACGACTTCGACCGGCTTCGAACTGGAAGTGGCAGGCAACCTCACCGATCAATGGACGCTGAGCGGGGGCTTCACCTGGCTGAACATCGAAGATGCGCAGGGCAACGACACGCGCACGTGGATACCCACCAAGTCGCTCAAACTGGCGACTACCTATACGGTGCCGCAGTTGAACGATCTTAAGTTGGGCGCGCAACTACGTTGGCAGAACACTACGCGCACCCAGATCACCGACCTCGCCACTTACGGCGGTCCCGATGAGGCAGTGACGGTCAAGCAAAAGGGCTACGCGGTGCTCGACCTGATGGCAGGGATCAAGGTGATCGACCATCTCAAGGCAAGCGTCAATGTGCGCAACGTCACCGACAAAAAGTACCTCAACAGCCTGAAATGGGGGCAAGCCTACTATGCCGCGCCACGCAGCGCAGTGGTGTCGGTGACCTTCGAATACTAGCTCGAAGATCTGTAATTCGCAAAGCTATCGGTATTTTCTCAGTGCCTCGACGGCGCATAGCACCAGTGGAGGAAGGTTCCACCCAGAATCCGCTACTGTGGCGGGCAAATCAGTGCTGCAATCTTACCTTCGCCCTCTTCCGAGTAGAACGTAGAAGAGGCACGTCCCGGCGTTAAGACATCGATGTGCTCTGGTACAAAGCCAAGTGGCGGTGGCCCAGAATCGAGCGGTTTGGCATCAGATTTGACGTCGAGTCCATTTATAGCGATTGGCGGGGCTCGCGAGATCATGGGAGGAAGCTCCAAGGGTCGACCGTTTCGACGCCTGCGGCCTGAAAGGGGGCGACGTCCCTCGTAGCGACGCTGAAACCGCGAGATGGGGTCACTGCACGAAAGTGACATTTACGTACGCAGCGTTTATCAACGAAAGACAGCTCTCAAGGATTGATAACGATCCCGCCCGACGAAGAGCGCCTTATCTGCTGCCCCTGAGCACCGCGCAGAAGGTGCCGTATTTGGAGG
>NZ_AKFJ01000126.1 GCF_000272475.1 Novosphingobium sp. Rr 2-17
GTGTTCCATAATGGCCGAGCTAACTTTATCGAGACCGATCCAGCGGATTAAGACGGATCGAACGAGGCTGGGCGTCGAGGCTTCTACTTTGTGGACGATTGCTGAAGTTCCGCGCAAAGCACCACATGGAACCTTCGTGATGTCCCATTCTTCTGTAAAAGCCAAAATGGGATGATGACAGGCGAAGTCGTTGGCAGTACGGGCGCCGCTACGTTCGCTGCTCCGTCTGTTCGAGCGTCTTCCACCTCCCGGTGGGGCCGCTCCTCGCGAATGCGACGCTGCAGGGAGCCCCCAACGTTCGATCCTGTCTGTTTCAAGACAGTCGGGCAGTCGGATCCGCTCTTTTCCTTGGGTCCCGACGCGGATTATCTTCGGGGCAAAAACGGGAAACGGATGTGAAGGCAGTACACGACAACATCGCCGGTCCCTTCGCGATCGAGGAGGATATCGCGCTCTATGGGACCATCACTGGCGGTGCTACGCTTTGCACAGGCAGGCGGTTTATCCTGCACGGAACGATTGCCGGCGATCTGAGAATCGAGAAAGGTTCGCGTGCGATCCTTCACGGCACGGTCGCAGGGGGGATCTACAACGATGGCGGACGCGTCGAATTGTTTGGCATGGCATGCCATCGCCAACGGTTCGCGGGACGCCGTCCCGATCGTCGATCCGGCAGCTCACGTCATGGGACGACGATGAAGGGTTCCCTGGGTCTTGGGAGGAGTGCGCATGAATCCTGAGTTCCGCTGACGCCTCCACGTCACAGCACCTCGTGCGTCGAACGCACCGCAGGTCCACAGTTCGGTTGGATTTTAGCGGATAAGGGTCGAAGTCTATGTCTCGCTTCGATGGAGCCCGTGATGAAGCCCAGCAAGTCGATTATACCGACAGCCGCGCTATGTGGCCTTTCGTTGCTTTCTAGCGCCACCCAGGTATCGGCGCAGGATGTCAATAGCCCGGCAGTACCGCCCGCCAGCCCACCCGCACCGGGGTCGGGCGTCGCGTTTAGCGACGGAGAACTCGATCAATATGTCAAGGCCGCGCTTGCCATACAGCAAATCCAGCAGGACAGCGCCGTGCCCGAATCCGACAAGCAGGCAAAGATTGCGGCAGCCGTACAGCAGGCCGGACTTACGCCGGAGAAATTCAATCAGATTGCATTGGCGTCCCAGTCCGATCCCGCGCTTCAACAGCGTATCCAGGCTGTGGCCGGGAAGCTTCAGGAGCACGACGCCGCGGTAAACGGCACGCCTGAAATTTGAATAGACTGGGCCGCTTTTGTGCTAAGGGCGTGTTCACCAAACATTTTACCGGGAGACGCGCCTGAAAGGCTGTGAATTGTCGCAGCACAGGATCGCACAATGGGATTTTCGTTAGCACTATGCTGGTTCAACCGGCATGACCCGGTTCGCAGCGACGTCATATGGGACGCCCTCAACTATGTCGGCAGTTGCCGACATTGCGGCGCGCGCATTCGACGAAAGACACATCGGGTGTGGCGCCGGGAGTGGATGACCGAGCCATAACGCCTCAATCTTGCCGACGCCGTGTAACCGTCAGCCTCGTTAACTATCTCGTGACACCTTTTCCTGCCGTTCGTGCCTCTCCTGGGTGTCAACGGCGGCGCAAAAGTCGGCCGCGGGGCGGAGTAAAAGTAGGCCATTGTGGCGCACGCGCGGGGGAGTGGCGTGAGGGCGTAGCCCGAAGGCCACTCCCCCGGGTGTTGGCTGGATTTTCAGGGGTTGGTTTTGGTTTTTCGGGCGCAGCTATGGGCGAGACGGTAGCTTTCGCCGTTCATCTCCAGGATGCTGACGTGGCCTCGACTGTAATCGTCGCTATTGGCCGGGTCTCCAGGCGGCGTAGCGAAATCGGTTCGCCGGTTACCTCGCAAAAGCGTAAGCGGTGGCCTGGCCCCACCTTGCGCGTGTGAAGCACAGCGGTGATTTTCCGCGTCCTGATTTTGGGCGAGGCGCTACTCCTATGATACTCTCTGGTGATGATCCTGTGAGCAAGGGTGCTCAGCGGTTTGAGGTGTTCACGGGCGCGGGCAAGCGGCGGGAATGGCCGGCGGAGTTGAAGGCTTCGATTGTGGCGGAGTGCTGCCCCGGGCGTGGTGGCGTCAGCGCGGTCGCGCGCCGCCATGGGCTTGATCCCTCGCAGATTTATGCTTGGCGGAAGGATTTGCGCAAACAGCTTGAGACCAAGGGTTTGAGCCTTCTTTCGGCGGAGCCCGAGGCGGCAATGTTTGTGCCTGCGGTGATCGAGGTTGTCACGCCAGCAGCGCCGCCCCCTCGTCGTCGTAACCAACAACCGGAGCGCGCTGCATCAACGGCCGTGGAACTGGAGATCGGCGGTGTGGCAGTGAAGATCGCCCAAGGCGCAGACGCGGGCGTAATCGGCGCGGTGATCGAAGCGCTTAGGCGCGCGCGATGATCGGTCCGGGCACAGACGCCCGCGTGATGATCGCAACGCGCCCGGTGGACTTTCGCAAAGGGCCAGACTCCTTGGCTGCGCTCGTGGCGGCCGATTATGGCGGCAAGCCCTTTTCGGGGGTGGTTTATGTGTTCCGAGCAAAGCGAACCGACCGGATAAAGCTGATCTGGTGGGACGGCACCGGCCTATGCCTGATGGCCAAACGGCTTGAGCAGGGAAGCTTCAGCTGGCCCAGCATTCAGGATGGCGTGATGCGGTTGACGGCGGCCCAGTTGGGCGCATTGTTGGAAGGGTTGGACTGGCGCAGCGTGCATGGTGGTCGTCGACCGCAGACACCGCAAATCGCCGGTTGACGGTGCTTTTTCCCTCTGATTCAATGCCACTATGCTTACGGAAGCCGACCTTCCCGAGACCCTTGCCGCAGCTCACGCGATCATAGTCGAGCAAGCTGCAAAACTGCAAAATGCGGATAGTGAAGTCGCCCGTCTGAGGGCGATTATCGAAGCCTTTCAGCGCCACCGTTTCGGGCGTAGTTCCGAACAACTCGATCCCGATCAGCTCCAGCTTGGCCTGGAGGATGTCGAGACGGCGCTAGCCGTGGTCGACGCCGCCAGTGAAGCGGCAATGCCGCGTCCCCGCGAAGTCCGACCGCGCAAGACCAACCGCGGCTCATTGCCCGCGCATCTTGAGCGGATCGAACAGATCGTCGACATCGAGGACGTTGATAGTTTCAGGGCCTGCCCCTGCTGTGGCGGCGCGCTCCACCAGATCGGTGAGGATGTCGCTGAACGGCTCGATGTGGTGCCCACCACGTTTCGGGTGCTGGTTACACGCCGGCCCCGCTACGGCTGCCGCTCATGTGAGGGCGCAGTCGTGCAAGCCCCAGCACCAGCACGCATCGTCGAAGGCGGCATTCCCACCGAGGCGCTGATCGCACAGGTGCTGGTCTCCAAGTATGCCGATCACTTGCCCCTGTACCGCCAAGCCCAGATTTACGCCCGGCAGGGCGTCCAGCTCGACAGATCAACCTTGGCCGACTGGGTCGGTCGCGCAGCCTGGTACTTGCGCCCCTTGCGCGACCATATTCTCGAACAACTGCGACGATCCGAACGGCTTTTTGCCGACGAGACTACGGCACCAGTGCTCGATCCGGGACGTGGGCGCACCAAAACCGGCCAGCTATGGGCCTATGCCCGCGATGACCGACCATGGGGTGGGCAGTCCCCGCCGATGGTGGCCTATATCTATGCCCCCGACCGCAAGGGCGAACGGGCAGAGGCGCATCTCGATGACTTCGCCGGCATTCGGCAGGTCGACGGCTACGGCGGCTACACCGCCCTCGCTAAACGTCGGCAGGGCATCCAACTGGCATTCTGCTGGGCCCATGTGCGTCGCAAATTCTACGAACTGGCCGATAAGTCACCGGTCGCCACCGAAGTGCTGCGCCGTATCGCCTTGCTCTACGGCATCGAAGGTGAAGTGCGCGGGCTCCCCGCTGAGCAGCGCCGCGATGCCCGTAACGATCACAGCCGCGTGCATGTCGATGATCTGCGCCGCTATCTTGAGGCCAAAAACCGCCAGGTCAGCGCCAAGTCCAAACTCGGCGAGGCCATCCGCTATGCGCTCACCCGCTGGGATGGCCTTGCACGCTTCCTGGACGATGGGCGTATCGATCTGGACAGCAATGCCGTCGAGCGAAGCATCAGGCCGCTAGCCCTCAATCGCAAAAACGCATTATTCGCAGGATCGGACGAAGGCGGTGACAACTGGGCGGTGATCGCCACCCTCATTGAAAACTGCAAGCTCAGCGGCATCAACCCGCACACATGGTTGGCGGAAACCCTCACCAGCCTCGCTAATGGTTATCATGCCAACCGCGTCCATGTACTCATGCCCTGGACCGCCGTGGCCTGAAAACACCGGTTACGCAAAAGCCATAGTCCCCATCGTCGATTCTACGCGGCGCTGCATCGATTTTCGCTATCAATTTGCGCTGGCGATCGCGAGTTCGCAGTTCGATCGACCAATCAGTCTCATTCGAGGCGCGGTCCGTGGGATCCGGTTCGCGAAGGTGCTCGAGTTGCAACACGTTCAATGTCGTCTTGGCCTCGTCCAGGATTATTTGTTTCCAGTCCTGCAGGCGCCGCCGAAAATATTCCGACTGCTGTGGGTTCGTTCATGAACTCCTCATCAGGGGAAGGACGATAGCCCGAAGGCAGATCCATCCATGCGTTGGGTCATGATTCCGCCTTCGTCGGTTTGTCGGCGTCATTTACCGCGGTGCGCCGCTTCGTCTCTCTCTCTCTCTCTCTCTCTCTCTCTCTCTCTCTCTC
>NZ_AKFJ01000127.1 GCF_000272475.1 Novosphingobium sp. Rr 2-17
TCAATGAGTCCTGAGCCTAAGCAGGCATATTCCTGAAGGTGTAAAGCGTCAGGTGCGAGTCCGATGCGGGTTCGGATGTGCCATCTGCGGCGTAACAATAACAGAGTATGAGCATTTCTATCCGGACTTTTCCCAAGCCACAATCCATGATCCAGATCGTATTGTTCTATTATGCCCTACGCATCATGGGCTAGTAACCAAGGGAGTACTACCAAAAGACCAAGTAGCAGCAGCCAGTAAAGCTCCTGCTGCTAAACAAAACGGCTATTCGCATTTTTCCCATCCTTGGTTTAATGGTATACCTTCTCTGAAGATCGGCGGCGGGGGCATCATACAAGGCACTCCAATACCTATTGAAATTGGAGGTGAACAATTGTTAAAATTTGATCTTCCTGAATCAGGAAGTAACGTTACTCGTATCTCAGCGACCCTGCGAGATCCAACCGGCTCGCAAATTCTAAAGATTGTAGAGAACGAATGGCAAGTTATAGGCGCGTCCTGGGATTTTCAACTTATTGGAAATCGATATATTTTTAAAGATTCCTCTGCGAAGCCGATTTTAATAATGAGAATGGAAGCCCCGAAATTTATCGCAATTGAGCTATTGCGAACCTCGGTGAATGGAACGCAGGTCCAAATCACAGAACAGAATATGAAAATTGGCGGGCTCACCCTAAGCGATGTGGTGATGAGCAACTGCGGAGTGGGGATATCGTTCAACTAGATGTAGCTTGAACGCCGTAGAGCTGCATTCCTGTGTAATCGCTTGGCAACAAACCCTCCTGCCCCATCGCTATCTCGTGATACACCTCTCGTCACAATAAAAAGAGAGGGATATCTATGGAACGCAAGCTGTATGAAACGGTAACGTTCAAGATCGTGGTAATCGCAGCAGCGTTTGTCGTGCTTTATGCGCCGGTTCGGCAGTGGTTTCTTGCTTCAGCGGGCTTCTGACCCAGTTTGACTACGGTTTGCGACCGGCATCCCCAGTAAGGCAGTTGTTATGGCCAATCCTGTGATGCCGCGTCGTGGGCTTTTCTGATCCAGCGTTCGGCGGGGTATCCAACCCTACCGCACCATCCGGTTCCACGCATCGAGCGCCGCGATCTTGTAGGCTTCGGCGAGGGTGGGATAGTTGAAGGTGTTCTCGATGAAATAGTCGATCGTGCCTTTCAGGTTGAGTACGGCCTGGCCGATGTGGATCAGCTCGGTCGCGCCTTCGCCGATGATGTGGACGCCCAGCAGGCGGCGGGTTTTGATCGAGAAGATCATCTTCATCAGCCCCTGCTCCAGCCCCATGATGTTGCCGCGACTGGTCTCGCGGAAGCGGGCGATGCCGGTTTCGTATTTGATGCCGCGGTCGCGCACTTCCTGCTCGGTCATCCCGACGGTCGAGATTTCGGGCACGGCGTAGATGCCATAGGGAAAGAACGCAGGCGCAGGCGGCGGCGGCAGGCCAAAGGCGTGGCAGGCGGCGATGCGGCCTTGCTCCATCGAGGTGGAGGCGAGGCTGGGAAAGCCGATTACGTCGCCTGCCGCATAGATGTGCGGAACTGCGGTCTGGTAAGTCTTGGTCTCGACCGCGATGCGCCCGCGCGAATCTACTTCCAGCCCGCAGTTATCGAGGCCCAGATTGCTGGTCGCGCCCATCCGCCCGGCGCAATACAGCAGCATCTGGCTTTGCACCGTGCGCCCATCGTCCAGCGTGGTGACGACATGGCCATCCTCGGACTTGGCAACGGACGCGACCCCCGACCCCATTCGGAACACTACGCCTCTATCGCGCAACTGATGGACGAATTCGTCGATGATCTCGCGGTCCACGAAATCGAGGAACGTCGCGCGCGGTTCGATCACGGTGACCGCCACGTCCAGCGCGGAGAAGATCGTCGCGTATTCGATACCGATCACCCCGGCCCCGATCACGGTGAGCGATCGGGGCAAGCGATGGATGTTTACCACTTCGTCCGAATCCATGATGTCCGGGTCGGCGAAATCGACATTGTCGGGGCGCAACGGCAGCGTGCCCACCGCGATCAGGAAGCGCTCGCCCGCCACCACCGTCTCGGTGCCGTCCGGCTCGGTGACGCACAAGCGATTGGCATCCAGGAAGCGCGCGAAGCCGGTCATGGTGGCAACGCCGTTGCGCAGGAACTGATGGTCCAGCACGTCCACTTCGTAGTCGAGCGTCTTGTGCAGGCGGATCGACAAATCCTCGCTGCCGATCTCCTTCTTCACCCGGTACGAGCGACCGTAGAAGCCTCGCTCGCGCCAGCCGGACAAGTTGAGCGCGGTTTCGCGCAAGGTCTTGGACGGGATCGTTCCGGTGTGGACCGACACGCCGCCCACCTTCAGTCGCCCCTCGATCACGAGCACCGACTTGCCCAGCTTGGCCGCCTGGATCGCCGCGCGTCGGCCCGAAGGCCCGCTGCCGATCACGATGAAATCGTAAACCCCCACTACGTCGCCTCCGGAAAACCGCCCCGGACTGCAAGGCCCGGCTTGTCCCTCTCCTCCGTAAGCCATGCCGTTGTGCGTCTATGCGCGCTGCAACGCAACATGGATTTGGTTGCTACTAGGTTTCGCTTTCAACCTTCGCCTACGAAAGGACCGAGGGAGAGATTGCCTGTAGCCGCCCGCCTTGGTTACAGGTGGACCCATGGTGTCCAGATCTTTCCCTCTCCTGCTGGCTTTGCTGGTCGTCTGCGGTTGCGGAAGCCAACCTTCCGCGAAAGAGAACCCTTTCGTTGAATCCAGCGTCCAGCAAGTGGGGGAAGATCTGCGGTTGCAAGGCCGAGTGAACGACGCAGCCGGCATACTGGACTTCAAGACCGAGCAGGCCCTTGCAGATAAGCTCTTGGCGCTGGAGACGCGCACCCACCATCAGGTGGTCGTGGCGACCACGCCGTCGCTCGGCAAACAAGACATTTCAACTTATACCTTGGCGGTGGCAAGGCGCTGGGGAATCGGGCGGAAAGGTCACAACGACGGCGTCGTCATCATGGTCGCGCCGAACGAGCGCAAAGTGCGAATTGAAGTCGGCTACGGGCTGGAGAAGGTTCTGACTAACCAGGTCTGCGGGCAGATCATTGGACAAAATATGGTGCCACGGTTCAAGCTCGGCGATTTCCCGAAAGGGTTGCAGGACGGCGTGGACGCATTGATCGTCAAGCTGTCGTGAACGCACAACGTGCGCAGGTTGTCGAGACTGCCTTCGCGCTCCTATACCACTAAAATGCTTCGTTTCTTCGGGTGCCTCCTCCTCCTCCTCGCATCTACCATTGCGCTCCCAGCGCAGGCGCGTGAGAGCCTGGGTCTTTACGCCGCGTGGGGGGCATTTCGTGATCCGCTGATCCCGCGCTGTTATGCGATCGCGATGGCTGACCCTTCCGCCAAGGCGCGGGATTATCAGGCTTATACCGCGATCGGGACGTGGCCTGCGCGCGGGGCGCGGGGGCAAGTGCACTTCCGGCTTTCGCGCAAATTGGCGGCGAATGCGCGGATTACGCTGAGCATCGGGGGCAATCGAATGACGCTCATCGGCGGCGGCGGCGATGCGTGGCCAGCCAACGAAACCGACAACGCCGCGATCCTGGCGGCCATGCGTTCGGCGCCGAGTATGACCGTCAGCGCGCGGGATGCCAGGGGTTTACCGTTCGCCAACCGCTACACCTTGGCCGGAGCAGCCTCGGCGATGGACGCGGCGTTGATCGGCTGCGCGCGGGTGCGATAAGGTGTCGATAAGGTGCGGTTAGGGCGTCGATAGCGCCCGCCTTTCGTTTTGGCCGCGAATGGCTTATATGGCGCCCGATCATGGAACATCCGAATTCTCCCACGGACGGGGCAACCCTCACGTCGATAACCCCTATGGCGATCCCGGGTCACATCGATCCGATGCCGGTGCCGCGCCCCGGTATCGTCGATGGCGTCACCCCGCGCGAGGATGGCAAGGTCGATGTGCTCGGCCTGCCCAAGGCGCGCATCGCCGCGCTGCTCGCGGACGCCGGGCTCGATGCCAAGGCAGCCAAGCTGCGCGCCAAGCAAGTGTATCACTGGCTGTATCATCGCGGCGTTACCGAGTTCGAGGCGATGACCGACATCGCCAAGACGATGCGCCCCTGGCTGGCCGAGCGCTTCGTCATCGGTCGCCCCGAGATCGTCGAGGCGCAGCATTCCAGCGACGGCACGCGCAAGTGGCTGCTGCGCACTACCGACGGCCACGATTTCGAGATGGTGTTCATTCCCGATGCCGACCGGGGCACCTTGTGCGTCTCCTCGCAAGTGGGCTGCACCCTCAATTGCCGCTTCTGCCACACCGGCACCATGCGGCTGGTGCGCAACTTGACCGTGGGCGAGATCGTCGGCCAGGTCATGCTGGCACGCGATGCGCTGGGCGAATGGCCCAAGGGCGCGGGCGACATCCGCCCCGCCACCATCGTTTTCGAAAACGACGACGATGACGACGACGAAGGTTCCTACACCTCGGACGGGCGCTTGCTGACCAACATCGTGATGATGGGCATGGGCGAGCCGCTGTATAACTTCGAAAACGTGCGCGATGCGCTCAAGCTGGTGATGGACGGCGACGGCCTGGCCTTGTCGAAGCGGCGCATCACGCTGTCCACCTCGGGCGTGATCCCGCAGATGGAGCGCTGCGGCCAGGAAATCGGCGTAAACCTGGCGGTCTCGCTCCATGCGGTGACCAAGGACGTGCGCGACGAGATCGTGCCGGTGAACAAGAAGTACGGCATCGAAGACTTGCTGCAGGCCTGCGCCGACTATCCCGGCGCCAGCAACGCGCGGCGCATCACGTTCGAATACGTGATGCTCAAGGACAAGAACGACAGCGACGACGACGCGCGCGAACTCGTCCGCCTGCTCAAGAAGTACAAGCTGCCGGCCAAGGTCAACCTGATCCCGTTCAACCCCTGGCCCGGCGCGCCGTACGAATGCTCGACGCCCGATCGCATCCGCGCGTTCTCCAACCTGGTGTTCGATGGCGGCATCTCCGCGCCGGTGCGCACCCCTCGCGGTCGCGACATCGATGCGGCGTGCGGCCAGCTCAAGACCTCTGCGGAGAAGAAGAGCCGCGCCGAAATCGACCGGCTGCTGGCGGAGAAGGAAGCGGCGCTGGGGTGATGCTTTCCTGACGCGGGTCGCGATGGATGTCGGGTCCGATAGAAACATCCGGCACGCGCACGAATCGACCGTATCGCGTCTTGGCTAATCCATCAGTTGGGTTCCCGCCTGCGCGGGAATGACGAGGTTTAGGGAGCGACTGAACCTCTGTTTAGAGAGTTAGCCCTCCTACTTCCGTCGTCATTCCCGCGCAGGCGGGAACCCAACTGATACGCTATCCCCAAACGATCCGGGGAAAGGCCAACCACGCGAACAAGGCCCGTATGCGGCTACGGACTGTTGCCCCGCCCTGGATTGCTTCGACCTTCGGTCTCGCAATGACGAAGGGAGGATTGAGCGATGGCTTCTGGTTGCGTTGGCTACGTTGGGTGAACGCGTTGGCGCCCCTGCTGAACGTCCTCGCCCCCTTGGTGTCCCCCCTCTTTTTCGTCATTGCGAGCGCAGCGAAGCAATCCAGGGCGTCGTTAAACGGCCTGGGGTGATTCCCGACATCTGAGATGAATCGCGCTTAACAAGGCCGGTGTTAGAGCAAGTTCCGATCCGATTGCATCGGCTCGGTTGCTATAAACTCTTGTTTCGCCGCGTTTTCCGAGTCAGCAGGTGATTCCACCTGCTTCGAAAAC
>NZ_AKFJ01000128.1 GCF_000272475.1 Novosphingobium sp. Rr 2-17
CTACGCTCGCAATGACGAGGGGGTGGTATGGGACGAGGTGGTGTAGGACGGGGTGTTATCGGACGCGGTGGTATCGGACGACGGGGTGCGGCGACACCGTGGGACGAAGACGTCGGGTACGAGGACGACTGGTACTACGAGGATGGGGGGTACGAGGGTACAACACCGAGCGTGGCCAACAGGCTCCCAACCTTGACATAACGAACCATATAGGTTATAAACCGCAGCATCCGATCGGCCCGATGTACAACGGCTGCGCGGTGTCATCGGGTCGGCGTCATGGGCTGGTACGCGTCTTATCAAGTCGTGCCACGCACCATGCGTCCGACCGGATGCGGTTTACCCCCTCGGACCTGCCGCACATGACATTTGGCCTTAAGCGGGAATGTCGCGGGATCACGGGTCCACCAAGTCGGCGTGGTGTGCGAGCCCGAAGCGCTGACCGAACCGCATTCGACCAGGGCCGTGCCGGGCTGTTGCTGCCCTCTACCCGGCCATTCGCGAGAAGGCAAAAACCAGGCGCGCCCAGCCGGGCGTCCCGACGTCGGCCCGATGGTTATTTCCGGTCCCGCGATTTTCCCTGGCGCTACCCCGCATTCGCCAGCGGGGCCATTCCTGCGTCCAGACGTGGCGCGATCACCCTTTTGGTACGTTGGCATCCAGTTCGGCCAACCACACCGCAGCGCTGGCGTCCGACGGGGCGCGCCAGTCTCCGCGTGGGGATAGCGCACCGCCAGCCGACACCTTCGGCCCATTGGGAATGGCCGAGCGCTTGAACTGGCTGAACGCGAAGAACCGCCGCAGGAATTTCTCCAGCCAATCGCGGATGGTGGCAAGGTCATAGGCGTGCTTGCGATCGTCCGGGAAGCCTGCGGGCCACAGCCCCGCTTGCGCATCGCGCCAGGCGTGCAGCGCCAGGAACGCGACTTTCGAGGGCTTCTGCCCAAAGCGCATCACGTGGTGGAGGAAGAAGTCGTTCAACTCGTACGGACCGATCTTGGCCTCGGTGCTCTGGATCGCACCATCCGCGCCTGCCGGAACCAGCTCGGGCGAAATCTCGGTGCCCAGGATCGCCAGCAGGATTTCGCCGATGCCGGCATCGAACTCGCCCGAAGTGGCACACCAGCGGATCAGGTACTGGATCAGCGTCTTGGGCACGCCCGCGTTCACCGCGTAGTGGCTCATCTGGTCGCCCACGCCGTAGGTACACCAGCCCAGCGCCAGTTCCGACAAGTCGCCGGTGCCCAGCACGAAGCCGTCGTTCTGGTTGGCGAGGCGGAACAAATAGTCGGTGCGCAGACCCGCCTGCACGTTCTCGAACGTCACATCGTAGACCGGCTGGCCATCCGCGAAGGCGTGGCCGATGTCTTGCAGCATGGTCGTCGCGGTGGGGCGGATGTCGATCTCGCCGGCAGTGATGCCCACTGCGTTCATCAGCTTCCAGGCATTGGCCTTGGTGCCATCGCTCGTCGCGAAGCCGGGCATGGTGTAGCCCCGGATGAAGCTGCGCGGCAGGCCCAGCCGGTCGCACGCGCGCGCCGCCACGATCAGCGCGTGGGTGGAATCGAGCCCGCCCGAGATGCCGATCACCAGCGATTTCGAACCCGTCGATTCCAGCCGACGCATCAGTCCATCGACCTGGATGTTGAACGCCTCGTAGCAATCGGCATCCAGCTTGTCGGCGCGGGTCGGCACGAACGGGAAGCGGCTGACCGGGCGGATCAGGCCCAGGTCGCCGTCCTGCGGCGCATGGTCGAACGCGACGGTGCGGAATGTCCGCTGCGGCGACCCCATGACCTCGGCAGCATCGGCGAAGGTCGGCACGCGCAGGCGCTCCAGGACGATCCGCTCGCAATCGACATCGGCCACGCACAATTCGGGATCGCGCGAAAACCGCTCGGACTCGGCGAGCAGATCGCCCAGCTCGTAGATAATCCCCTGCCCGTCCCACGCCAGATCGGTGGTGCTCTCACCGTGCCCGGCGGCGCTGTAGACGTACGCCGCCGTCGCCCGCGCCGATTGCGAGCGGCACAGCATATGCCGCTCGTCCGACTTGCCGATCAGGATGTTGGAGGCCGACAAGTTGCACAGCACCGTCGCCCCCGCCAAGGCGCCGAGCGAACTGGGCGGAGTGGCCGCCCAGAAATCCTCGCAGATTTCGACGAAGACCTTGAAGTGGGGCAATTGGTTGGACGCGAACACCAGATCGGTGCCGAACGGCACCTCCTCGCCGTTCACCCGGATCGTCGCGCCCCGGATCGCCTTGCCGCTGGCGAACCAGCGCTTTTCGTAGAACTCGCGATAATTGGGCAAGTACGACTTGGGCACCACGCCCAGCAAGCGGCCTTTGGCAATCACCAGCGCGCAGTTGTACAGCCGCCCCTCGCTCGCCAAAGCGGCGCCGACCAGCAGCACCGGGGAAAGCACCGCGCTCGCCTCGACCACTTGCGCCACCGCCGCCTCGACCGCCTCGATCATCGCGGCCTGCAAGTGCAGATCGTCGATCGCGTAAGAGGACAGGCACAGCTCCGGGAACACCGCCAGGTCCACCCCCGCATCGTACGCCCGCTGCGCCTCGGCCAGCACGGCCTGCGTGTTGAACGCCACGTCGGCGGTGCGCACATGCGGGGTGGAAGCGGCGACGCGCACGAAACCGTGGGCGTGCAAGGCGTGGAAGGGGTGGCTGGGGTTGGCCGTCATGACTTGGGTATACGCCTTTTTCCGCTTTCGTAATGCCACATCCTCGTCCTTCCCGCGAAGGCGGGAACCCATCTGTTGCGCTGTCCCGTTGCACCACCGTATGACGCGCGCTCATCAGTTGGGCCCCCGCCTGCGCGGGGGTGACGAAGATGTGGGTTCGAACATAGGTGGCGAGGATGTGGTTCGAATAAGTGCTCGCGTGCCTGCTCGATAGTATCCGCTTCTGCCCAATCCCTGGCAGGAACTGGCCTATGAGGCAACTTCGCGCTTGCCCGCCGCTGCCTCTCGCGTAAAGGCGGGAGGGTTATGCGCGCCCTCGACGACATCCGCGAAGAATACGAATTCCTCGATGGCGACGAGCGCTATCGCCTCCTCATCGAGCTGGGCCGCGAACTGGACGCGATGCCCGACGCGCTCAAGACCGACGCAACCAAGGTGCGCGGCTGCTCGGCCAGCGTGTGGGTCTATCCCACCGCGCGCGAAGACGGCACCCTGCACTTCCTGGCGGACAGCAACGCCCACATCACCAAAGGCATCGTCGCGCTGGTGATCGCCGCGGTACAGGACCAGCCCGCCGCGCAAGTCGCCCAGACCGACATTGCCGCCGCGCTCGAACCGTTCGACCTCAAAAACCAGCTCTCGTCCAATCGCACCCAGGGCGTGCCCAACATGATCGCGCTGATCCGCGAGACGGCGGCGCGGCTTTCGACCGGCGGCGATGCCTAGCCTCAAGCGCCCTGCCTGGCTCGCGGCGGGGATCTTCTTCGTCGCGCTGGGCACGGTCGGCATCTTCCTGCCAGTGCTGCCGACGACGGTGTTCTACCTGCTGGCCGCCTGGTGCTTTTCCCATAGCCACCCGCAATGGGCCGAGCGGCTTTACGCCCACCCCAAGTACGGCCACCCCTTGCGCGAATGGCGAGACCGCCGCGCCATCAACCGCAAGGGCAAGATCGCCGCGATCCTCACCATGTCGCTCAGCGTAGTGGTGGTGGAATGGACGCTCGGCTGGCCCTGGGTGCTGATCCCGGTCGGCGTGCTGGCGGTGATCGGGACGTGGATCTGGACGCGTAACGAGTAGGTTAGTAAATCCGACTCAGCGCGCTTGCCCATTTGTAGGCCGTGATGGCGCCCACGCCCGCAGCCCACAGGCAAAGGCCCGCGTTGACGCTCCCTTGCCACAGGTAAGCCAGAACCCACGGTGTCATGAATCCAATAAAGCCTGCTACCAAAACCAGAACGGGCATGTACCAGATATCTAGACGGCGAATTACGAAATGCACCGGCAATCCTATAAATAGCGATAGCGGCACGACCAAAGCAGCCGTCGCCCACAACGGCAACGACATTCCAATTAGCGTTTGGGCTGGTGAACTAATAATCGTCCCGGCAATAAATCCATACGGGACCGTAATAATCAAAAATGGCCCTCCACCAGCAAGCGTGCCAGTCAGCACGGCCTTGCCGAACGCGCTAGTGAGCGCTTTGGCCTCGCTCACTCCTCCACCGCCTCCCTCAGCACCGCGATCCCCGCCTTACGCTGCGCCTTCAGTTCCTGCTTCAGCGTCGCCGGATCGCGCGCGACCACGAAGCCGAAGCTGACGCCGCCTTCCTTGCCGATCGTGGCGTGGTGCAGCTTGTGGGCTTGCACCAGCCGCTTGGCGTAGCCGCGCTTGGGCACCCAGCGGAAGTAGCGCTGGTGGACTAGGCCATCGTGGATCAGCGTATAGATCACGCCGTAGACCAGCACCCCCAGGCCCATCCACGTCGCCGGCTCCCACGCCCGGTCGCCCAGCACCAGCGGCGAGCCCAGCGCGAACAGCGAGATGCTGATCGCCGCGCCGACGATCGCGTACAAGTCGTTCTTCTCGAGCAGATTGTCGTGCGGTTCGTGGTGGTCGCGGTGCCAGCCCCAGCCGAAGCCGTGCATCACATATTTGTGGCTCGCCCAGGCGACGAACTCCATCGCAGCGGCACTGGCAAGCACGATCAGGGTAGCGGAAATGGGACTCATCACCGCGATATAGACCCGCGAGACGCTCGCGACAAAGCCTTACAATCAGTCGCAGTCTTGCGACGGGTCATATCTGTCACGTTCATCTTCATGGTTCTATTTATGAATGCACAGGATCAAACCGATCCACTCTGACATTCAACAGGAGACCATCCATGCGCAAGTTCACCAAGTTCATCGCCCCCGCTCTGATCGCTGCAATCGGCCTGGGCGGCGTTGCCGGCTCTGCTTCGGCTCAGCCGGGACCCCGCGATCAGGTGGGCCGCCAGATGGAACGCCAGATGGATCGCCGCGACACCGTCCGCGCCGACATCGATGGCCTGCGCAACAAGATCGATCGCGCCGAAGCCCGCCGCACGATTTCCAAGCGCGAAGCCACTGGCCTGCGCCGTGAAGTCGCCCAGATCCAGCAGACCCACGCCCGCTATGCTCGCAATGGCCTGACGGCTGGCGAAACCCGCGACCTGCAAAAGCGCGTCGATCGGGTCCAGATGGCGCTCCAAGGCGAACGCCACGATCGCGACGGCCGCCGCGGCTAAACGAGAGACGCTCCACGCTTCCTGAGCGGGGGTCCCCGGGCTGCCTCATGGCAGTCCGGGTGATCCTCGTCTGGCGAACATGGTTTCTGCCGCCCCGGTTTCTTGCGCCGTCCGCACTTGAAACCCTGCTCCGCCGAGCCTAATCGCAAAAGTGTCATGACCCAAAATCCGCGCACGCTCTACCAGAAGATCTGGGACGCCCACGTTGTCGATCAACGCGATGATGGTACTTGCCTCATCTATATCGACCGGCACCTTGTTCACGAAGTGACCAGCCCGCAGGCATTCGAAGGCCTGCGCGTTGCCGGACGCACGGTGCGTCGCCCCGACCTTACGCTCGCGGTGCCCGACCACAACCTGCCCACCACCGCGCGCAAGGATGCGGCAGGCCACGTGCTGCCGATCGCCGACCGCGAAAGCGCGACCCAGCTTGCCGCGCTGCGCCAGAACGCGCCCGAATTCGGCATCCGCTACATCGATGCGACAGACGTTGAGCAAGGCATCGTCCACGTCGTCGGCCCGGAACAAGGCTTCTCGCTGCCCGGCGCGACGATCGTGTGCGGCGATAGCCATACCTCGTGCCACGGCGGCATCGGCGCGCTGGCGTTCGGCATCGGCACCAGCGAGGTGGAGCATGTGCTCGCCACCCAAACGCTGCTGCTCAAGCAGAGCAAGACCCTGGAAGTGCGCGTCGAAGGCACGCTGGGTGCAGGCGTCACTGCCAAGGACGTGGTGCTGCACATCATCGGCACCATCGGCACCGCCGGCGGCACCGGCCACGTGATCGAATTTCGCGGCAACGTGTTCGAGGAAATGTCGATCGAGGGCCGCCTGACGGTGTGCAACATGTCGATCGAGGGCGGCGCCCGTGCCGGCCTGATCGCGCCGGACGAAACCACCTTCGCCTATGTCAAAGGGCGCCCCTACGCGCCCACCGGCGAAGACTGGGACAAGGCGCTGGCCTGGTGGAAAAGCCTGGCGACCGACGACGGCGCCACCTTCGACAAATCCGTGTTCATCCGGGCCGAGGACATCCAGCCGACCGTCACCTGGGGCACCAGCCCCGAGGATACCTCGGCGATCGGCGGGCTGGTCCCCGCGCCCGAAGACTTCGCCGATGCCTCCAAGCGCGACGCGGTCAAGGTCAGCCTGGACTACATGGGCCTGACGCCGGGCACCCGCCTGACCGATGTGGAAGTGCAGAACGTCTTCATCGGCAGTTGCACCAACAGCCGCATCGAAGACATCCGCGCCGCTGCGGAAGTGCTAAAGGGCCGGCACAAGGCGGACAACGTCAAGTGGGCGATCGTCGTCCCGGGCTCGGGCCTGGTCAAGGCGCAGGCCGAGGCTGAGGGGCTGGACAAGATCATCGTCGCGGCAGGCCTGGAATGGCGCGAGCCGGGCTGCTCGGCGTGCCTGGCGATGAACCCGGACAAAGTGCCGCCGGGTGAGCGCTGCGCCTCGACCAGCAACCGCAACTTCACCGGCCGCCAGGGTCCGGGTGCGCGCACCCACCTGATGAGCCCGGCGATGGCCGCTGCCGCCGCCGTCACCGGCCGCCTCACCGACGTGCGCGACCTGACCGCCCCTGCCGACCTCGAACCTGCGTAAAAGGAGCCTTTCCATGGCAAACGACAGCAAGAACGACCTCGCCAGCCGCGCCGCCATCGCTGCGGGTGCCGCCATCGGTTCCGCCGCGATCGCCGCAGCGCTGCTCTACGTGAAGCGTCGCAAGGACAAGAAATCGCGCGACAGCCACCCGCCCGCGACCAGCACCGCGCCGCACTACCCCGAAGCGACCGACTGATGCAGGCGATCGAGCACGTCGCCGGCAAAGCGATCCCGTTTGGCCGCAAGAACGTCGATACCGACGTCGTCATCCCGGCGCACTGGCTCAAGACCATCACCCGCGAAGGGCTGGGCCAGGGCGCGTTCGAGGCCGTGAAGAAAGAACCGGGCAACGTCTTCACCGACCCGGCTTATGCCGGCGCCCCGATCCTGATCGCCGGTGACAACTTCGGCTGCGGATCGAGCCGGGAGCACGCCGCCTGGGCGCTGCTCGACATGGGCATTACGTGCGTGATCGCCCCCAGCTTTTCGGACATCTTTTCCGGCAATGCCTTCAAGAACGGCATCCTGACGGTGGCGCTGCCGCAAGCCGCGATCGACCGCCTGATGGAAGTCGCGGTCGACCATCCGATCGACATCGACCTGGACACCCAGACGGTGACGACCCCGTTCCAGGATCGCTTCACCTTCGAGATCGATCCGTTCCGCAAGCACTGCCTGCTGAACGGCCTGGACGAAGTGGGCCTGACGATGGCGCAAGGCGATGCCATCGCCAAGCACGAGGCCAAGGCCCGCACCGCGCTGCCGTTCCTGATGAAGACGCCCACGACCGTAAATTGAGGGCGTAAACTGAACGGGGCGGACTGCCATCGCAGCCCACCCCGTGATCGGCTTACCAAGTGGCGGCGGGGATCTTGATCTTGCCGTCCAGCACCGCGATCGGATCGGCGGCGATCTGCGGGTAATACTGCTTCAACATCGCGTGCCAATCGTCCGGCAGATCGGCAAAGTGGCTGACTTTGCCGCCATTGGCGAACAGCGCCAGCGTGCCCGGTCGCGCGCCCATGTTCAGCCACGCCGGCCAGCTGCGCACGTCGTTCGATTGAACGCGCGAATTCAGGCTCGTCGTGCGCGGGTCCAGCACTTGGTCGCGCGGGGCCGAGATCGTGCTGACTTCGTTGAGGTAGGACACCGACCCATCCGGCGCAGTGACACGGGCGTGCGAACGATCGCGCATCGCCATCTCGGTGCGCCCCAGGGGAAAGATGCTGACTGGCACATGCGAATGGTCGTACTGGGGCTGGCCGGGCACATCGGGAATGACGAAGTCGTTGTCGGCAGACACCTTCAAGTGCGTCGGCACCGGACCGCGACCGCCCACTGGCACCGTCTCGCCGGTGATCGGATTGCGCAAGGTCTTGAGGCGCTCCCCCGTTTGCGCGTCCACCCGGAAGCTGATTTCTAGGTCGATCAGGTTGAAGCTGCCGTCGGGATTGTGGGTGATCCGCTGGATCGCACCCAGGTTGAGCGCGTACATCGGGATCAGATCGCCTTCGTAGGCGGCCATGTACGGCCCTCTGATCCAGGAGAACAACAGCCCGTCGTCGGTGCGATAGCGCAGCTTGCGGTAAATCAGCCGGGCATCGTCAGGGTTCGCGGGATCGAGCAGGCGCGTCGCGGCGCGGGCCGCCACACCCGGAAGCGCGGCAGCCGTAGCCGCCAGCCCCAACCCCAGCTTCATGGCATCGCGGCGATCCGGCCTGGTAACGTCGAGCATACGAGACATAGCAAACCCCTGCTGTGAAACAGGCAATCTTGACGACCGCGCCCAAACCGCCACGCCCGGCGCGCGATTGTCCGCCGCTCGGACACGGTGCTGGCGAAGTGCGTTGCTGGCCTTGTGAGACGAATCGGGATTGAACGCTGCCCCCGTGCGCCCTATCGGCTATGGAAATAGAGCCCGAGCGCCAAGCCCGAGCCAACACCCGAGGTAGCCGATGACGAGTTTCCAGGATCGCGAACGCGCCGAAGAAGCCAAGTTCACGCACGATGCCGAAACCCAGTTCCGTATCCAGGCCCGCCGTAACCGGCTGCTGGGCGAATGGGCGGCAGAACGCATGAAACTTTCGCATGCCGAGACCGAGGCCTATGCAAAAGGCGTGGTCCAGGCCGACTTCGAGGAAGCCGGCGATGAGGACGTCATCCGCAAAATCCTGGGCGACCTGATCGGTGCCGGGGTCGATGCCAGTGAAAGCGAAGTGCGTACCGCCCTGGAAGCCAAGCAGGTCGATGCGCGCCGCGCCTTCCTGGGCGAAGTCTGAAGGGATATAACGATGGCGATGGCTGCCGACGAAATCGAAACTCTGATCCGCGCCGCGCTGCCGGATGCCGAAGTGACGATCAAAGACCTTGCCGGTGACGGCGATCATTATTCGGCGCACGTCGTGTCCGCTACGTTCGCCGGAAAACCGCGCGTTGCGCAGCACAAGCTGGTGTACGAAGCGCTGGGTGGCCGCATGGGCGGCGCGCTCCACGCCTTGCAACTTACCACGGCCGTTCCCAATTGACCGATCAGAACACATCCAAGGGTTTTCAGGTAATGTCCGAAGTCAACGCTCGCATTGGCGAGATCGTAAACAGCAATGACGTCGTCCTGTTCATGAAGGGCACTGCGCTGTTTCCCCAGTGCGGCTTCTCAAGCCAGGCGATCGCCATCCTCGAACACCTCGCCGTCCCTTACGAGACCGTCGATGTGCTGCAGGACATGGAAATCCGCCAGGGCATCAAAGCCTACTCGGATTGGCCGACGATCCCGCAGCTCTACATCAAGGGCGAATTCGTGGGCGGCAGCGACATCATGATGGAAATGTACGAGGCAGGCGAACTGCACCAGTTGCTCGCCGAGGGCGGGGTCGCCGCCAAAGGCTGAGCTTTCCCGCGCTTGTATTGTTATGAATGGCCCGGGCGGAAACGTCCGGGCTTTTTCGTGAGCCGCGCGGCAAGAGCTTTTGCCCTTGTCACGGTGAAGAGCGCGCGCGAGAGCCCCAAGATGGACATCCCCGTTCCTTCAGACCAGCCGATGCCGTCGGACGCGCCGCCGGTCGTTCCGGCTGCGACGGTAGTGGTGTTCCGCCGCGATCCCGCTGGTGGGCCGCCGCAACTGCTGATGCTCCAGCGTGCGAATGAAATGCGCTTTGCCGGCGGCGCCACGGTATTCCCCGGCGGGCGGGTCGATCCCGCCGATCGCGATCTTGCGCGCCGGATATCGCCCGACGAACCCGAAGAGATCGCTGCGTCTCGTATCGCTGCCATTCGCGAGACGCTGGAAGAAGCGGGCCTGCTCCTCGCCACGCGCGCACAAGTCACCGTCACGGACGCCGCGCGGGCCAGGGCGATGCTGCTCGGCGGCGCTACCCTAGGCCAAGTGCTGGATCACTTTGGCTGGGACTTGGCCCCCGAAACGCTGATGCTTTATGCCCATTGGTGTCCGCTGTGGGCGAACGCCTTCGACACGCGATTCTTCGTTCACGATCTGGGCACCGGCGCAGTCGATGTGACAGTCGATGCGACCGAGAACACCCGGTTGTTCTGGGCCAGCGCCGCACAAGCGCTGGCAATGGCGGAGCGAGGGGATATCTCGGTGATCTTTCCCACTCGGCGCAACCTGGAACGACTGGCCCGCTTCGCTACGTTCGAAGACGCCTTGGCCGACATCGCCGCGCATCCGGTCGTCCGCATCCACCCGTGCCGCGAAATGCGCAACGACGGCGAATGGATCGTCATCCCCGAAGGTCTGGGCTATCCTATCGTCGGCGAGCCAAGGGCCACTGCGCGCCGAGGCTAAGCGCTCAGGCGCTCCGAATAGCCGCAGCGGGCGACAAGGTGATCGACGACCCGCCCATATGCGGTTCGGTCAAACTCTACCCCGGCCAGATTGCCCTTCACCCACCGCACCACACCGGTCATCGGCTCCAATCCATCCGGACGAAGCATCAGGCGAGAACTGACGCGAAAGCACGAGCGGTTCAAACGCAGGCAGCAGCCCTCGCTCGATATGTCCGAAATCTCACCCCGATCGCGTCGGCGGCTGTGGGTGCGGCACTGCACCGCAATGGCGACCGGGCGGCGCATGACGCGACGTTTGAAGATGGCACGGTTCATGACATGCATCATGCCACGGCAGATGTTAACGAGCGGTCTAGAGCGAAATCCGTTCCGATTGCATCGGACCGATCGCTCTAGCTTCCTGTTTTACCGCGTTTTCCAAGGCAGCAGATGAGCCCGTCCGGTTCGAAAACGCTAAGCCCTTTGAGCCAGGAGACGGTTTACCGTGTCGCTGCCAGGGCCATCGATTCGGCTGCACAATCCTTGCCCGCCCCCGGCTGCATGCGCACCACTTCGGCACGCGCTGCGGCCAAGTCGGCTTGGAACGCCGGGTCGGCATTCAGCCGCGCGAAGACGGCGGACGCCATGAAGCGCCCTTCTTCGATATCGCTGGTCCAGTGGACGTTGCAGATGCGGCGGCTATCGCCAAAGGCCCGGCCCCGCGCGATCAACGCGGTGGCGCGCGAGGGGATGACTTCGGCCAGGACCAGCGCGGTGCCAAAGCCGATAGTGCTGTGGCCCGAAGGGTATGATCCATCCTTGCGCAGGCCCTCGGCGGCATCGGGCGTGCAGATCGGCTGGTCATTCTGGGTGAACGGACGCGCTCGGTGGTACAGCTTCTTGGCCGGACGGGCGGAAATCGCGAAGTCCGCTGTCGCCCGCTGCAGCAGCTTTGTCAGGACCGGCGTCGTCTGAGGACCGATCGCGATGGCTGCCGCGCAGGAGAAATCCGCGCCCAGCGCTTGCGGCGAAAGCTGCGCATCGGCGATCGCCAGCGTCCAACGCGGACTGCCCCGTTGCGCGACGGCGGACTTGGCGCCAGCCTCGTCGCGCTGCATCGCTGCCGATCCTGCCGCGGGCGGCGGCGGCACCAGCACCGTGCTGTCGGGCAACTGGTCGGCGGCAAGATACGGCGCCGGCATCGCGCCGGGCGCCATTGCACCCATCGAAGTCGATGCGGAAGCGGGCGTCTGCTGCGCACCGGCCATGTCTTGCGCGAGCATCGCTCCCGAGGCGAGCGCGGCGGCCAGCGCCGTTCCCTTCACCAGCTTCGTGATTGTCATTGCCGTAAATCCTTCGATGTTTGCGCCATGGTGCAGCCAGCCGCGATCACGGGTCAAGTCACTGCTTTGAGAATTATTCGCAACAAACGGTTATACCCTGATGACGCCGGGGCCGCCTTCCGATAATACGCGGCGATGCGCCGGATCATGGCCCTTTTCGCGACCCTGATGCTGATGGTCTCCATCGGCGCGGTTTCGATTGCCCATGCGGTCGAACCGGTCGCCTCGATTGGTGAACACACCGCGCATCTGCTGGGCCACGAAGCCGGTGACGCCGATGAAGTTCCCGCCGACATCGACAAGTCCTATCCGCATCACCATTCCGCCTGCCACGATCACATGGTCGACGTGACGGGCGCAATCGCCACTCCCGCCGGCTGCGATCGAATGGTGGCGCGGCTGTTGCCGGGATCGGACGAAACCCTGCCTGACGCGGCGTCCGACGCGCCGCGCCGCCCTCCACGCGCCTGACGAATAAGCGACTGAACCCGCAGGCCTGAGGCCTTGCGGTCACTTGTCCGTTCGTCAGGAGTACCCATCCATGAAACCTATCTTCGCGGCCCTTTTGGCCGCGACGGCGTGCGTCCCGTTCGCGGCGCAGGCGCAAGAGGCTGCGCTGACGCTCGACCGTGCGCTGGCGCTGGCCGGCGTCGCCGCGCCTTCGCTGGAGGCCGCATCGGCAAACGTGCGCGCCGCCGGGGCTGCCACGACTGTCGCCGGGCTTCGGCCCAACCCCGAAGTACAGGCGATGACCGAGAACGTCGCGGGCAGCGGGGTCTATCGCGGTCTCAACTCCGCCGAAACCACGGTGCAATTGGCGCTGCCGCTGGAACTGGGCGGCAAGCGCCCTGCCCGCATCGCCTATGCCCGTGCCGAACAGGACCGCGCCCGGCTGGCTGAGGCCGTGGCGCGCGCCGACCTGCGCCTCGCAATAACCCAGGGCTACATCACCGCTACCGCCGCCGAGCAGCGCCTTGCCAACGCCCGCCGCCAAGCCGGGATCGCCGCCGATGCGCTCCACGCCGCGCAAGTGCGCGTGCGAGCAGGCCGCGCCTCGCCGCTGGAGGAGCAGCGCGCCCAGGTGTTGCAAGTCAACGCCGATGCCAGCGTGGACAAGGCCGCGCGGCTGCTGAACCTGGCGCGCGCCAACCTGGCTCGCCGGATCGGGCAGCCCGTCACTACTGTGGACCTGACGTGGTTCGATCGCATCGGCGCGGCGGGGCCAGCGGAGCCGGTCGATCCCGCCGGCACCCTGGCGCTTGCCGCTGCGCAGGCCGGCGTCGTCAGTGCCAGCGCCCAAGTCGGCCTCGCCCGTGCCCAGCGCGTGCCGGACGTGACCGTGGCCGCGGGCGTGCGGCGGTTGTCCGCCAGCAACGACGTGGCCGCGGTGTTCAGCCTGACCATGCCGCTGCCGGTCTTCAACGGCGGCGGGGCCGCGCTGGAACAAGCGTCAGCCCAGCATGTCCGCGCGCAAGCGCTCGCCCGCGCCGAAGCCCTCGACATCGCGCAAGATCTCGCCACTGCCGAGGCGGAAGTGGCCAATGCGGAAGTCTCCGCCCGCACCGCCGCCGGCCCGGCGATCGCTGCTGCCGAGGAGGCCGCGCGGATCGCCCGCATCGGCTACCGCGAAGGCAAGTTCGGCCAGCTCGACTTGATCGAGGCCGAACGCACCCTCGCCCAGACCCGCGCCGAGGCGATCGACGCCCTCGCCGCCTTCCACGACGCCCAGGCCCGCCGCGACCGCCTCGCGGCGCCCGTGCCCGCCGCATTGGACGACTGACATGACCCGAACTTTCGTACCCGCATCACTGGCGCTCGTACTCGCTTTGGCCGGTTGCGGCAGCACGTCCGAACCCATCGAAGCCGAAAAAACCGAAACCGCCGCCCCCGCCGGCGAAATCGCCATCACGCCTGCGCAGATCGAAGAGGCGGGAATCGAACTCGTCCGCCCGATGGTCGGCGGTGTCGCAGGCGCCGTCGAAGTGACCGGCACCATCGAGAGCGATCCCGACGCCATGCGGGTGGTCACCGCCGCGATTGGCGGGCGCGTGGTCAGCCTGGCGAAGAACCTGGGCGAGACTGTCCGTGCCGGCGAAGTGCTGGCGGTGATCGAAAGCCGCGAGGCCGCACAATTGCGCGGCGACATCCAGGCGGCGCGCGCGCGCCTTTCGCTGGCGCGCAGCAACCTGGGCCGGGAGCAACGCTTGTTCGCCGAACGCGTCTCGCCCGAGCAGGACTTGATCGCGGCGCGCACTGCCGCGACCGAAGCGAGCATCGCGCTGCGCCAAGCCGAATCGCAGTTATCGGCGGCTGGAACCGGCGGCGGCGCGCTTAACCGGGTGGCACTGACGGCGCCGATCTCGGGGCAAGTCGTCACCCGCACCGCAACGCTGGGCCAGACGGTCGCCGCCGATGCCGAGCTGTTTACCGTCGCCCAGCTTTCGCGGGTTTCGGTCTCCGCCGCCTTGCCGCCCGAACAGGCCGGCCCGGTCCGCACCGGAACGGCGGTGCGGGTTTCGGCAGCGGGGCGCCAGGGACAAGGCCGCGTCGCCTTCATCTCCCCCGCGCTCGATCCGCAGACGCGGCTGGTCCCGCTGATCGCCACCCTCGACAACCGCGCCGGGCAATGGCGCGTCGGCGAAAGCGTGAGCCTGGCGCTGGAGCTTCCGGCAACCCTGGGCCGCGCCGCCATTTCCGTGCCGCGCACCGCGTTGCAGACCGTGGATGGCAAACCCGCCGTCTTCGTGCGCACGGCCAAGGGCTTCCGCATGGTCCCGGTCACCACCGGCGCCAGCGAAGGCGAACGCGTGGTCGTAACGTCCGGCCTCAACGGCGGCGAGCAGATCGCAGCCGCCAACAGCTTCACCCTCAAGGCCGATCTCGGCAAGGGCGAAGCGGGCGAGGAGGACTGATCGCAATGTCGGCAACCACGCCTAATTCATCCCCCATCGCCCGGATCGTCTCGCTCTCGGTCCAGCACCGCAAGTTGGTGCTGATCCTGACTGCGATGGCCGCTGCGATCGGCGCCTGGGCCCTTTCGCGCCTGCCGATCGACGCGGTGCCGGATATCACCAACAACCAGGTCCAGATCAACGTGCGCGCGCCCGCGCTCTCGCCCGAGCTGGTCGAAAAGCAGGTCGCCTTCCCGATCGAGACGGCGCTGGCGGGCATTCCCGGCCTGGAATCCACTCGTTCGCTCAGCCGCAACGGCTTCACCCAAGTCACCGCGATCTTCACCGACGCTACCGACGTCTATTTCGCGCGCAGCCAGGTCAGCGAGCGGCTGGTGCAGGTTCGCGAAGACTTGCCCAGCGGCGTCGATGCCGAGATGGGCCCAATCGCCACCGGCCTTGGCGAAGTCTACATGTGGACGATCCACCTCGCCCACCGCAAGGACGACCGCCACCAGCCGGGCGAGCCGGGCCTGCAGCCCGACGGCAGCTACATCACCCCAGAGGGCGATCGGCTGGTCAGCGATGCCGACAAGGCGACGTACTTGCGCACGGCGCAGGACTGGATCGTCAACCCGCTGCTCAAGAACACGCCCGGCCTCGCCGGAATCGACGCGATCGGCGGCTATACCAAGCAATACCTGGTGGTGCCCGATGTGCAGAAGCTGGCGTCCCTGAAGCTGTCTCTCACCGATCTTGCCAATGCCTTGGAGCGCAACAACACCAGCCTGGGCGGCGGCACCATCAGCCGCAATGGCGAGGGGCTGGCGGTGCGATCCGACGCGCTGATCCGCAGCGCCGCCGAGTTATCGCGCACCGTCGTCGCCACCCGCGAAGGCCTGCCGATCACGCTGGACCAAGTCGCGCAAGTCCGCACCGGACAAGCGATCCGCATGGGCTCTGCCTCGCAGAACGGCACCGAAGTGGTGGTCGGCACCGCGATCATGCGGATCGGCGAAAACAGCCGCACCGTCGCCAAGGCGGTGGCCGCGCGGCTGGAAGAGATCGAAGCGTCGCTGCCTACAGACGTGGTGGTCGAGCCGGTGCTCGATCGTACCGCGCTGGTCGATGCCACCATCGCCACCGTCTCGCGCAACCTGGCGGAGGGCGCGGTGCTGGTGATCGCGGTGCTGTTCCTGCTGCTCGGCAACTTCCGCGCTGCGGCCATCGCGGCAATGGTGATCCCGATCACGATGCTGCTGACGGGCGCCGGCATGCTCAAAGTCGGTGTGTCCGCCAACCTTATGAGCCTGGGCGCGCTGGACTTCGGCCTGATCGTCGATGGCGCTGTCATCATCGTCGAGAACGCGCTGCGAAGACTGGCCGAGCGCCAGCACGAAACCGGGCGTTCGCTGCTGCCGACCGAGCGGCTGGAGACCATCGCGGCCGCCGCGCGTGAAATGATCGGGCCGTCGGTCTATGGTCAGTCGATCATCATGCTGGTCTACACCCCGCTGCTGATGCTGAGCGGGGTGGAGGGCAAGACCTTCGTGCCGATGGCGCTGACCGTCATCATCGCGCTGGCCTTTGCCTTCGTGCTCTCGCTTACCGCCGTGCCCGCCGCGATCGCGCTGCTGCTCAACCGACCGGTGCAGGAGGACGAAGGCCGCATCGTCGGCTGGCTGCGGCGCCGCTATGAGCCAGGCCTGGACCGGGCGATGGCGCGCCCGCGCCTGACCTTCGGCATTGCGCTGGCGGGCATCGGCATCGCAGCGGCGGCGTTCCTGACGCTGGGCCAGGAGTTCCTCCCCCAGCTCGACGAAGGCGACGTGCTGGTCCAGGCGATGCGTATCCCGGCAACCTCGGTGGACCAAAGCCAGGCGATGCAAGCGCCGATCGAGCGAGCCTTGGCGAAAATGCCTGAGGTGAAGCTGGTCTTTTCCAAGACCGGCACCGCAGAACTGGCTTCCGATCCGATGCCGCCCAGCGCCACCGACACCTTCGTGATCCTCAAGCCCAAGGACCAGTGGCCCGACCCCGGTTTGCGCAAAGAGGAACTGGTGGAACGGATCGAAGCCCGGCTCACGCGCATTCCCGGCAATGCCTACGAGATCACCCAGCCGATCCAGATGCGCTTCAACGAACTGATCGCGGGCGTGCGCGGAGACGTCGCGATCAAGGTCTTCGGTGAGAACTTCGCCAGCATGAACCGCACCGCGCAGGCCATCGCCAAAGTGCTGGCCCGCACCCGCGGCGCCGCCGACGTCAAAGTGGAGCAGACCGAAGGCCTGCCCATGCTCGACATCCGCGTCGATCGCGAGGCGATGGCGCGGCTGGGCGTCACGGCAGGAGACGTGCAGGACGTGATCGCCGCCACCCTGGGTGGGCGCGAGGCCGGCGCGATCTTCGAAGGCGATCGCCGCTTTCCGATCGTGATCCGCCTCGCCGACGCCCAGCGCGCCGATTTCGAGGCTCTGGCGCGCATCCCGGTGCCAACGCCCGGCGGTGCCTTCGTGCCGCTCTCCAGCGTCGCCCGGCTGAGCGTGGTGGACGGGGCCAACCAGATCAGCCGCGAAAACGGCAAGCGCCGCGTCGTGGTGCAAGCCAACGTGCGTGGCCGCGATGTCGCGGGCGTGGTGGCCGACGCCAGGGCCGCCATCGCCCGTGACGTGCGCCTGCCAGCAGGGACGTATCTGGTCTACGGCGGTCAGTTCGAGAACCTGGCCTCGGCGCGCGACCGGCTGATGCTGGTAGTGCCGGCCTGCTTCGCGCTGATCGTGCTGCTGCTGTACGGCGCGCTGCGATCCTGGCGCGATGCCGCGCTGGTGTTCACCGGCGTGCCGCTGGCGCTGGTGGGCGGGGTGCTGGCGCTGGCACTGCGGGGTATGCCGTTCTCGATCTCGGCTGCGGTGGGCATGATCGCGCTGTCGGGCATCGCCGTGCTCAATGGCCTGGTGATGGTCACCTCCATCCGCGACCTGGCGAGCGGCGGCATGGCCCGCGCGCAAGCGGCGCAGCTCGGCGCGTTCAAGCGGTTGCGCCCGGTGGCGATGACCGCGCTGGTCGCCTCGCTGGGCTTCGTGCCGATGGCGCTGGGCCATGGATCGGGCGCCGAACTGCAAAAGCCACTGGCGACAGTGGTGATCGGCGGCCTCATCACCGCGACGATGCTGACGCTGTTCGTGCTGCCGACCCTTTATGCCCGCTTCGGCGCGGCGGGGAGACGTTCAACACCGATTACGTGAACCCAGACATGCGCAGTGCGCAACTTGCGCGCATTGAAAATCAACCTGGCAACGCACTTCCTCAAGCATCCCAATACGGGGTCGGCGCGTTGCCGGGTTGCCTCTCCCATAGGAGTATTTCATGCGCCTTCCCCAGATCGATCACACCACCCTCGCCGGCGACCAGCTCGCGCTTTATGAGGATATGAAGTCCGGCATCGAAACCAGCTTCAAGGGCTTCACCGCGATCGACGGCAACGACGATCTGGTCGGCCCGTGGAACCCGTGGCTGTCGTTCCCCCAATTCGGCGGCCCCGTGTGGAACCTGGTCAAAGCACTGGCGCAAGATCCCAAGCTGCCCAAGCCGGTCCGCGAGATCGCGATTCTGGTGACCGGCACGTACTTCCGTTCGGACTACGAACTCTACGCCCATATCCATGTCGCCGAGGATCGCGGGTTGCCGGACGATACCATCCGCACCATCGTCAGCGGTAATCGCCCCGTCGCCTTGTCCCGCGAAGAAGGCATCGCCTACGATTTCGCCGCGATCCTGGTCCAAGGCGGCGCGATCCCGCCGATCCTGTACCAAGGCATGGTCGAAACCTTTGGCCAGGACGGCACCGCTGAGTTCATCTACCTGGTCGGCCTGTATTGCATGGTCTCCACCACGCTCAACGGCTTCAACGTGCCCGTCCCCAGCGACGGCGACCAATAACCCGTCAGCTCGACGCGGCGAGCAGCATGTCGATCCCCGACGCCTGCGCCGCCGCGCCGAGTTGCCCGGCATAGCCGTCCTTGCCGGCGCCGCCCGACCATAGCCCGTCGATCGGCTGCTTGCCTTGCGCACTCAATAGCCACACCGCATCGGCATTGCGCTGCGCCCAGCCGAGCAGTTCCGTGCGTTCCGGCCCTTGTGGCATCGCTTCGATCAAGTGGCCGAGGTGGTAGGCGAACACGCCCTTGAACATCGGCCCGTCGGCGCCCAGCCCATCGAACGGCTCACGCAGGATGCCGTCCGTCGTCACCAGCCCGCGCGTTGCCGCCAGTGCCGTCCGCACTGCCGCTGTGCGATACTGCGGGTCTGCGGTGATCGTGGTCAGATCGCTCAACCCACCCAGCAGCACGCCCTGGTTATAGGTGAAGTGCGGCTGTCCGTTGTTGTGGCACGCCCCGTCCAGCCCATCGTTCACCAGCCCGTTGGCATCGATCATCCCCGACCGGGCGAACCATGACCAAGTCCGCAGCGCCCAGTCCCGATAGGCGTCCTGCCCCGTCGCCAGGTAAAGCTGGGTCGAGGCGTAGATCAGCAACTCGTTGGTGATCGCGTTCTTGTAGGTGCGCTTGGGGTCCCACCAGATCCCGCCGCCGCACTGGGTGTCCCAATACGTCGAGACGATCCGGGCATAGGTGGAACTGGCATAGGCCAGCAATTCCGGATCACGGTCGATCTGCCAGGCATGAACATTGGCGATCACCGCCCACAAGTCATCGTCGTTGAGATACAGCCCGGAACGGTTGCGCACCGCCGCCGCGATCTTGGCATTCCAGCGCTTGTCCCCGGTCCGCCGCTGGTAATCGATCAAAGCATCGGCGATGGGAAACCGCTGCCACGCCTCGCTGGCGTTCCACCCGTCGCTTGTGCCCCAACGCTGTTCGAGCGTTGCGATCGCCAAGCCCGCGCGCTTCGACTTGGCTTGATCCTGTGCTTGCGCGGGCGCTGCGCCCAGTGCCAGCACCACTGCCGCCAAGCCGCCCACAAATCTCAGCTTCATAAAACGCGTAAGTCCCGATGGGCAATTGGCGCGCCCGACAGGGTTCGAACCTGTGACCCCAAGCTTAGAAGGCTCGTGCTCTATCCAGCTGAGCTACGGGCGCGCGCACGGTCCCCATAGCCTCGGTTGTCGCGCGGCGCAAACCATGTGCGTTGCGTCAAGTTGTGCTTGGCGAGCGCCCATCAGGCGGGTTACGCTTCTGGCCATGAGCGACGCGCCCGTTTCCACCCCTGACAGCACAGCCCCCCTGGCCCGCATCGACGGCCTTTCCGGCGCGCGGCGGCATTTCCGCTACTTCGACTATGTGATGGCTGCGTTCGTCGCCATCCTGTTGCTGTCGAACCTGATCGGCGCGGCCAAGCTGGCGAGCTTGTGGGGTGTCACCTTCGGCGCGGGCATCCTGTTCTTTCCGGTCAGCTACGTCATCGGCGACGTGCTGACCGAGGTCTACGGCTATGCCAACGCCCGCCGCTGCGTATGGGCCGGGTTCTTCGCGCTGATCTTCATGGCGTTCATGAGCTTCGTCGTCGTCGCCCTGCCGCCGTCACCGGGCTGGGAGGGACAAGCCGCCTACGAAGCCGTGTTCGGCAGCACCTGGCGCATCGTCCTCGCCTCGGTCACTGCATTTTGGGCCGGTGAGTTCGTCAACTCGTTCGTGCTCGCCAAGATGAAGCTGCTGACCGGCGGCAAGCACTTGTGGACGCGCACCATCGGCTCCACCGTGTTCGGCCAGGCGGTGGACAGCGCGTTGTTCTACCCCATCGCGTTCCTGGGCACTTGGAGCCACCAGCAAGTGCTGATGGTGATGGTGACCAACTGGGGGATGAAGGTCGCCTGGGAAGCGATCCTGACGCCGGCAACGTACGCTATCGTCGGCTGGCTCAAGGCGCGCGAAGGGGTCGAAGTGTTTGACGATAACGTGGACTTCTCGCCCTTCGCCAAAGCCAGGGTCGTCTAGCGCCATTGAGCGGTTGACGCAGAGCGGCTAGGCCCCGCCCTGCCCATGCTCGACCGCTTGCTCCTTTCCACCTTCCGCAACCATCGCGAGACGGCGCTCGAAGGCACCGCGCAGTTCAACCTGCTGGTGGGCGAGAACGGCGCGGGCAAGACTAACGTCCTCGAAGCGATCAGCCTGCTCGCCCCCGGACGCGGCCTGCGCCGCGCGCAATTGGCCGATATGCCCGCGCAGGACGGCAGCGGCGGCTTCGCGGTAAGCGCGGCGCTGATGCTGCCCGATGGAGACCCCGTGCGCCTGGGAACCGGCTGCGTCGCCGAACGTCCCGGTCGCCGCCTGGTGCAAGTCAACGGCGCCGAGGCCCCCGCGACCCGCCTGGCGGAGTGGCTCTCGATCGGCTGGCTGACTCCGGCGATGGACCGCTTGTTCGCCGAAAGCGCAGGCGGGCGGCGGCGCTTCCTGGATCGGATGGTGCTGGCGCTGCGGCCCGACCATGCGGGCAACGCCGCGCGGCTCGAAGCGTCCTTGCGCGAACGCAACCGCTTGCTCGGCGACGAACGCGCTCCCGATCCGCGCTGGCTGGACGCGATCGAAGCCCAGATCGTCGAGGCCGGCGCCCCCGTCGCCAGCGCCCGCGCCGACCTGGTATCGCAGCTCGATGCAGTGCTGGCAGCGCTCCCGGATTCGCCCTTCGCCCGCCCCGCGCTGGCCTACGCCCCCGGCGGCCCGCTGGAACCCGCAGCGCTCACCGCCGCCCTGCGCGAAAGCCGCCACCGCGACCGCGCCGCCCAGCGCACCCTCACCGGCCCCCACCGCGACGAACTGCTCGTCACCATGGTGGGCAAAGGGGCGGGCAAGGAAGCCGGCAAAGGCCAGCCCGCCGCCGAATGCTCGACCGGCGAACAAAAGGCGATGCTGATCGCGATCACCCTAGCCCACTCGCAATTGCTGGAAACCCAAGGCGAAACCCGACCCCGCCTGCTCCTGCTCGACGAGGTGGCCGCCCACCTCGACCCCGTGCGTCGCGGCGCGCTGTTCGACCGCCTACGTGCAGGCTCCGCGCAAGTCTGGCTGACGGGAACCGAGATGGCGCCGTTCGAGGCGATTGCGGGAGAGGCTGCGGTTTGGGAAGTACGCGGCGGGGTGGTGGTGCGGCGTTAAGCTACCCCTTCTTCGGCAACGCTCCCGCCACATCGTCCACCGTTGCCGAAACGATCGCATCCACGCCGATCGCCGTGGGGTGGACGTGGTCTTTTTGCATGAGGTCGGGCTTGTCGATTACCGGCTGGAGGAAGAACGGCACCAGCACCGCGCCGTATTTTTGGGCGAGTTGCGGGTAGATCGGGTTGAACTGGGCGGCGTAGTCCTTGCCCAGGTTGGGGGCGGCCAGTAAGCCGAGCAGCACCACGCGCACGTTCTGGTCCTTGAAGCGCTTGAGGATCGCCTCCAGGTTTTCACGCGTCTGCGCCGGGGGGAGCGAGCGGAGCATGTCGTTGCCGCCCAGGCTGATGATCGCAAGCTCGGGCTTGGCGGTCTGGCTGGACAGCGTGAAGTCCAACCGCTGCAGGCCCGCGGCCGTGGTGTCGCCCGAAACGCCGGCGTTGGTGATCCTGGCGTTGATGCCGCGAGCGCGCAGGGCCTGCTCCAACCGGGCCGGGTAGCTCTCGCCATCGTTCAGACCATAGCCTGCCAGCAGCGAATCGCCGAAAGCCAGAATCGGGCGTTCCGGCCCCATCACCGGCAGCGCGTCGTTGGCAGTGGCAGCGGAGCTGGTCTGTTCGGACGGGGGCGGGGCGGCCTTGTCGCAAGCGGCGAGCGCCAGGGCGGGAAGGACGAGGGCGACGATATAATGGGGGCGCAAGGCAATCTCCTGGGAGGCCGGCCTTGCCGGACCACGGTATGCTATCCCATATGGTGCGGGTGAACAGCCCTTCCCAGCCCCAAATCGACCCGTCCCCCGAGACCGCCATCCTCGCCCGCGACTTGCGGCTGACGCTGGGCAGCGGGGCGAGCGCGGTGGAGATCCTGCGCGGCATCGACCTGGCCATTCCGCGCGGGCAGACGGTGGCGCTGCTGGGGCCGTCGGGCTCGGGCAAGTCGTCGCTGATGGCGGTGCTATCCGGGTTGGAGCGCGCCAGTTCCGGGACGCTGCAAGTGGCGGGACAGGACTTCGCGACGCTGAACGAGGATGCCCTCGCCCGCGCCCGGCGCGGCCGGATCGGGGTGGTGCTCCAGGCCTTCCACTTGCTGCCGACGATGACCGCGCTGGAAAACGTGGCGATCCCGCTGGAACTGGCGGGGATGGCCGATGCCCGCTCGCGCGCCGAGGCGGAGCTGGCGGCGGTCGGCCTTGGCCATCGCCTCTCGCACTATCCCACCCAGCTTTCGGGCGGCGAGCAGCAGCGCGTTGCCATCGCCCGCGCCCTGGCCGCACGCCCGGTGCTGGTCTTCGCCGACGAGCCGACCGGCAACCTCGATGCCAAGACCGGCGCCGCGATCGTCGAACTGCTGTTCACCCGCCGCGAACAAGCCGGCGCAACGCTCATCATCATCACCCACGACGAGAGCCTGGCCCGCCAGTGCGAACGCGTGGTGACGCTGGCGGATGGCCGGATCGCGAGCGACACGCTTGTCTGATCCCGCATCGCCAAACCGCCCCCTCGCCTGGCGCCCCCTCGCCTGGCGCACTGCCTGGACGATAGCCCGGCGCGATCTTTCGGCGCGGTTCAAGGGCTTGCGGCTGCTGCTGGTCTGCTTGTTCCTGGGCGTCAGCGCGATTGCCGCGATCGGTACTTTGACTGGCTCGATCGAGCGCGAACTGACCACGCGCGGTCGCGATATCCTGGGCGGCGACGTCGAGCTGAAGACCTGGCAGCGCAGCCTTTCTCCTGACGAAGTGACCGCCCTGGCCCGCTACGGCAAAGTCTCGCAAGGGCTGCGGATGCAGGCGATCGCGCGCAAGGGCGACTTGACCGCGCCCGTCGCCCTCAAGGCCGTGGACGCGGCCTGGCCGCTCTACGGCAAGCTCGAACTGACCGATGGCCGCCGTGTCGGCACGCCGCCCGTAGGCACCGTCTGGATCGCCAAGGGCACCGCCGCGCGGCTGGGCATCAAGCCTGGCGACCGCTTTGACCTCGGCGGGCAGGACGTGGTCGCCGGCGGCATCATCGCGGCGGACCCTGAGCAGATGAGCGAAGGCTTCGCGCTGGGCGACCTCGCCGTCTCCGACCTCAGCCTGCCGCGCGAGGCTGGGCTGACCGCGCCGGGCGCCATGTACCGCAGCGCGACGCGGGTGCGCTTTGCCGATCCGGCGCGCGCCCCCGATCCGGTGGTCGATACGCTCAAGACCCGCTTCGGCGAGGCGGCGTTCGATACTCGCACGCGCGAGGCCGCCTCGCCCTCCACCCAGCGCTTCGTCAGCCGCATGGGCGAGTTTCTGGTGCTGGTTGGCCTCGCGGCGCTGGTGATCGCGGGCATCGGCATCGGCGGCGGCGTGTCCTCCTATCTGGAAGCACGGCGCACTTCGATCGCCACGCTCAAGGTCTTGGGCGCAACCAGCGGCGACATCGCGCGGATATACTTGCTGCAAGTGGGCGCGGCGGCGCTGGCGGGGAGCCTGGCGGGATTGGTCGCCGGTGTTGCCGTCACCCCGTTGCTGGCAAGCGCGCTCGGCAGCCTGCTTCCCGTGAGCACCGGGTTCACCATATCGCCCGTCGCGCTTGGCACTGCCGCCGCTTACGGCCTGCTGGTGGCGCTGGTGTTCGCCGCCCCGCCGCTGGCGCGCGCGCGTTCGTGGCCGGCGATGGCGCTGATGCGGGCGCGTGTGTCCCCGCTCGCGGCAGACCGGCGCGCGCTGCTGATCCCGGTCGGGCTGGGCCTCGCCGCGATCGTCGCCATCGCGCTCGCCAATGCCGCACAGCCGCTGGTGACGCTGGGGTTCCTGGGCGGATCGGCGGCAATGCTGGGACTGCTGGCGCTGCTGGGGCTGGGTATCCGCGCCCTTGCTGCGCGCGTCCCACGCCCGCGCCATCCGCTGTTGCGCGCGGGGCTTGCCAACCTGCACCGGCCCGGCGCCCAGACCAGCGCTCTGGTGACGGCGCTGGGCTTTGGGCTTTCGGCTTTTGTCCTCATCGCCGGGGTGCAGACCAGCCTGGAAGCCAACATCCGCAAGACCGTTCCGGCGCGCGCGCCCGATTTCTTCGTGCTCGACGTGCCGCGCGACAAGGCGCCCGCGTTTCGCGCCGCAGTCGAACAAACCGTGCCGCGCGCCACGCTGCGGATGGTGCCGAACTTGCGCGGTCGCATCGTCGCTTATGGCCCCAAGGACCGCATGACCAAAGTGTCCTCGCTCGGCAAGGACATCCCCGAGGGCGCCTGGGCGCTGAAGGGCGAGCGCGGCCTGACATATTCGGTCGGCGTGCCTGAGGGTAGTACCATCACATCGGGCGCGTGGTGGCCCGAGATCTACCGCGGCGAGCCGCTGGTCTCGATCGATGAGCGCTTTGCCGAGGCGGTGGGCCTGAACGTGGGCGATTACCTGACCGCTAACGTGCTGGGCGTGGACATCACCGCGCGCATTGCCTCGATCCGCCGGATCGAGTGGGACACGATGGGCTTCAACTTCGTCCTGGTGTTCTCGCCCAACGCGCTGGCCGCCGCTCCGCATAACCTGGCCGCCACGATCGAGGTGGCGCCGGGCACGCCCACTGCAGCGCTCTTGCCCAAGCTGGCCCGCGCGTTCCCCTCCAGTTCGGTGATCGAAACCGGCGGATTGCTGCGCCAGGCGCGTGATTTGCTGGGACAGATGACCGTCGCGATCCTGGCGGCAGCCTCGGTGGCGGTGCTCGCAGGGCTCGCCGTGCTGTTCGGCGCCATTGCCGCCGCTCGGGCGAGCCGGACGTACGACACCGTCATCCTGCGCGTACTGGGCGCCAGTCGCGGTCAATTGCTGCTGATGCAGGCGGTGGAATACGGCGCGCTGATCGTCGCCCTGGCGATCGTCGCACTGGGCGCAGGCAGCGTAATGGCCTGGGCGGTGGTGGTGGAGCTTTTCGAGTTCGTTTGGTTGCCCGACTGGCCGCGCGTCATCGCGGTGCTTGCCGCCGGCCTGGTGCTGGTCATGGGCTTTGCGCTTGCCGGCTCGCTGCCGCTGCTGCGGGCGAAACCGGCAAGGGCACTGCGGGAATTGTAGGGCGCGCGAACCGCGCCCTACAGGCCAGCGTTAAGCGAAAACGCTTTCCTCGCTGATGACCGCGCCCGGATCGCGCGTCTTGTAGACCAGCGTGCTGGCGATCAGGTCGTGCAACCCTTGCTTGCGCTGGGTGAACGCGACCATGATGAAGCCGATACTCAGGATGATGCCGGAGAGGATCTTGGCGAAATAGCGGCCCGTGGCGCGCATGAAGCTGATCCGGTCGCCATGCATGTCGGTGACGACCAAGCCGATCGCCAGCTTCCCGACCGTACCCTGGAACTTCGAACTTTCCATCCCCGCAAAGTAGATCCAGTTGAGCACGACGCTCAGCCCGAAGACGCCGAACATCGCGCCACTGGCGAACAAGTTCGCGTTCGCTCCCATGCCAGACATCGGCATCATGCTGAAACCAACGATCCTGCCCAGAATCGAACCGACGATGCTCAGAATGATCGCGTCGATGATGTAGGCCAGAACCCGCCACCAGAAACCGCCGTTTGGTACCATCATGCTTCCCCTTTTTAGGCTCGGGCCACGCGGCATGAAACCAGCGCCGGTCGCCATATTCCGACCTCCCGCGTTGGATACGGGCCAGCCTGGACCAAAGGCTTCCACGAATTACGGCAAACTACAAAGACTTTCTTGCGCGTTTTCAGCGTCCTCTTCGTTCCCCAGACAGGAAAAAGGGGCATCGACCGCGTGGCCGACACCCCTTCAAGTTTTCACATACCGTCGCGCGTCTTCTCGCCGCACGCCGGTGTGCTGTCGCGTCTGCGTTCCTAGCCGAAACGCTCTAGAAGCGCAGGCGTGCGGCCACGCCATACGTGCGTGGCTGGTTCGGATAGCCAGAGATCGAGCCGGGCTGCGCCGGGCTGTCGAATATCTGCAGGATCGTGCGATCATTCAGCAGGTTACGGCCCCAGACCGACAGTTCCATCCCGTTCGCCATCGCATACGTGATCGACGCGTTCACATCGTTGATGTCCTGCTTGAATTCCTGTGCGGCGGCCAGCGCGGCAGTGACATCGGTGATGTTGCCTTGGGCATCGGTCTCAACCAGGCCCGGCAGGCCCTCGACCAGCTTGAACTGCGCTTCGTAGTGATAATCGCCACGCAGGATCAGGCGATCGCCCTTATCGCCCACCGGCTGCACGAACTCGGCCCCGAAGGTGACCGATAGCGGGCTGGTGCCGGCAGGCCGCGTTCCCGACAGATCCCCGAAGGCGGAGAGCAGGAACTTGTCGTAGCGCGCATCCAGATAGGTCATCGAGAACGTCAGGGTCAGCGGATCGATCGGCTTGGCCGAACCCTCGAACTCCACCCCGAACGCGGATTGCTTACCGGCGTTGGCCAGGAAGAAGCCCGAGCCTGTGAAGATGTTTGATTGGAAGTTGCGGATCACTTGCTTGAACACCGCGACATTCGCCGAGACCAGGCCCCAATTGGCCTTTAGACCGGCTTCGTAGACGGTCGAATTTTCCGGATCGGCATAGCGACTGCCCGAGGTCAGGTTGGTGACGGCCAGCCCTTGCGCGCGCAAGGCGACGAGGTCGCCGGGGGTGGGCCGGCTATCGCGAGACAGGTTGACCGAGGCCGCCTTGTAGCCCGTGGCGTAGCCCGCATAGAGGTTGATCGTGTCGGTCGCATCCCAGGCAACCCGCGCGGTGTAGCTGAAATCGCCGCCGCTGACTTTGCCCGATTCCACCGCGTTGGGCACGTTCATGAACGGCGGGAAGTATTGCAGATCGCGCAGACCCGCCAGCGGATTGGCGGCGGGGTTGTTGGCATTCCCGTTCGCGTAAGCCACCAGTTGCTGGTAGATCGGCGCGGTGGCGGAGTTGGTGGCGAAGGCCGTGACTTGCGCGGTGTTGGTCGGGTCGACGCCCACCGAACGTAGCGCCCCGCCCAGCAGGAGCTGCTGGCGAAAAGCGGCGTATTGCGGCGCGTCGAGGTCGATACCGGCGAAGGCGTCGTTCGAAGTGGTGTTCGTCGCATATCGCTTGGCATCATGCGTGTAGTTGATCCCGCCCGTCACCGTCAGCCCCGGCGCCACTTCGAAATCGAGTTGGCCGAACGCCGACCACGCCTCGTCCTTCAGCTTGTAGGCCTCGGTCAGACCAGTGCCGGATTGGAAGAACTTGCCGGTGTATTTCGACGGATTGCCTTCCAGCGCACCGAACGTGTTCTCCAGCGTCGCAATGTTAAGCGCCCCGCCGGACACGCCCTGGACGAGCAGGTTGGCATAGGACCGCGCGTCGTCCCCCCATAGTACCTGGTTGTTCTGGTCGATCTTCTCGTTGAAGTAGTAACCGCCGATCAGGCCGCTCAGCTTGTCGGACAAGTCGAACGTCGCGCGCAATTCCTGCGTGAAGGTCTTGATCCGCAGGTCCTGCCAGTTGCGGCCCAGAAGATCGGCGCTGGTGAAGTCGGAGTCCTGGTTGGTCAAGGAATCGGTGTGGCGATAGGCGGTGATCGAGGTGAGTTTCACGTCGCCCAGATCGTAATCCACCTGGCCCGAAAAGCCCCAGTTCTTGATCTTGTTGGTCGATGCGAAGTTGTCGTACGTGATGTTGTCGTACTGTTCGCCCGGCTGGTTGACTGCGCCGCCGACCGCGAAGACCGCCGCTGTCGACGAAGACTGCCGCAAGTTGACGACCGCGCAGCAGTTCTCGTCGATCTTGCCGTAATCGCCGATCAGCCGCACTTCGAGGCCGTCGTGATTGTCGAACAGCAACTGGCCGCGAGCGAACCAGCGGTCACGATCGTTGGTGGTCCCGCCAGCCCCCAGATCCTTGACGATACCGTCGCGCTTGTTGATCCCGCCGGCCAAGCTGAACGCCACGGTATCGCTGATCGGGCCGGTGACCACGCCCTTGACGATGACCGCGTTGTAATTGCCGTAGCTTGCCTCGACGTTCCCGCCGAATTCGAACTGGGGTTTGCGCGTCACGATCGAGATCACGCCCGCCGACGCGTTCTTGCCGAACAAGGTGGATTGCGGCCCGCGCAGCACTTCGATCCGCTGCACGTCGGGCAGATCCGCGATCATCGAGGAGGAGCGCGAGCGGTATACGCCGTCGATGAACAGGCCGACCGACGGTTCGATACCGGCGTTGTTGGCGCCGTTGCCGAAGCCGCGAATGTAGAAATTGGTGTTGGCGCTCGATTGCAACTGGTTGACGCGCAGGCTGGGCACCAGCGATTGCAAGTCCTTGAGATCGCGAATCTGGGCGCGCTCGATTGTCTCGCCAGAGGTGACGGTGACCGCGACCGGCACGTCCTGCAAGGTCTGCTCGCGCTTGGTGGCGGTGACGATGATCTCGCTAAGGCTGCCCGCGGAAGTGTCAGCGGTGGAAGCCGCGGCATCCTGGGCCTGCGCGCCCGGCGCCCATAGTGCCACTGCCATTGCCGCCAAGCTGGTGACGCCGCCGAACGATACGTGCGACGAACGCGCACAAGCGCGTGTTGCTGAACCCTTCATATCTTCCCCCGTTATTGTTGCTAGCGCCACCTGGCCTCTCGCCGACCAGGTTTTGCTGCAATAACGCGGACGTTATATTTATCTCCGAGCCTCCACAATCGCAGGAACTGCGGTTTTGCGGACATTCACCGGCGCTGTGGCCGATGCGCCACAGAGCGGCTTGGCGCTGCGTACTTGCCGAAATTGCCTGCATGGGCTAATGGCCCGCCGATTTTGCGGTGCAGCATCCTTGTTGCGCCGCCAAGCCCTCATTCGAAAGTAGACCGATGTCCGCCCCGCTTCCCCTGCGCAATATCGCGATCATCGCGCACGTCGACCATGGTAAAACCACGCTCGTCGACCAGCTCTTCCGCCAGTCCGGCACCTTCCGCGACAACCAGCGCGTCGAAGAGCGCGCGATGGATTCGAACGACCTCGAAAAAGAGCGCGGCATCACCATTCTGGCCAAGCCCACCTCGATCGAGTGGAACGGCTATCGCATCAACATCGTCGACACGCCCGGACACGCCGACTTCGGCGCCGAAGTTGAGCGCATCCTCTCGATGGTCGATGGCGTCGTCCTGCTGGTGGACAGCTCTGAAGGCGCGATGCCGCAGACCAAGTTCGTCACCGGCAAGGCGCTGGGCCTGGGCCTCAAGCCGATCGTGGTCGTCAACAAGATCGACCGTCCCGATGGCCGCCATGACGAAGTTCTGAACGAAGTGTTCGACTTGTTCGTCAGCCTCGACGCCAACGACGAGCAGCTCGACTTCCCGACCCTGTATGCGTCGGGCCGTAACGGCTACGCCAGCGAGAACCCCGATGCGCGCGAAGGCACGCTGACGCCGCTGTTCGAAAAGATCATCGAGCACGTTCCCGCCCCAGCCGCCGACGTCGATGGGCCGTTCAAGTTCCTCGTCACCCTGCTCGATCGCGACAACTTCCTGGGCCGCATCCTGACCGGCAAGGTCCAGTCGGGCACCGTCAAGGTCAACGACCAGATCCGCGCCCTCGATAACGACGGCAAAGTCGTCGAAGTGGGCCGCGCGTCCAAGCTGCTGGCGTTCCACGGGCTGGATCGCGTGCCGGTAGACCAGGCCAAGGCGGGCGACATCATCTCGATCGCCGGCCTCACCACCGCGACCGTTTCCAACACCATCGCCGACCCTTCGGTCACCGAGCCGCTGCACGCGCAGCCGATCGATCCGCCGACGCTGTCGATGCGCTTTGCCGTCAACGATTCGCCGATGGCTGGTCGTGAAGGCTCCAAGGTGACCAGCCGCATGATCCGCGACCGCCTGGCGCGTGAAGCGGAATCGAACGTCGCCATCCGCGTCACCGAAAGCGCCGACAAGGACAGCTTCGAAGTCGCCGGTCGTGGCGAACTTCAGCTCGGCGTCGTCATCGAGACGATGCGCCGCGAAGGCTTCGAGCTGGGCATCAGCCGCCCTCGCGTGCTGTTCGGCACCGACGAGAACGGCAAGCGCACCGAGCCTTACGAAGTCGTCGTGATCGACGTGGACGATGAATACTCGGGCACGGTCGTCGAGAAGATGAACATGCGCAAGGCCGAGATGACCGACATGCGCCCCAGCGGCGGTGGCAAGACCCGCATCACCTTCTCGGCGCCTTCGCGCGGCCTGATCGGCTACCACGGCGAATTCCTGTCGGACACCCGCGGCACCGGCATCATGAACCGCTTGTTCGAGAAGTACGGTCCCCACAAGGGTCCGATCGAAGGCCGCCAGAACGGCGTGCTGATCTCGAACGGCACCGGTGAAGCAGTGGGCTACGCGCTCAATTCGCTGGAAGAGCGCGGCGTGCTGTTCGTCAAGCCTCAGGAAAAGATCTACGAGGGCATGATCATCGGCGAGAACGCCAAGCCTGACGATCTCGAAGTGAACCCGATGAAGTCCAAGCAGCTCACGAACTTCCGTTCGACCGGCAAGGACGACGCCATCCGCCTCACCCCGCCCCGCGTAATGACGCTGGAGCAGGCGATCGCCTACATCGACGATGACGAAATGGTCGAAGTGACGCCGCTATCGATCCGCCTGCGCAAGGCCTTCCTCGACCCGAACGAGCGCAAGAAGCAGGGCCGCAAGAAAGAATCGGCCTAAAGATCAAGCGGCCCCTGCCACTGGCATGGGGCCGCTTTCTTTCATAATACCATATGTGGACGGCCTCCTCCCTGCAAGGCGGTCACAGTGATTTGATCTAATCGCTTGCGTCCATATGTCCGGCCTTTGGGTGCGTCCGCGCATGG
>NZ_AKFJ01000129.1 GCF_000272475.1 Novosphingobium sp. Rr 2-17
CATTTTATACCGGCGTTGACACCAGTGGTCGCCATCGCCGGCCAGGTCCACCATTACCACTTTGGCATCGGGAAAAGCGCCGACGATGCGCTGCTCGATCTCGTTTCCGTCCATTGGCATGTGCCCGGCGCTCCTGTCAGCGGAAGCTCAGCACTTCGACGGTGACGTCCTCAGTGCCGAGAAAGAATGCCTGACAAGCGAGGCGCGATTTCGAGCCGACCCCGACGACGGCGTCGAGCTTTTCGTTTTCTTCGCGCGCGATCTTGGAAACGCCCTTGCGGCCTTCGAGCACGAAGATATGGCACGTGCCGCACGTCGCCTTGCCGTCGCAGTTGTGCTGGATTCTCTCATCGGAGGCGAGGATGAGCGATAGGAGCGAGGCCCCGGCCGTGGCCTCGATCTTGCTTCCGGAAGGCATGATGGTAACGGTCGTCATTGTATCCTCCAACATCAGTAAATGGGTGTGCCCGCACCAATATTGATCGAGCTTTCCTTGGCCCGCGAAACGACGAAGGCGATCTGGTCTTCGGTCAGGTGGGCGTGGAACGGCAGGGCAAGCGCGCGGTCGGCAACCTTTTCGGTGACGAACAGGTCTTTCTTCTTCCAGCCGAGTTGCCGGTAGAAATCCTGGAGGTGAAGCGGCGCCGAATAGGCGGCCACATCGATTTCCTCGGTCCGCATGTCCTCGATGATCTGGTCGCGCGCGGATCGAGTGAATCGAGTGCCAAGGTGAACGACGTAAAGGAACCAGTGCACCTCTTCGACGTCGGGCGCGATATAGGGCGGCTTGATGCCTTCGAACGACTGCATGAAGTGGTCGTAAAGCAATTGCACGCTGCGCCGCCGTTCCAGCAGCAGGTCTATACGCCGCAGCTGGGACAGCGCGAGCGCGGCGACGACGTCGCTCATCCCGGCCTGAAACGGCGGCGCGGAGGTGAGGCTAAGCGAATGGCGCTCGTCCGGCCTGCGCGAACGCCGACGGCGCAGCGCCATGGCAAGGTCGATGTCGTCGGTCACCACGATGCCGCCTTCGCCGCAAGCGATCACGCCGGGCTGACCGAAATCGAATATCGCCGCGTCGCCGAAACTGCCGACCATGCCCGCCTTGTGGCGCGATCCAATCGCCTCGGTCGAATCCTCGATCAAGTGAAGGCCGTGCTGTGCCGCAACTTCGCGTAGTTCCGGCCAGGCGGCAGGATGGCCGTTGGCATTGCCGCCTAGGATCGCCTTCGTCGCCGGGGTAATTTTCGCGGCGGCCTTCTCGGATGCCAGCGTGCCCGCCCAGTAGTCGATATCCGCAAACACCGGCTTCGCCCCGGTTAGCGCGACCGCGTGCCCGGCCTCCCGGTATCCGTGCGCAGACAGGATCACCTCGTCGCCTGGCCCGACGTTCATGCCGAGCAGCGTGAGATAGAGGCCCATCGTGCCGCTCGATACCGCGATGGCATATCTGCGACCGACATAGGCGGCAAAGGCCGCTTCCATCTGCGCTACCTGCTCGCCAGCACCCAGGTTCGATCCTCGCAACACGGTATCGACCGCCGCAAGATCGCCTTCGGAAAAATCCGGGTCGGTCTGCAGGATCCAGCCTTCCGTAGCCTCAAGGGGGGGCGTTACGAGAGCAAGAGGCGCGGTCATACAGGGGTGCTCCCGCTTGCCAGCAGGATGCCGGTTGCAGCGTTCAGATCAGCGGTCATCTGGACACAGTGTCCCCGTGCATCGACGAGGTGGAGGTCGATCGCTGCGTAGCTCCGAAATGGTTCTTCCAGCACATCTGACGCATCGCATTGCATGACCGACAAGCCGGGGCACTGCGCCAGCAGAAGGCTGCGGACTTGCCCCGCGCTTCCTTCGCTGGCGCGCAGCACGGCATCCACCGTTGCCAGTGTCTGTTCGGTCAAGGTCATGGTGCGCGCCTTTTGGGTCATTGCCAGAACACCCGGTCAGGGTCTTGGTTAAGCCGTCCGAACAAATCGGGCAGTCGGGCAAAGCGGCTGTCGAGAAGCCAGGCCTGCGCCTGATGGTCGCGACGGAACAGGCTCCAATCGGCGGTGCGTTCCATCCAAGTCAGCAGCGCCACATCGATTTCCGCGCCGTCGGCAGCGATATTGCGCGAACAGCACGGCGAGCGGACGAGGTAACCGTCGGGATGGCGCTGCACGCTCGGCTGAACATATTTGTAGCGTGCACGACCGGCGATCGCGCGCTCGATCCGGCGCAAGTCCAGCTCGTTCGGATGGCGCGGCGTGGGCGCTTCCAGTTCCTGCCAGCAAGGCGCGATTGACATGGTGGCCCTCCTCACGCCGGTTCCAGCTCTTCCTCGAAGCAGCCGATGACGACGCGCGCCTCGAAATCCACGAGGTAGATGGGTGTATTGCTTTCGCCGTGATGGCCGACGTTGACGATCTCGCCACCTGTGCCAACTGGCACCAGCAAGGCATCGACGGGCGCATCGGGATGGCTGCCATCGTTCACCAGATCGGTGGCGGCACGGACGACTTGACCCACGTGGTAGATCGGCTGGCGCAAGTCGAACATCAGGCGTGCCCCGTCTTGGTGGCGAAGGGCAGGGGGATTTCCAGATCGTCGGCCGTCTCGATCGCGACGAGTTCCTTGCGTTTCATGCCGACACGGTTGCCGCTGCCGAGGAATTCGACGCCATAGATGTAGAATTGCTGGAGAAAGGTGCCGATCGAAACGACAAAGCCTTCCTCACCCTTGGTCACGAGGATGTCGCCGATCTCTTTGCCGGCGTATGTGCCGTCGTTGCGCACGGTGCGTCGTGCGCTCACGCGGTCACCATAGTTGAAGTACGGCGGGGCGGTCAGTTCGACGACCTCACTATCGCGCACGATGTTGCTCATGACCGGCGCCTCGCAGGCAAGCGGATGATGGTGACGTCACTCATCCTCGAAACCCATTCGGTCGAGCACATCGATCAACACTTGCGCGCCGATCCGATCGCGCGGATCAAGCTCCAGCAGCTTTTCCGCCGCAGATCGGCCTTCGATGAAGTAGCCGAGCCGCATGTTGAGGTAGGCATAGCCCTTGAGAGAAAACAGGAAGAAGCGCGGGATCAGCGCATCCCATTCGCCGAACGGGGCATCACTTGGCTGCACTTCGCGCCAGTCCGCGCCCAGCACATTTTCGCGCAGCGCCTTGGCGATACACGCCCGGGAAATCTGCAGGGCCTGATAGAGCTGGCCCTTGTAGAAATAAAACCGGTAAAAGGCGATCAGTACCGCTGCATGATCGGGCGCTATGGCATCGGCGGCCTGCAGGTGCGTCTCGGCCACGTCGGTCAGGTGATAGCTCAGGCCCGCCTTTTCGAGGTGGCGTTGCGCCTCGGCGGGTAACCCTCCACCCAGCAGCGGGTTAGACAAGATGGCGTCCTGCAAGTCGGCATTGGGGCCGAGGATCCCGTCAAGAGCGGAGTGAGCCATCGCTGCTTCTCCCGCTCAGGCCGCGCCAGCTGTGGAACAGGCGACTTGTTTGGGATCGTGGAAGACGAGGCCTTGCGTGGTCATCGTATCCTCGAAATCCACCGTCACGCCGTCGAGCAGGATGCGGCTTTGTGCGTTGAGGAACAGGCGCAGGCCATCGACCAAGACGGCCCGCTCGCCCTCGGCGGGCTGAGCCGCCACGCCGACGTCAGCGGAGAGCCCGGAGCAGCCACCGGGCGAGACTGCCAGCCGGAAACCGCTGTCGGCATTGCCATCCGCCAGCAACGACATGCGGATGAAGCGGGCGGCGGCGCGGGTAATTTTCAGGTCCATGTTCATCCTTCTCAGTCAGCCACGTACCGGGCCACCGACCCGTCCACGACGCAGGTGTTGTCGACCGGGCAGATCGCCACGCATTGGGGGGTGTCGAAATGTCCGATGCATTCGGTGCACAGCGCCGGGTCGATGACGAAGGTGCCGCCTCTTTCGGAAATAGCCGTGTTTGGGCAGAGCGCTTCGCAGGCAGTGCAATTGGTGCATTGCGAGCCGATGATCTTGTAGGCCATCGCTCAGGCCACCGAAATCAGCGCGCCCTGCCGGATTGAGGCATCGCCTCGTTCGGCGTGGACGATTTCGCCTGATGCGACCTTGGCGAGATAGTCCTTGAACCAGATCAGCGCCGATTTTTCGATGTATTCGTGCGCATACTGGTCGACCGGGTCGATCCCTGCCGCTGCCAGATCAGCCTTGGGGCAGCCGCCGATCTTGGCGACGAATACCGCGTGGCAATCGTTGATAGCCTCGATCACTGTGCCCAGCGCGTCTTCTTCGCCGAAACCGCCCTGGCAATAAAGATCGACGCGTCGGTGCCCGACGAACTTGGCCCCGCTTGCGGAAAGCTCATAGACCTGGAACTCCTTGGCATGGCCGAAGTGTTCGTTGATCACGCCGTGGCCCTTGGTCGCGACGGCCACCAGCACGCTGATGTCTTTCGCCACATCGAGCCCTTGAAGCTCTTCCTGCCGGGCGGCGACTTTCGCCAGTCGCTCTGCTTCCACCGTCTGCTGGTAGGCTGCGCGACCGACCGAATCGTAGGCCACCTCCATTTCCATGATCTTTTCGGTCGAGAATTCGGCCGAACGATCCTCGCCCAAAAGCCCCACCGCGTCGGCGCGGCACTGGCGGCAGTGCCGCATCATGTTCATTTCGCCTTCGCAGCTATCCTGCAGCGCTTTCAGTTCCTGTGCGCTGGGTCCGCGCTGGCCATTGAGGCCGAACACGGTGCCGTGTTCAGGCGCTGAAATGAGCGGCATGATGTTGTGCAGGAACGCCCCGCGCGATTTCACTGCGCGATTGACCTCGACGAGATGGTGATCGTTGATCCCGGGGATCATCACCGAGTTGATTTTGGCGAGGATGCCGCGCTCAGTCAGCATTTCGAGGCCGAGCATCTGGCGTTCGGTCAGAATCTTGGCCGCCTCATAGCCAGTCAGGCGCTGGTTCTTCCAGAAGATCCATGGGTAGATGTGCTGGCCCACTTCGGGGTCCACCATGTTGATGGTGATCGTCACGTGGTCGACTTTGTACTTGGCGATTTCATCCACCCAATCGGGGAGGGCGAGGCCGTTCGTCGAAAGGCACAGTTTGATGTCAGGTGCGGTTTGGGCGATGAGACGGAAAGTCTCGAACGTCTTGGCCGGGTTGGCGAGAGGGTCGCCCGGGCCAGCAATGCCCAGCACGGTCATCTGTGGAATGGTCGATGCAACCGCCAGAACCTTGCGCGAGGCTTGCTCGGGCGTCAGGCGTTCTGAGACGACGCCGGGCCGACTTTCGTTGGCGCAGTCGTACTTCCGATTGCAGTAGTTGCACTGGATGTTGCACGCGGGCGCGACCGCTACGTGCATGCGCGCGTAGTGATGGTGGGCTTCCTCGCTATAGCAGGGATGGTTCTTCACCTTCTCCCAGATCTCTGGTGGCATGTCCTCCGGGCCGCCTGAAGAGCCGCAGCTGGCCTTGCCGCCTTCGCTGCTGGTGCCGCAACCCTTGTGATCGGCGACCTGCTGCATGATGTCCGCAATATCGACGACGCCGTCTTCATTGCCCAAGGCGCGAGTGATGTCCTGTCCAAGGTCGGTCATAAGTGCTCCTCGATGGGTCCGGTTCACTGGGCTGATCCCGACCATGGACATCGATTAGCAACGGTCGTGCCAAACACGGTTCTCCAAGGTTTCTCGGGCTGCATTCCGCAGTGCGACATGATTTTGTTGCAATGGCGACGAGGTGCTTTTTGCCAATGTCGCGCTCAATGTCGGGAAATGCACATATACGAAAACGCCCTGCCTTTGGGGGCAGGGCGCAGGTGGCGCGGGCGGGTCGCATCCGCTCGCAGCAAGGGTCAGGCGGAAGCGAAGCGATCGAGCGCAATATTCAGCGGAAGGTCGATCGGGGTTATGTTCTGTTCGACGAGGAACGCGCGCTCATTTCGCGTAAGGACGGCAAGATCGACAACAGCAAAGTGCCGGTCGGTCGAGCGCTTGATGATCTGGCGGGCGTAACTGCGCAGCAACTGGTCGTTGAAGCGGCAACCGAGGAAGAGGAAGGCCTTCCCCGATCGGCGCTGCCGCACCTCTTCCGGAATGGGTGTCTGGATGTCGATTTCTGTCAGCACCTCGACATAGTCGGCATCAGAAATCAGAAAGTTCCGGGATGGAACCACGCTGCCATGCGGAGTGTAAAGCAAAGTCGTGGCCGTACTGGCATCCTGGGCATCGGCGTCGCTTCCAGACGGGCCATAGAAGCGGAACCAGCAGTCTTCGCCAATGCCGGCACGCGTGATCCCCTGAACCTCGATCCAGTCGTTGCGCCCTGCAAGCGCGTGCCGCATTTCGCCCGCGTACCAGGCGTCGACGATCAGGGGCAGTTCCATAGCCGCAAGGGACTGGTGGATGGCCGAGGGCGCGACAGGCTCCGAAAATGCCTCACCCATCAACGCGGTTACGGTATTACGGTGCTTGTAGCTCTCGATATGCTGGGCCGCAGCCCAGGCATTGCCACGAGCGCGCTTGGGCAAGGCGACCTTGGTTTCGAACCAGGCGGCCAACGCTTCGGGAGAAAGCGGCACCGGCTGGCTGTGCAGGGCGGATACCCCAGGCCCGATATAAGGGACAAGCCGCCCGGCGCGTAAATCCGCGACGGCGTCGTCCAGCATGTCCTGCGGTTCGATCAACGTGCTGGCCATTTCAATCCTCCTCGCTGCCGGTCTTACGGGCATTCACTGTGATCGGCAGTTTGGTGTCCTCGGCCATTTCGGGCAGGTGCAGTACCCAGCCGTTGCCCAGTTTGACCCAACCGCCCCACAGCGTGTCGCGCTCGGTTTCCACGATGGGCTCTTCAAGGTCCTTCTTGGGCACATAGGCCGAGAGCGCGCCTTCCGAACGCCGGATCATCACCTTCATGACTTGGACTCCTCGTGGGGGTCGACGTCATTGCTGACGACGGATAGGGCGGGTTTCCCGCTGTGCCGCGCGAGCCGGGTGGCAAGCGCAGGAACTTTGGCGATCCGTTCGTGCGCGAGTTCGCGAATGATCGGTTCGTCGTCGTCGAGCAGAGCGAACAGTTCTTCCTCGGCGATCCGTTCGGCGACGGTGAAGCGCACGCGCATGTCGCTATCGCGCAGCAACAGGGGCAACTGGTCCATTGGAATTCGTGTGGCCACTTCGCACCGGACCATGGCATCGGAGTCGAACGTCATATCCGCCAGCGCACGCGGGTCGATCCGCCGCGCAACCCAAGTGCGAACCTCCGGGTCGGGATCGTGGCGCACCAGAGGCAGCATTTCGACCGGCATTTTGCGCACCGCGGTGATCCGCACCATGTATTCGGCATCGGATATCAATGGCATAAGATCGAGCCCCTGAAGGCGGGCTGCGGCGGCCACACGTACCCGCGTGTCCTCGTCAAAGGCCATTTGGCGGATGCGGTCTGCCGGCAATCGCATCGTTGTCACCGCCCGGACCTCGGGTTCGGGATCGTCGAGCAGCGGGGGAAGATGAAACACGCTCGCATACTGGGCTGCACAGGCGCGCACCTCGAAATACGGGTGGTCGAGATAACTATCGGCAAGTGTAAGATTTTCCCGAAGGAAACGGTCGACCCTTCGAGCCCGCCGATCCCGAATGCATGACTTGCCTTTTGCACAAAGGCCTTCGCGATTCAGCGCCGAGTGGTCGCATTCCCGGCAGCGGATGACTTTGCCCCGCCAGTCGAGAGCACGCTCTATGTCGTCATCGTCGGCGATAGTCATGGCCGCGAACCGCGCCTATGCCGATCAGGCAGGAACGCAGGTCTTGGCGACCGGGCATACGGTATCGCACTGCGGATGGTCGAAGTGATCTTTGCACTCGGTACATTTTTTAGGGTCGATGATGAAGGTTTCACCCTTCATGGAAATCGCCGCGTTAGGGCACTCGAATTCGCAAGCACTGCACCCGGTGCACTGCGAAGCAATGATCTTGTAGGCCATCTCAGGTCTCCGTCATGAGGATCGCCTGAAGCAATGCAGGGTTCGTGCCATTGCCCGATGCACGCCGTTCTGCGCGCCAGCACCATCTTTGCGCGACGAAGTTGTGTGTCGCACCCACGACAATTTGTCGGATTGATGCGTGAATGCGTCATGGCATGTAGGGCAAGGTTATCGGTGGACTGCGGTAGCGCCGGTTACCGTCAACGCTGCCGGGGCGGACGATCCGGTACGCACGGGGCCTTCAAAAGTTGCTCGTATGTCCCTCTCTCCGGGCCCTTTCCCGCATCGCCTTTGCGGCCTCTTTCGCGCGCCCGGCGGGAGCCACGCGGGAGATCAGCCGCACGATCTGATTTGTTCCGCAAGTCGGGCAGGCAGGTTGGTCGGCAGTGCGGATCAGTAACTCGAACTCTGATGCGCAAGCCGGGCAACGATAGTCATAAAGTGGCATGAGGAGGCTTCCTTCCTTCTGGGTCGGAAGGAGAGATGCAAAATCCGTGCTAGGTGGCTTCTGAGTTTTGCCCAACGCAATTTCGATGCCTTGTGGCAATGACTAACCCTGGCCTGCTGAACGATGCACGGTTGAGATGCTTGCAGACCTGTTCTTCGGCCCGGCATGAAGGAAGCGCGCCGGGCCGAAGATTCGGTGTCAAACCACGATGCCGCCAATCATCTCGAGCAGTGCGTGGGTGTCGATGCGCGTCTTGCCCACATGCCCCGCAACACGGCAGAGCGATTGTCCGCCACTGTGACCTTGGCCGCGCGGATAAACGAATTCGGGGCGGGACATCATAGCAGTCAGGACAAGTTCGAGATGGAGCTTGGGAGCGGTGATGTGGACGAGACCAGGATACTTCTGCCCGGTATCGCTGCTGGTCCAGACCTTGAGGTATTCGACCTGAGCCTCGACATTGGTTTGCACGCCGTCTTCCCCCAAACAAGTGAGGAACGTCCAGCGCTTATCCTCTCCCATCACATCCCAGAACGAGATGGCCGCACGGTTGCCCGCGCCAAAGCTCAGGCCCAGCCAGGTCCAGTGCGCTTCGTTGACCACTGCAGCATTGCGCTTCATGTCGTCCGGCGTCAGACCTGCAGTGGCACCCCACTGCCGATCGAACCAGACGGCGTCCGACTTCACCTCGTGGACTTCGCCGTCGATGGTGATCGTGCCCTGGGTGATCATGTTGGGGAAGGCGAACTCATAGGAATTGGTGCCCAGGAAAGGCAGCAGCCCAGTCGTCCCGTTGTATAGTTCGGCAGCCTGGGGCCGCATCACCACATCGACGCTGTTGTTACCGTTTACGGCCTTAAACCGCATTTCGGAGCGGTCGCCGATAAGGGAACCGACGGTCGAATAGACATGCATCTCAGTGGTCGAAGCGCCCACCGTTGCTGAAGGCGCCTCGGCCGCTGCATAGGGTCTCCAGATGTCGTCCGTGGCGTTCATCACCAGGAATTCGGTGGCGCTTCCTCCGGCTGTGACGCTCTGGTGCCACTCGAAACCGAGGATCTTGCCGCCGCTTTCAAAGGCTGCATTGACGTACCAGGATTCGAGGAATGTGTCGGTGTGGCTGACGAGATCCTTGGTCGTGTCGACGAAGAGCGGTGTACCAAGTTGCTGACGCGGCGACGCATTGGAAGCGCCCGCTGCAGCTACTGGCGAACCGGTGGCGAGAGCCATTCCTCCGAGGGCGAGACTGCCACCGATCAGCGTGCGGCGGTTCAGCGAGAAGCGCGACGCCGCAATGGTCGAATCTGGCGGATACATTTACTGGCCTTTCATTTCGCGTTAGGCATGAAGCGTAATTGGGCGCGTCTGGGGGATGATGCGGTTGTTCAGGCGAATTGGTTGCTGCCTGCCATCAACAGGCGACTTGGGCGGGATGCGGCGCTGGGTTGTCGGCCGTCAGATTAGGGGGGCGGACATGGGATTGTCTGCACCTGCGGCCTTCTCGATTCGATGAAAGATCTGCGCGTTGGACCGGAAAAGTTGTAATGATATGAGCATTATACGCACAATCATATTTCGCTACACTGGTGTTGCGAAACTCTATAGCGCCCATCCCCACCCACATCAAGGGTGCAGTTGAGACACATCGGACGGAGACCAGATGCCCAGTTCAAATCTAGAAGGCGCCGCGCAGCCAGGGCGGCCGCGTGATAAGGCGCTCGATGAAACGATCTTGCGGGTAACGCTCAAATTATTGGCCGAAACCGGACTCGAGAGCGTGACCATGGCCAAGATCTGCCGGCTCTCGGGCATTCCGGCGACCAGTATCTACCGGCGCTATCCTGATGCGTACAGCGTCATCGTGGCGGCTATCGAACACGATTTGAAAAAGATGCAGATGAGTTTGCCCGATCAAGGTTCGCTGCGGGCCGATCTCCTCGCCTTCGTCGAACTGATGGCGCATACGCTCAACGAGGATCGGGCGCGCATGCTGGCCGGCATGATCCTGCCCATGCACAAAGATCCCAGATTGAGCTCCCTGCTGTCACGCAAATTGGAGGACCTGCGCAGCCGGCTGTGGCGCAGCATCATCGAACGCGCGATAGGCCGCGGCGAATTGCACAGCCACGCCCTGAAAGCGCAACCACTCGATGAAGTGGCACAAACCATGATCTTCGACAAGGCCGTCATTCGACAACAACCATCGACCCAGGACTTCCTCGTCCAGCTGGTCGACAATGTTCTGATACCGGCGCTCGCATTCCACCGCTGATACGTAAGGGCGCCATCAGCGTGCCGAGCGGCCGCGAATCCGTTCGGGAGCACCCCTCGGATCGGTCCCGACTTGCCGCGCCGGATCCAGCGCTACCGCACTGCGCCTGCCGTTGCAGCGCAGATTGACCCCATTGCGTATGGAAATCACAGGACCGTTGAACCTCGTTATCGACGAGTTGGGGCGTCAGCTGGAAAAGCTGGGCTCAGGCCTCATTGAGGCAACCAGAAGATGAGGATTGCTTCGATGCAGATGGCGGACATGAAGGTGTGCCCGCAGCGGTCGTAGCCGGTGGATGCGGAACGGCGCATCACCCGATGCGAGCATGCGGCCACCCCTTTGGCACCCCCAAAGCCCGGATGGGCTCCCCCCACTTCCTAACGAAGACCATGCCGCGTGTTTCAACCGAAATGGCGCTCCACGTTCTGGCCTATAACTTGACCCGAGTGCTCACCATCATGGGAAGCAAGGCCATCCTGAAAGCCATCGCGAGCTGAGCTCACGTGCAGACCACCAAACCTTGTTGTCTTCGCAGCGAACCGATCCTCCCGGTCAAATCCGCCGATCGCGTTTTTAGACTGCCTGGACCAAACCAAGTCGTTCCCCGTCTCACGCCCGAACGGTTGCTCTTGCCGAAACCCGCCATTGCCGCTTCATTCAGCAAACCGGCTGCAGTGCGCTCAACAGGGTCATTCCGCCGCTCAGCTTTGGACTTCCCGGGGCGGCTATTCCCGCAGGCTAGTCAGCTTCATACCAAATACCCTGTTGTGGTAGCTCGTTGTCATCCAAGGTCATGCTGTAAAGTATGCTGTAAAGTATGCTGTTCCGATCACAAATAGTCCGAGGCTCGATCGACATCGAGAGGAAGGATGCGGATAAAGTATGTCTGTCGGCTGATATATGCACTGGAAGTTCTGCCGACGATGGTTCAGTGTGTGAAGAGGTGAATGGCACTATCTCACGATCGGAGCCGCGATGTCTCAATCTTCGTCTGGTGATTTCTGGGCAGATAGCTGGAATCCATGGATTTCGGCCGCATTTGCGCCGCAAAAACTTTGGCAATCAATCAATTCAGGCTGGTCGTTCGGTAACGTGACCATCAACGAGCAGAACTCTAGCGCCCCTCAAACCGAACAGACTATCCTCGCACACGAAAGCTACGGCCGACAGATTGGAAAGCTGTTGGATGCCGTCAGCGAGTTGGTGAAAACACAGCCCGATCGCAACGCTAACAAGGCCTTTGTCGAGATATCCAAGCTGACCGAGAGGATCGATCGGATAAAGTACGAAGCTGCTGTCGATCGCATTCAGGGCCTGCGCCGCGATCTGGAGCTGCTGAGCGCTTCCGACCGACCTGAAGACCAAGCGGCATTCAATAAAAGCATTGAAGCGCTACGTTCGCTGTTAAAGAATGTTGGGTAAGGAGGGTGACGTTCTGACGATGCGAACCCATCTTGCATTACAAAATTACCCCCGATCGCGCCGACATTATTTTTATTTTTAGTGGGCCTTCGGTTTCTGATCATTTTGAAAAGAACTATTCGTCGCGCCTCTGGCTAAGTTATGCCTGCCGTGTAGTGAAGAGAAATATTTTGGTAAACGGCGGTGATTGTATGAGTGATTTTGGCACTATTGACGCGATACAGGGCGGCCTTTCGCCGGCTTCCGATCGCCGTGATGGGCAGTTCGAGGCGCTCGGCAGGACGGAATCGGCGGCACAGGTGCGTGATCGGATCGCGTGTTATTCCGATAGCGCCCGGATGGCCGCCAACTACGTCGAACTCTACATCGTCCAAGATTTCCTCATGCCAGACGAATGTGCCGAACTGATCGCGCTGATCGACGCGAACCGGGTGCCGTCGCCGGTGGTCGCCGACGATCCGGTGCCATCCTATCGCACCAGCGAGACCTGTTATCTCTATCCCGGCCCAGCGCCCGTCACTGCAGTCGAGGCGAAGCTGGACCAACTGACCGGGCTCGAACCGCGCTACGGTGAAGCGTTGCAGGGCCAGCGATATGCGGTCGGGCAGGAGTTCAAGCCGCATCACGATTTCTTCGATACCGGCCAGCACTATTGGCAGGATCAAGTGGCGATCGGCGGTCAGCGGACTTGGTCGGCGATGATCTTCCTCAACGAACCTGAGGCGGGCGGACGGACGAATTTCCCAACTGCGGGCGTCATGATCGCGCCCAAAGCGGGCAATCTGGTGATCTGGAATAACATGGACGAATATGGCGCACCAAACCCGGGGTCGCTGCACCAGGGCATGCCGGTCGAGCAGGGCGTCAAATACGTGCTGACGAAATGGTATCGCGAGCGGCCTTGGTGCCAGTGACGCTAGAGCGTTTAATCACCTGCTGACTTGGAAAACGCGGCGAAACAAGAGTCTAGCGCAACCGAGCCGATGCAATCGGATCGCAACTTGCTCTAGGCACTGATCGACCGCAATTCCTGCCCCTCCGCACCAAGGGAAGGATCGAGCGGTTTGTCAGTTCGCCGCCCGGACCGGCACGGCGAAGACACTTCGCAGCGGCTTCGTCTCCGGCAGGATGTAGACAATCCCGACGGTCCCGGTGAACAGCGGCTTCACCACCCCGTCATAGAAACTCGGGGGCACGTTGACGCAGCCATACGAGATCCGGTTGTCGCTCGGCGTCGGCGACGCGAGCCGCCCGGCGCGGTTGTCGACGCGGCGGCCGACGATCACGCGGTGTAGCGACAGCGCCGCGTCATAATCGATCCACAGGATGTCCTGCTCCAAATCGCGACCGAGCGACGCTTGGAACCGGCCCGCGGGCGTGGTTCGCTCGGCGGGCGTGATCGTTGCGAGCTTGCGTTGGCCAATCCCCGGCACGCTGTCGTCGCCACGCGCCATTCCGAGTAAAGCGGGCGCCGCACCACGCAGGATGCCAGCGCCGTCGAACGCGAAGACCGTCGCATTCACCTTGTCGATGATTACGAACGGCAGCGCGTGGTTGTCGTGCGACGCCGCCACCCAGTTCGCCGTGTCGCGCGCATCGGCTGAAACCGTCTCGCCTTTGAATTGTGGGACGTTCGCGGTGTCGGCGGCAGGCTGCGCCGCCACTGGCGCCGCGATCGCGATTCCAAAGGCGAGCAGGCCGAGGCGGACCGGACGGCCCGCTCGCCGTCCTGCATCCCGGATCATCTTAATGACGCGCCTGCTTGCGTGGATAAACCGGGACGACCGGCGCGGTTGGTGTGGGTTGCACGAATAGCGGCTGTACGGGCTGCACAGGCTGCGGAGAGTCGGGCGTTTCGACGATGACGGTCCCGGGACGCTCGGGCGCCGGATAGGTCACGCCGCCTTCGATGATATCGACCGTCGGCAGCGTCGGAACGCGGACCGGGACGGGCGGCACATCCAGGAAAGGCCGCGTCGCGTTGGGCAGGTCCGGCACGGGCGTAGGCGCTGGTGCTGGAGCGGGCGC
>NZ_AKFJ01000130.1 GCF_000272475.1 Novosphingobium sp. Rr 2-17
CCCAACAACCTGCATTGATCAAACTGACGAGCCCATTTTCGGCGGCCGATGGTCATGATGCGCCAAGGCTGATCGATGAGCTTGTTCCAAGCCTCGCAGCAATGGTCGACGATGTTGTCGTAGGAGGTGAAGACGTGGTTCGACAGCCAGTTGTCGCGCATGGACTGCCAGATGTTCTCCACCGGATTGAGTTCGGGGCACTTGGCCGGCAGCGCGACGATGCTGATGTTGTCAGGGACCTCGAGCTGGGCGGTGATGTGCCAACCGGCCTGATCCATCAGTACGACCGCATGGGCACCCGGCGCGACGGCGAGTGATATCTCGGCGAGGTGCAGCGCCATGGTCTGGGTGTTGCAGAACGACAGGACGAGCCCGGCGCCCTTGCCGAGTTCCGGACATATTGCGCCGAAGATATAGGCCGATGTCGTCCGCTGGTCTTTGGGCGCCGAAGGCCGGGTCTCGCGTCTCGCCCAACGCCGCGTGATAGTACTCTTCTGGCCAACACGGGCTTCATCCTTACATGATGCTTCGCTTGTCAAGGCTATGGCGGCATAGGGCTTACTCCTCTTGAAGGCCGGCTAATCATCGCGAGTTTGGGGCGGCGCTGTGCGGCAGCCTTGGCTGCGTAACCTTACATGCTGTCGGGTTCAGCGTGGAACCCGTGACCATAATGCCTCATGCACGAGGCAAGGCCCCAATGAGCACGACCAACCTGGAACGCGGCTTTCTCGACCATTGAGGAAGACGGTCGTACTCCTCGCACAGCCAGCGGCTTTCCGGCTGTGATTCATATGCTGCTCGAAATATGGTCCCAGTGGGAATTTCACCGGTTTCGGTATAGCGCCAAAGCGCGATCAGGAGGTTGCGTGCCATGGCGACGATTGCAATCCGACGGGTTCGCCCCTTCAACTCGCCGACCCGCTGGCGGAACCGGGCCGCGAGTTCGCCGTTCGGCTGATAGCGTAGCCACAGCCAGGCAGCCTGGACCAATGTTTTGCGTGCTCGAGCGTTGCCTGCGCGGCCGATGGGCCGGTCCTTATCTACATTGCCACTCTGATGCGGCATGGGTGTGAGGCCGACATAGCTCGCCAGCTGTTTTCGATTTCCGAAGCGACGGTAGAAGAGTTCGCGCGCTAGCATTGCTGGGAAGTTGGCGCCGAAACCATAAATCTCGCTCAATGCTGTGACCTTTGTAGTGATCGCATCGCCCGATGTGGCGAGCTGTTCATCGCGCTCCACATCCAGCTCCCAGATCAGATCTCAGACGAGAACGAGACGGCGACGCAACCTGTTCAACTCGGCAGCAAGACGGGTCGCGTCCGTCAAGGTGGTGCAGAGCGCCGAGAGCGCCAGCGTACTTCGACGGCCTAGATAGTGCGCCATTGTTCGACGAGAGCTGCCACGGCCTCCCTATATCCAAAGGCATGAGGATAGAGGCGCCCGGCTGTTGACCAAGTCTAACGCCGGAAACAGCCATTTCATTGTTGCGATGCACGAACCGCTGGGCGGAGGGGCGTTTGAGCGGTGCAGGTCTTGGGCAGCATATAAAAGTCTACTTCTGACAGGAACTGCCTTCCGTGCGCGCGGGAGATTGTGGTGTTGCTTGGTGTCTAGAACGGTGGTTTTAGCGACAGATTTGGGATAGCAGCCATTACCTGCCGGAAATTTCAGTTGATCTCCGCAAAATCGGCGAGCGCACCGTCAGTCGCATCTGGGACCTGATTGGCAAACTAGTCGAAATCTTTCAGCCCCACGAATGCGCAAATTACTTCAGCTCGTGCGGTTATGACCCGGAATCATAGAAAAACGCTCTAGAACGTCCAGTCTTCTTCTTCGATCGGCGTCAATAAGTCTATGTGACGCACCGAGCTGATTGCAGACGTACGGAATCCGGGGCTTGTCTGCTGACCCACCCGCCTCTTGTGTGACTACGACGAGGTGGGGATTGGCGGCAAGGGCCTGGGCGACCACGAACGGATCGCCGCCTGACTTTCCCTTGCAGATGTTAACTAGCTTCGGGAATGCTTGCACGATGTGGACGACCTCGCTCTGCACATCGTCATCGATGTCAGCGAACATGAATTCCATGCGGACCTTAGCCCAATCAAAAATCTCGTCATCCTTCTTTTTCAGCTCGTGATAGACTTCAATTGTCGCGAGCCGACGACCGTCATCAATGAGTTCGTAAAGCGGCGCTTGGAGATTCCAAGCAGTTGGCCTGGATTCCTATTTAACGAATGGATGCCGGGCACTCAGCACTGCGTGTCGGCGGCGATGATCTGCATCGTCTCGGACGCGGCCTCGAACAGCAGATCGGAGACCAGCGCCTTGTTCTGGAACGCGATGGTGCCGACCTCTGCCGAAAGCGTGAACACGACATGGATTTACCCGACCGGCAACAGGTCGGGTAAATCCAGAGCAAGCTTACCAATTCCGCTTGGCGCGTTACCACGGTCTTGGCGAATATCGATCGTAAATGGACTTTAACGGTCGAATAGGTTACACCGTTATGGATGGCCATGTCAGATAATCGTATACCTTTACCCAAAGCCTATACGATCTGTAGGTGCTGCCTAGAACGGGCATCGTGGTCCCTACCAGTTGCATGAGAGGATCTGGGCGGTTTGTTCGGCAGCGGTGGCGGTCCATAGGCTGACCATTGCAGCGCATACTCCCGCTGCGGCTGCGGCCTGGCATTTGAAGTCCGCAGGTAGGCCATTCGTGCGATAATATTGCTCGCTCTGCCCCCCGCTTGATAGGGAGGCGGCCGAAGCAAAGGATTGATCGGCCTTCTTCCTGAGGTAAATTGCGGTCTCTGTTGCCGTGCGTCGCGCTTGTTCCTGGGAAAAGCCACTCGCCTTGGCATCGGCGATCGTCTTTGCGGCACTCGCCGTCTGTAGTCCGCGCGATGTACTCGACAGGACGCTATCGGAAAACTCCTTGAGTTTGAGCCCGGTGAAATCAAAATCCTTCCGGCACCCGGATGTCCCTCCCGTCGTCGTGGACGACAATGCCGCCTCCGCATTGAAGCGCTGGGTTTCCTGAGTGACGCGGCGGTTTGCTTCCTGCCAGCGCTGAGTGCTGGCATCAGATGTAATGTGCCGCATCTGTTCCTTCACCGCCTTGACATCAGGCATGCTCAAGTCGGGTTTCGATGCTCTGCGGGCCTTCGCGACGCCGGAATTGGCTTGGGCAAGGGCATCGTTCAGGGCGTCCTGAAAGTCCCCGGCGGAGGGGGTTTGAGCGGCAACCGTCAGCCATGCCAGAGCAAGGCCAAGGAGGACGGCAGGCTTCATGCCCCGGGTTCCTGTGCGATAAGTGCATGTGTCTGCTTGCGCCATTCGGCGATCCGAGCGTCGAGCAGGGCACTGTCGCCCTTAGCCATCGGCTTGGTGAAATCTTTAAAATTGCTGAAAATATCGGCTCTTCCCGCGCATCGGTTCATGTACATTTCGTCGGTAGGCTTCTGATCGTCCAACAATACGAAGCACCCAACGGTCTTGCCTGTATAGTCCTTATGGATGCTGCTGCGCAGCGCGGCTTGGTTCAACGAGAGTTTGGCGAGCTTGCCATCGACCATCGACCAGTTGCCGACGAGGATCTGAAGTTTACCGGAAAATTCGATGGAGACTTCGATCGCGTCGCCCACATTGTGCCCGTGTCCCGTGCCCACCACGTCTTCTCTCGTGCCGACCGGGACCATGCGGCACGAGCCGTAGGCAACCAAGTTTATTCCGTCATGTGTGCTACGGGCGCATTCCGCATTTGCCGGAAGCGCGGGAAGGGCCTGCACGGCGTAGATCTGGCGAAGGCGTTGCTGGAGTTGCGCAAGGGTTTCCGCGCTGACTTCACGGCCCAGCACATTCTGGGCGGCACCGGTCGCTGTCAAAGGCTGAAGGATCGAGGTGCTGAACAGCGCCTCGACTTTGACTGCGGCCTCTTTGGCGATGCTGGCTTCCTGTTGCGATCTGTCCATTTCGGACTGGATTGCACTCATCTGCCCGGCGGTATTCTTGGCGGCGAAGGCTTGGCTAAATTGCGTCATCGTCGTGGCTGCGGACAGGATCGAGGCAAATCCGAACGACGATCGCGACTTGCGTACAGAGGCCGAATAGTCGCGTTCAGCCTGGCGCTGGGCGCGCAGCGCTTGGCCCGGAGCGCCTTCTAGAGCCGCCTGAACTGTCACCAGGCTCTGTATGGCAATGAAACGGCGCTCGGTTGCCATGATCTTCTTGATCCGGATTAGCCGTTCTTTCGCCGCTGGTATATCGATGCCCCCCGGCCAGCGCTCTGCCAGCTTGGGATCGTAGCGGGCTATATAGCGCTTCCACTGGTATCGGGTGGCAAGATAGGGGTCAGTCTGGCGCAAGGCCTGCCGTGCATAGGCAAGGATAAGTTGCTCATGGGGGCAAGCCGTGCCGATATTGTCCGGGGTATCTGCGCAGGTGAAAACTGCGGCAGCGTCCGCGACTTCGTTGGGAAAGGGGAGTTGGTCTCGAATTGAAGCCAGGCCGCCCGGACGCTTGTTGCCCATGACATACCCTAACTGATCGCGCAGCAGATCGCGTACTTGAGGCGCGCGGGCGAGGCATTGCTCCGCTGGACAGGAGAAGGAGGGGGCCGAGTTCAAACCTATCGTGGCTATCAGTCCGCCGGAACCCGGCCATGCCATCGCCTCTGTCGCCATCGCAAAGCGCGGGGCAATCCAGTCTGCGAAACTGTTCTGATAAGCCAGGGTGTATGAGCCGCCGTCATCGCGAGTGACGTCTATCTCGTTGTTGCGGAACGCCACGAAGCGAATGATCAGAACTGCCGGAACCTGATTTCCTGCGTCTTGCCTGTCAGGATAATCGATCGTCACCGGGGCCAGCGCGATGGAGTTCTCCGGGAAGGCTTTGCTCGCTTGCAGTGTGCGAAACAGGCGTAGCGCGAAATAGGCGCTCTTGTTTATGCCATCGATCAGGCGCGCCTTGACCACTTCGGGGGGGCGGCCATCCAGATTGGTGGTTTCCCGGACCAAGGCCTCGATGCCCGCAGGGGTTGTCGCTGCCGGATATTCGATGCGGATCAGCAGATGCGGGTTGGGGTTTTCGATCTGCGCTCCAGCGCCAAGCGCCAAGAGCTTGGGGGGGATCTTGAGTAAATATTTTTGCTCGATCTGGCCGACTTTCGCAGCGTAGGCTGGCTGGCTGGCCGCTATAAGAAGTGCCACTGCGAACATCTGGCCGACGCGCTTGAACAGTCGCATACTGGTTCCCCCTGTTGGAAGCCGGCGTTGGAATTAGGCGGTAAAAGTTGAATGGGTCGGGCCGTTCAGTTGCCTACCCGCAACCAGCGGCCATCGCTTTCGCATCGGTAGACGCCGGGCAAGTAGCCATCCCTTTTCCAGTTTATGCGCTGCTTCTCGCCGGGCTTTATCTCCTTGTATTCAAACGCGGGACATAGGCCGTCCAGCAGGGGACATGGCCTCTGCGCGTTGAACACCGGATTGAGATCGACACACGTGATCAGCGAGCCTTCCGTCTTCACGCCCGTCTGGCTCGGTGTCGTCGTGGTGCTGGCTGAGCGGGGCGCTATCGTGGTCGCGGGCGGGCTGGTCGACCGGCTTGATGACGACGGTACGCTGACCGGCGTGGACTCGTCTGGGCACGCAGCCTTACAGACGGGAATGAAGTCCTCATCGGTACCGAGGTCGCATTTTGCGATACACTGCGGCGACGCGGCCTGAAGTGCGCTGACGGGCGCGTACAGTGGAAAAACAAGCATCGTCGTGGCTGACAGAAGGCGCCAGACGCGTTGCGCTTGTCCGTTGAAAATCTCTACGGTATGTCGAACCCTATCCATCTTGTGCATGCCCCCCGCGATAGAAACGCTCATAACGATGCTGAAAAACAACGATCGCATTTCGCATAAACCTCCAGAAACCGCGGCGATGGAAGATGAGCCTTCCATGGGCCAGCGGTCCGATACGTATCCTATCGGCGGTGGCGGGCGGCTTCTTACCTCATATGGGGTAGAGGGGGACTGGTCCAATTCCAGAGCAAGCTTACCAATTCAGCTTGGCGCGTAACCCCGGTCTTGGCGAATATTGAGCGTAAATGCACTTTAGCGGTCGAATAAGTTACGCCATTGCGGGAGGCGATGTCGGATAATCGTAGACCTTTACCTAGAGCCTGAACGATCCTCGCCTCCGTCGGCGTGAGATCGAACAGAAGCCGTAGTAGGCTCACATCGGAGAATGCGGAGTTGGCCCCGTCGGTGACGAGCAACAGCAAACCATCGGCCTCAAAAATATCCCGCGCGAGCGAACGGAGCGGAATCAGGTGAATCACATAGGGCGGCTTCTCCCCTCGGCGAACTATCGTCGAGCGTGCGCTGGGCACCGGGCCGTGCAAGGCGCCGAGCATCTCGGCCAATATTTTGTCGGCATGGGGATCAAAGATGCGCAAACGATCAGGGCGTTCGATCACCAGATCGCCCATCTTCTTCGCAAAGGATGCGTTGACTGACCGAAGTTTCCCGGTTCCGGTGATCACGGCCGCGGCGGTGCCCACCGCATCGATCCCATCGACCATCGCCTGCGCGCGTGAAAGCCGAATACGCGCCATAAGGCTCGCCGCTCGGGCCAAATGAGCGCGGAACCGGTTGAGGCTGGGCATGGCCGCCCGCGCATGCCGGTGTGACGCGAAACCTTCCACGGTGATCACGATCATGTCGTGCTGCGCGCCCTGTATCACCGTTCCTGCCGCAGCATCAAAGCCGAGCGGAATCAGGAAATCGCGATAGACGGGCATCGTCCGCATTTCCTCCTCCGAGAAGAAATCGATGTCAGTGCTGAACCAAGGGTTGGCTTGGGCGATCATGCCCGCGCCACGCACGTTGTCCACCATCCACCCTTGCTCGACGTAGTCCTCGAAGAGATGCTCTATCGCGGGCGACGTCATCCATTCCGTCGTGCCCGCCTGGGCCGCGAACACAGTTGCACCACGCGCACCGTGCGCCTGGGCGATATCATGCAGCAATCGCGGCCACCGATCCGGAATCGCGGCGGCCTCATATATGCCATCGAGCATTGCGCCCTCGTTCATTAAAGCTCCAAGTTGCTAGCCAAACGGCTTCGGACGGAATTACCACGGTCACAAAACATGCCGGAATGGCGGGAGCAGGTCGAGGTCCAACCAACCTTCCCATCCCCATACATCAGCAATGCCGGTCGCTTCTTACTAAGCATGCCACGAGCATCTTCACCGTCGCATGTCGTATTTCTAATCTGGCCACCTGTGCATCATTCAGAGTCCCGACGTTCTCGGGGGCGTTCCGGCTGACTGTGGAATCGACCGTGGCGCATAATGACCCAGGCTGTCGTCTAATAGCCGCTCAAAATGCAAGCCCCAAGCGATATAGAAAAAGTACGCATCCGTTGAGAGTCTGAAGCGTCCCGGGTTTTCCGGAGGCTCCTATTTGTGAGAAGATCCCATGAGGAGTGGATAGCGGCCTGCGCTGTGGCAGAGTTGGTGCGCTAACAAACTCTCTG
>NZ_AKFJ01000131.1 GCF_000272475.1 Novosphingobium sp. Rr 2-17
GGAATTTGCCCCGCTTACATCTGACGTTATCTCGTCGACCTTCGAAATTCGACAATACGGCTATATTCACTGCGTAGCAAATCTACTGAAGCTTAGCAGCTGCTTGCCAAGGCCAACCGCACATCTGATGCTATCGTGTAGACGGCTTCGCGCTGTGCGCCCCGATTGTGATGGTCGACGCGATACCCCCGATAATGTCGATGCAGCAATCCAGCGCGTACGAGATCCGATACCGCCCGGCTAACGTTTGTTCTACCGGATCGCAGGATGCGCGCTCCTATTTCCTCCTCTTGCTGCTGAGCCAAATTGGCCGCGTCTTCTACGGCTTCAGCCTTTGCCACGAGTTCCGACCGGACCGCTGCAATCATGGCCGTGCGACGACAGTCCCGATTAGCCAGCGGCGCCAGTGCCTGGCAGAGCCAGTCACGTACCGGTATTTGGTCGGCGTCGCTACGGACATAAGGTCCGAGACTACCATCCTCTCCTGCGGCCTTCGCGATCAGGTTGAGGATGAGCAACACGTATCTGGGACGCTTCGATATCTGCGAAATGCGCTCGACAAGATCTGGCAGCGCAACGGCCAGCGGTGGCGTAGCCAGCGGGGGTTGCTCGATGTGGTCAAAGAGGTCGGCTTGATGGAACATAGCAGGAATCTAGCACAAGCGATTCCGCTGTGAATCCCCTCAAATCATCCGGCAGAACAAAAATCACCAATGTCACTTTACCCAGCGAGGTAAAGTGACACTGGTGGCACACGGCCATGAGCGGTGAAGGCTCCTCAATTCCTGCGAGACAAGCGGCATCGGAGAAAATCCGCAAATCCGTAGCGTGCATTGGCCGTTGTCGACCCTAGCCAGCTATTCAGTCGCCGATTTAACGCCTCAAGTGCAGACCGGCAGCTTTTCCTTCCTGCACGCGCAAGACTGGCAAATTTCTGGAAACGTATGCTGATTCAGCCCATCTCTCGAGCCGATTGCTCGCTCAAACTGAACAGTGACTTCGGGTCCACCACGGCACTCCATGATCGCTCCAAATCAATGAATCATCATCAACGCGCAAACGCTACAGGTTTTTGCGGGTCTCCAGCTGGCCCAGCATTCAGGATGGCGTGATGCGGTTGACGGTGCTTTTGCCCTCTGATTCAATGCCACTATGCTTACGGAAGCCGACCTTCTGTGGAGCGTCAGCGCTCGAGGTCGCCGCGGTCAATCTTTTTGATCGGGGGCGTGATGCTCGGCGATGAAATGGTCCGCTGTCTCACCAGCTCAAGAGCGTCGCCGCAGAAACCGAGCAGCGATGCCCAGCGGTGCATCGGATCGACCCTGCGTCTGTCCGCAAGGACGTGGAGGGAGTGCTCAATGCGGACGAAGAGATAGCTACGAAAATTGCTGCCGCCCCCGCCCCCTCACGTGCGTTAATCCTGCTTCTTCCAATACGAGACGATCAGATATACAACGATACAAATCAGAAGGTAAGGTTTTGCGACGTTACGGGGCATCCAGGCCGCACCAAGCATAGCTAGCACAAAACAAATTAAAACAACCCAGCCAGCAACCGAAATTGGAAAGAGCAGCAGGCCGCCTGCTGGTCCGTCTTTGAACCATCCGCCTGACTTCACCCCGCAATCTCCATTTCAGCACTTTGCATCGCGGCCCGGATTTCGGCGAAACTGCTACCGAAGAGCCGCGCATCGCGTTCAATTATCGGAACCAAGCGCACATCATCCAGCATTCCTTCCAACAGACGCCAGAGACCGGGATAGGAAATCCCATCGACCCCGAACCCGCTCATAGCCAGGGTGATACACTGGCTAAATATCGAAAGCGATGCAACGCTGACGTTAGTCAGACCCACCGGCATTCTCTGAACTGCGTGTTCAAGATGGGAGAGAACCTCGGGAATCGAGCCTTGGACCACCTGACGGGCCAACTTGGGATTTCCGGCTTTGCCCCGAAACCGAGGCAAATAGATACTGTTCTGGAAAACTACGCTTACAGCTCTCGCCAGCGGCCCATCGGCCAACTGCGCGACGGAAAGCACTTCCGCCTTCGCGTACGGCGATTCCGGAAAAATCAATTTCTTCTCGGCATCAAGCACTTCTAAAATAGCGTAGGGGCCGCAAACCGCGAAATCGCGATCACGAAGTGCAGGAATGATCCCTGCAGGACTTGCTGCCCGAAAAACAGGATCAGCACTTCCTTTCGACACAAATACTTCGTCTATCTCGACGCACTGCAAAGCAGCGGCGCATCAACCCATTCTCAAACGGTCTCTAAGACCGCAGTTGTGTTAGTCGTGTTTGACAATCAAACTCCATGCTGACGCGGATCGTACCGCCGCTCCTATTATCAAAAACAGCCCGCACTCTGCATCACTATAGCTCATCCAAGCCCGTTGCGCTCGGATGAGACTCTGTATCGCCTCCGGCTCGTTATCTTTCTGCAACCTATTCAATGCGGCTTTATAATACTTATTTAGATCGGCATCTGCCTGATCGAATTTGAACTTTCGGCATGCATTGACGTCGGGTGTAGTCGTGCCCGGACATATTGCCGTCACCTCAGGATTGGCAACGGTGAGCGTCAAGGCGAGAAGCGGCAGCATAACGGCATCCCTTACGGAGAAAGAAGCCATCATATCGAAGGCTCATGCCAGTTAACAGAGGTCGCCTGCTAACGAGGCAGACCCCGATCCACCATCCATTGCGAGACGGCGGTGGTAGCCCCGATCGCGGTTCCTAATCGGGAAGGCGTCGGCCTTTCGGCAACACTCTTGGGTTCAACCATACGAACGTTGCGAAGCCGATAGCCGCCGGGTAATATCATCTCAGCATCAAGAGTTGGGACGACGCCCAACGCCAACCTGCCGTTCCGGGCAAGGTGGCACTCCGATTAGGAGGATGTGGCCGATCCGGCAACCAAGCGGAGCAAGCCACTGTGTGTCGATCCCGTAGGAGGAGTGACGCCTGTGCCGATCAAGATAGCCGACACTCTTCCCGCCCGCCGCATTTTGGAAGCCGAAGGCGTGACGGTCATGGGTGAGGCCGACGCGGTGCGGCAGGACATCCGGCCGCTGCGGATCGGCCTCCTCAATCTCATGCCGAACAAGATCAGTACCGAAACGCAGCTTGCCCGGTTGCTCGGCGCGACCCCGCTCCAGATCGAGCTAACGCTAGTACGCATCACGGATCACGTCGCACGCAACACGCCCGCCGATCATATGGCAGCCTTTTACCGCCCGTGGTGCCAGGTGGAGGCTGACCGCTTCGACGGCTTCGTCATTACAGGTGCGCCAGTCGAGCGATTGCCGTTCGAGGACGTGCGCTACTGGTCCGAGTTTCGCACGATTCTCGACTGGACCCAGACGCATGTTCACCGCACCATGACCATCTGCTGGGCGGCTCAGGCTGCGCTCTACCATTTTCATGGTGTTCCCAAGCACGAGTTGCCGCGCAAGGCGTTTGGCGTATTTCCGCATCGAAGTCTTGTTCCCGCATCACCCTACCTGCGCGGCTTCTCGGACAGCTTCGACGTGCCCGTATCGCGGTGGACCGAGGTGTGCCCGGACGCTTTGCAGGATGCGACCGACCTCCGGGTGCTTGCCGCCAATGAGGAAACCGGGCCGTGCGTGGTCGATGATCCCCAGCGCCGCACACTGCACATGTTCAACCATCTGGAATACGAGACCGAAACACTGGCTGAGGAATATCGTCGCGACGGAGGAAACCAGCTTCCGACAAATTATTTTCCGGCCGATGACCCTTCACATCCACCACAGAACAGGTGGCGGAGCCATGCCCATCTTCTCTTCGCGAACTGGATCGACTCCATCTACCAGACCGCGCCGTTCGACCCGGCCGCGATCGGTGCCCGTGCCGATCATCGGTCGAGATAGGGATAGAGGCCGCTGCTTTTTTCGGTCTCGGCGAGTTTCGGGAATGCCCGCAATTGCGCCTATCGCTCTTCTACTACAAACATGCGTTGGATCGGCGAGGTGGACGATGACCGGCTTAGGCGAAGATGGGCATATCAGGACGGTGGAAGACCTTGAGTCGCTATATGGTGCCGTCGCTCCGCCATCGGTCATCAAGGAGGTGGATCATATCCACCGGGTCTATCGTCCCTTCATCGAGGCCGCTCCGTTCGCCATTCTGGCGACGGCAGGGCCGAAGGGACTGGATGCCACCCCGCGTGGCGACCCGGCGGGCTTCGTCCATATCGAAGACGCCAACACCCTGATCCTGCCGGACCGGCGCGGGAACAACCGGATCGACAGCCTGCGGAACATCATCGCCGATCCGCGTGTGGCGCTGCTGTTCATAGTGCCGGGTATCGGCGAAACATTGCGGGTGAACGGCACTGCCGAAATACTGGCGAACCCGGATCATCTCACCCGCTTCGCGATGGCGGGACAATTGCCGAAATCGATCCTGCGCATCACCGTCAAGAGCGTCTTCTTCCAGTGCAGCCGTGCCGTGATCCGCGCCGGGTTGTGGAAGCAGGAAAGCATAGTGGCTCGCGAAAGCCTGCCCAGCGCGGGGGCCATCCTGCGAACGCTGTCGCAGGCCGCGATCGATGGTGACGCCTATGATCGGGCATTGCCTCAGCGCCTCGTCGACACCCTGTACTGACGCCGATCGGGTTTCCCGAAATTCGATCCTTGTGGGAAAGCGGCAACGTTCTCGACCGCCCTTCGAGACCGTCCGAAAACTCGGAGGCGTTTGGGTGCGGACGAGTGCGCCGCCCGAAGAAATCAGGGAAGCCGACCTTCTCATTTCGACCCTTTCGGGGTTCCCGTACCGGATTATCCTCTGCGATCCAATCATCAACGGCGGGAAAAATGTCGTTTGGCTCCGATCCGCACCGGTGATGAAGCGGTCTATCCCCCGCCAGCGCGGAGTTGGACGACATTGGACGGTAACGGGGGCACCGCAAAGCCGGTCATACGTATGAACAGGGGCTCCGCCACTCCTAGTTCAGCAAGCATGCGGTGAAAGCCGACCAAATCTCGATCGGCTAGCCAGTCGAGTGCAGAGTGAAGCAGTTCTGGACGTTCTGGTTCGATTACATCGTCGTACTTTTCGGCCTTAGCCTGGCCGGATTTGACGAGATGCACGTTGGCGGTGCGATATTGTACTGCGTCGATTAGTCCGAGATCGAAAGCTCGGCGAACGATCGCGCGTACTGACACCTTCCAACGCAACTTCATGGCAAATAGCCCGGCCCAATCCAGCATCCGACGCGTTCGCGGAAATTCTTTGGCGAAGGCCGCGCGGGGAATGAGAAAGGCACTTGCGAAGCGGTGCGCCTGATCCTCTGTCACTTTGTCACCAGTGATGATCCCTTGATGCATCACCAAGTGGCCGGCCTCGTGCGCAAGGTCGAAACGGAGCCGAACCGCCGCCGTCTTGGCGCTCGACCGTACGATGAGTGGGCGTCGTCGGGCGATCGACAGGGCATCAATGCGGTCGGAAATATCGTCGAAGTGAACCACCACGGCACCGGCATTCTCGACCACGCGTGTCATGCTGGTGATAGGCGCATCCAGCCCGAGCTGCCAATGGCGACGTGCGTCCTCCGCGATCCGTTCCACTTCCTCGGTCGAGGATGGATTAACGGCTTCCGGAAAGTCGACGGGCGGCAGTTGCAGCCGCTTGTCCAAGGCGTCCACCAGCGCCTCGACGAGCGTTCCGCGAGCCGCAGCTTGTGCCAGGATCGTCCGTGGCGCCGTTGCAAGGCGGCGAAAATGGCAGTCGTCTTCCCGCACCGGGCGGACCACGGGCGAAGCAAAGAAATCCGGTGTAACCTCCAGGGCAGCGGCTAGCGCCGCGCGTAGCTCGCCGGTGGGCTCGTTCGTATTGTTCTCCAGTCGGTGGACGAACTGCCGGCTGACGCCCACCATCCCGCCCAGCTCGTCCAGCGAAAGGCTCGCCAACATGCGAGCCAAACGGAGCCTGTCGCCATAGAAATCGGCAGTGGGGACGCGTTCATGCATGGCCGGAATCCGGCTGAGTGACTTCGTTCAATTCGTTCACCGGTCGGAGCGTTCTTCCGAGTGGCCTTCGGCAGTCTCGTCGTCGCTGCGATCACCGATGGTAGGAGGCGGCAGTTCGCGGCCTTCGGGCCGGGTATCATCAAGCACAACTACCAGCGGATCGGCATCAACCAGCGAGATCGGCCAGATCGTCTCGGCAGCACCGTTGCGCAGCGCCGCGAAGCACGCCTCTAACATTGCGCCTTCCTCGTCGGTCGTCAGACCTATGCGGAACAGAACGCCTGCTGTGGGAACACCCGGCTCCAGCTCCAGCAAAAACTGCTCCATCGGGGTGGCAGTAGCAATCCGCTGAGAGGGTTCGGCGAAGTCGCCACGCCAAAATCGCATCGGCGCTTTGCCGATGCCGAATTGAAACCGCATGCCGTCGTTAATGACACTGAGCCATTCAAACCCGGGCGTGCCGGCTGCCTGTATGATTTGGTGCTTGGCATAGCTGTAAGCGCACACGCCTTTGGTCCAGCTGTCACCGCCGATCGCCGGTTCGTGCCGATCGACGGCATCGTTGCGGCCTCGCTCAATGAGCTGTGCCACGCGGATCAGGCGTTCTTCCGTTAGCTCCGGATTGTAGTCCCACGGACGCATGCCTGCTCCTTCGGTTTAGCGTTTCTGAAAAAATGTCAACCAAACGTAGTTTTGTCAACCAGAAAGCAATTTGATGCTTAGTGGATGTGTGAGCCGCGCCGACTGCTCACGCTTGTTCAGCGAGAATCCGAACCGTCGCTATTGGCAGGAACAGCCGTAAGCCGTTGGAGGGCAGCGGTTCAAAACCATAGCTGGTATAGAGGGCTAAGCGCCTCGCCACCTTCTCGGGATTGCCGCAGTCGAGCACGTCGAGCATTACGATAGCGATGCCTAGCGCCTCAGCCGCGCCGGCCAAGCGCGCCAGGCAATCAACTAGCAGATCGCCACCGTAACCCCGCCCCTGGAAGCGGCTATCGACGCCGATCATCGAGATATAGGCCGCTGGGATGCTGCCATGGGCCGGGCGAGTGCGGGCGAACCGCTCGGGCAGCTCGGCATAATCGATCGAATGGGCATTGGTGGCATAAAAGCCAATTATCTCGCCCTTGGGACTAATCATGACGAAGGTGCGGACATTACCGACCTTGGTAAGCTTGTTCGCGGTCCGGCGGAAGAAGTTATCAACCTGTTCAATGCCACAGGAAAAGGCCGCTCGATCGTGCTTGGTGGGATCGAGCGGCTCTATGACGTTGGGCTTTGCCTCCTCAGGCGTCGTCACCTGCTGGTGATCGCCTCGCGATGGCGCGCGAATGCCGCCCGCAGTCGATCGGTAGGTGCCGGCGGCGTATCGAGGGCTGCAAAAAAGCTCATATGATCGACCGGTTGCAAGCTGGTGCGCTCATGCGCCGCGATCGTCTCCATCGCCGACCGGTAGGCTGCGTTCATGGTGAAGACGGAATCGTCCACGCCGGAGAGAGCGGCGGCCTGCTGAATGGCTTGCTTGATGCGCGGCTTGGTGCGGAAGTTCATCCGCTCGCTGCTGCGCTCCTCAACGGCGCTGATCTGATCCTGAAAACCGAGCATGGCACACCTCAATCAATTCCTTCACCCATGTACGCCTTATCGGCGTACATTTCAACAAAAGGTTGAAAACCTTTCAAGCTGCCGCTGCCACCCTTTCCTCTTATTATATATGATAATGTCCTTTATCATATATAAAAGAGCCGCTAGACTGCTCGCATGGATTACCGCGTCAAACTCGTGCCCCAGCTCGTCATCCTCGATGCTGAAGGCCAGCCTGTCGATAACGCCCATGTCATCGAGATTGCCTTTCCCGGCGCATCGATAGAAACCCTGCATGGCCGCGTCGATACTATCAGTGGCCAAGGCAGCGCCAAGATCATCGTGGGCGACACCACCTATCGCGGGGTGCCGCTGTGCTGAACGAGAATTCCCACTCGCTCAGGCCGGTGACGCTCAAGGTGGCCGCCGTGCATGGCATGGTTCTGGATGTCGATGGCAAACCTTGCGAGGTTCCTTGGGCTGCCGTCCACGGGATCAGCGCCGGCCGTGTTCTGATGGCCAACGACGTGTGGCATCTGGCTTTGGCTGCCGACATCGAGATTATATCGGATGTGCGCCTGGCCATCGTCACCGAGGCGGATCGGATATGGGCCCCATTCACGCAAATCCTGCCGAAGATCTTCCCCCAGGTTCCAAGGGTAACGGTATGGGGGCCGCAAGCTCTCACCACCCCTGCACCTCTGTCACTGTATGACCGGGATGACCGGGCGTCTGACGGCGGGGAACCATTCGGTGCCGGCAGGCGGTTGCAATGAGCCAGCTCGCCCCCCTGCCCTCGCCCCGGTTCGCGCTGCCGGCGCTGGTCGCGGCGGCCGACGAGCGCGCGCAGCGCCGCTTCCTGGAATTCTTCGCCGTCACCATCCGCAATCCGCACACCCGCCGCGCCTATGCCCGCGCGGCGGGCGCGTTCCTGGCCTGGTGCGAGGCGCGCGGCGTCGGTTCGATCGCATCGGTGCAACCGCTGCATGTTGCGGCATGGGTGGAGCGGCTCGGCCGCGAGGTGAGCGTGCCGACCGTCAAGCAGCGCCTGGCCGGGGTGCGCCACTTGTTCGACTGGCTGGTGACGGGCCAGGTGGTGCCGGTGAACCCGGCGGCGTCGGTGCGCGGGCCGGCGCACAGCGTGCGGCGCGGTAAGACGCCGGTGCTCGATCCCAAGGAGGCGCGGGCGCTGCTGGACGCGATCGACCTGACGACGCCGGCGGGCTTGCGCGATCGGGCCCTGATCGGGCTGATGGTCTATTCGTTCGCGCGGATCGGCGCGGCGCTGGCGATGCGCGTCGAGGATGTGTTCGTGCAAAACCGGCGGCTGTGGGTGCGGCTCCACGAGAAGGGCGGCAAGCGCCATGAGATGCCCTGCCACCACAATCTCGAGGAGTACCTGACCGCCTATCTCGACGGCTGCGAGCTGCGTGAGGATCGCAAAGGGCCGTTGTTCCGCACCATCGCGCGGGGGACCAGGCGATTAAGCAACACCCCCCTGCCCCAGGCCAATGCCTTCCAGATGGTCCGCCGTCGCGCTATCGCGGCTGACATCGAGACGGCGATCGGCAACCACTCGTTCCGCGCCACCGGGATCACCGCCTATCTTAAGAATGGCGGCACATTGGAGACGGCCGCGACGATGGCGAACCACAGCTCGACCCGCACCACCCAGCTCTACGATCGCCGTTCCGACGATGTGACACTTGATGAGGTGGAGCGGGTGTTGATCTAATGAGGCCGGCATCGAAATCGACATCGGAATGACAGCACCCACTGCCAACTCGACCGTTCAGCCGTCTCGCCAAGTGTCCCAAACCGACCATTCGAGACACAAAGCACTTTTCCCATTTTCCCATCTGCATCGACCGATTTCGGGAAAACCCAATCGGTAACAGATTTCGAGAAAGCATCTCTCAGACTATGTCCTGGCAGGCCTTGCCTCGCGTTTTCCGGCGCCACGTTCCAGACTGTGCGAAAACTCGCTGGCCGTTCCCAATCGAGAAAAGGTGAGCGGCAGATGTGGCATTGCCCATGCTGCGGTCAAGAAAGTAAGCCTTGCTCATGGTAGAACGAACTAGCCCCACGCCGGCCGAGGCGCTGACAATCGCTAAAGCCGTGTTCCACACCCGCTATAACGGCGCGGCCTTCGCCTATGCGGCAGGGGCAATCATGCGCGGGGAAGGCACTTACCTGTCCGACATAGACCTAGTTGTCGTCTTCGATCACCTCGACGCAGCAAGGCGAGAATCCTTCACCGTAGATGGCGTGCCGATCGAGGCGTTTGTTCACGACCCTGAGACGCTGGCGTGGTTTGTCAATGAGGACGTGGCGCGGGGCCGCCCTAGCATCCTCAATATGATTGTGGAGGGTAAGATAGTCGGTCCGGATCAAGGGCCGGCTGAAACACTGCGCGCCGAAGTGGCGGCTCGGTTGAGGAACGGACCGCTGTCGTTTTCAACCGCCGCATTGAACGGGCTGCGTTATGAGATCACGGACGCCGTAGATGATCTCCGCGGCGATCGAACGGCGGAAGAGCTGTTGGCGATTGGAGCCATGCTCCATCGCAAGCTCGTGGAACTCGCCCTGCGTGGTCGGTATCAATGGAACGGGACTGGAAAATGGGCTCCGCGCCTTCTGGCGAAAATCGATGCCGATCTAGCGGTTCGGTTCGATAGTGCCTTCCGGACGCTGTTCACCAGCGGCAATGTTGGCCCCGTAATCGCGCTCGCAGAAGCAGAATTAGCGCCTCATGGCGGCCCGCTCTTTGACGGCGATTGTCGGGATGCACCTGCCTCATGGCGCGTCGCTTAGGAAAGCCACTTTTCTCGAAATTCGATCGATTTCGAGAACGCCTGAGCCGTCTCGCTGGCCGTTCCCAATTGGGATGTTTGCTAGGCCGTACATGCGTGCCAACTCGCGCCGACAGTTCAGGCCGGCAGCCCTTCGGGGTGCTGCGGCCTACCATCGTTGAGGACGAGCCAAGCCTGTTTGCTGGAGGTCCAGATATGCTCGGTCGGCTCGAACAGTTCGGGCCGGTCGAGGCTCCCCATGGACAGCCCGATCGTGCCGGCGCTCTGACGTTCGGAAAACAGCGTCGTCCCGCACCCCTTGCAAAATCCGCGACGTATGCCGCTGTCAGAGCCTAACCATCCTACAGGACCGTCAATGGCAAGCCCGGCTAACGGCACCATGACCCGCGCGTAGAAGGCGGCCCCGGTTGCTTTCTGGCAACGATGGCAATGGCAGACGCGCACGTTGAGCGATGCTGCGTCGGTGCTGTAGCGACAGGCACCGCAGAGGCATCCACCCGCGATCATCCGCATGGCGTTGCCTCTCGATCCTGTGTGGCTGATTGTGCCGCACTGCCCAGTAGATCGAGACGGAAGAATTGGTTGTGGGGGCTGGGCTGGTAATCGGCGAAAGCGCTGCACGATGTGAACCCGGCACTCCGGTATAGCGCGATGGCCGGCGCGTGCAGCGGTGCCGTTCCTGTCTCCAGACTCAACCGGCTGTAGCCTCGCTCACGGGCCTCTCCGACGATATGAGCAAGCATGGCACGTCCGACACCCTTGCCTCGTGCCGCCGGAGCTGCGCGCATCGACTTCACCTCGCCATGGGTATCGTCCAACTGTTTAAGAGCGCCAAAGCCAAGTAGCGTGTCGCCATCCCACGCCGTCCAGAAGGTGACGCTTGCGGCCGAAAGACCGGTAGCATCGAGGGCAAAAGCGTGTCCGGCCATCGCGCCCTGCAATTCCCGAAGGTGGAGCGTTAGCAGGTCCGCCACGTAAGGCGCCGTTGGATCATCAACTCGTATCTGCATCGTTTGCATTGCCTCGTCATCGATCGGAGCACTTTACGCAGTGCAGAAGATCCTTGCTACTCCATGCTTTTGCGAGCGGCTCCTTTCCCATTTAACGATCCTAACCGGGAACGGCGGTCCTCGCTTCTTCGCAGTGGGGCTAGTCGTTGTGAGCCGGTGCGGATATGATGGCGGCATGACCTGCACTTTCACCAACAAGCATCGAATTAGCCGCCCAGCCTGATCCGTCAGGCTGGGTAGCAATCGGCTAATTCAATCGATCAGGTGATAGATGACGCAAAATCTGGTGCGCGAGCGGCAAGCTATGCTCGCGGGTATGAAGCCCGTCCTCAAAGAGGGCGTTTTCTTTTTCTGTACTACCAATGACGCAATCGTTGCAGCCGCCCTCCTGCAGTGCAGTTTAGCGATTTTCCGAGAGGATGAGGGCATTGCGCTGGTTCTCGCGGAGGATGACGCGCGGCAACATGGATTCGACTTATCCATGCCGATGTGCCGGATCGTCCTTGAGGTGTTTTCGGCACTCGACGGCGTCGGACTGACTGCCGGCGTCGCTACGGCGCTGGCGGACGACGGCATCCCCTGCAACATGATCGCGGCTTACCATCACGACAACGTGTTTGTGCCCAAGCCAATGGGACACCGAGCGGTCAGCATCCTCAAGGACGTGCAGCGTGGGGCTGCATCCGCCGGCGACTAGCAGGACGTTCCGCTCGCGTTCGGTCCGGGCGCGGGCGGATCACAGCTTTACGGTTCATTCCCAATTCTCGATCGAGTTTAGAGAAGCAGGCAGATCGTCAGGATAAGATTCGGCGTGCTTAGCAGGCGTTCCGAATGCGAGTGCGATGATCTATGCTAGGCAACTATGAAAATCACTGTCCTCGGTTGTAGCCTTGACCCGAAAAGCCGTAGTCAGGTCCTGGCGGTAAGCTCCGTTAATATCATTCGAAATGCCGGCCATCAGGTTACGCTGATCGATCTACGCGAAATCGGTGGAATACCCCCCTTTGATAATGACGGGGCCTTCGACGATCCACGCTACAAGCTTCTTCACAGGGCTGTTGCCGATGCCGATGGGGTCGTCTTATCGACACCTGTTTATAATTGGGGGCTAAGTAGTGTTACGAAGGCTCTGATCGAGCTAACGGGCGCAACCGGCGAACAAAATAGAACGTCGGCATGGTTTGATAAGGTGGTAACGTTCATCTGCGCGGGAGGGCTTCCGCATAGCTACATGGCGTATGGATCAATTGCCCAGTCAATGATGCTCGATTTTAAGTGCATCATTAACCCCCATGTAGCTTATGCAACCGAGCGCGACTGGTCCGCGATTGGGGAGCCAAGCGCAGACTTCGCTGCTAGGCTGCGTCGAGTCCTGATGGTCAAACTCGATCTAGCGCACTGTTTAATGGCACGATCCTATTCATCGAAGTGGGAGGTCTAGCCCTGCCAAAGACCGCTGCCGTGTCGACCAGCCTATCGCCTGACGGATTTCCGGAAATGATGCTCAATCGGGAATTGCGGCATTGGGCCGATGCCGACGTCCGCAGGCTGTCTAATTCGTCTCTTCCCGCAAAAGGGGCCAAGAATTCAGCCAACCTTTCGATCGCACTCGTTCCTCGTAAATGTAGCGCTTCTCGCTAGCGAAGCGCGAAGTGGGCCGCAGGACAAGATTCATCAAGTCACCTAGCCCCAAGGGTGCCGCCACTTCGCAGTTATCTTTGCCAACGCGCCGAACGGCTACGGCGGTTGCCGTCTCGGGCCAATATCGCATCGCGTCGGTTGCCGAAGAATACGGCTGATCGTTATTGCGGCCGTGCATTCTTGCTTGGTTCTTTACGGACCATGCAATCTCCGGCTCTGCGGCGCGCAGCGCTGCTTCGCGCTTCCTGTCCTCCACCGCATCGGCGCAGAGCGGGTCGTGCCAGATTACATCGACATCGCCTGATGGAGCGGAAGGGGAGCGGCCGTGAAGGTGGTCCCATATAGGGGTGACTACACGAAAGTGACGTATCTGCACGCGGCGTTTATCAACGAAAGACAGCTCTCAAGGATTGATAACGATCCCGCCCGACGAAGAGCGCCTTATCTGCTGCCCCTGAGCACCGCGCAGAAGGTGCCGTATTTGGAGG
>NZ_AKFJ01000132.1 GCF_000272475.1 Novosphingobium sp. Rr 2-17
CGACGAACTCCTCATGTGAGGTTCAAGCTAATCGCCCCCGCCGCGAGGCGAAGATGACGGCTGACTGGGTATTGCGGACGGGAGAGCAGTTGCCGGATGCTCCCATCACTTGTCTCCAGGTTTGCCGCCCTGCTCGACCTGTCGTTTGAGTTCGTCGGATAGGGGCGGCGTATAAACCAGCGGCCGCCCCTTCAGCTTGTGCCTTCCGCTTTTCGGGTGTGTCGGGGCGGTTCGGGTCGAAACGGTCGACTGGATTGGGCTTGATATACCATTCGGTCGGGAAGTCAGCGGCGTGCGGTCCACTGACGCTGCGCCGTAGCGACCCCGCCGACTGACGCTACCCATACGGAATGACATGCTTCCCCTCCTTGTTGGCGAGTTGTTGATAAAGAGCTTGGCGCAGCTCCTGTCGCTTTCGGCCCCAGTCTGGGTCGTTGATCAGGTTGTGAATTTCGTCGGGGTCAGTCTTGAGGTTGTACAACTCCTCGGTGTCCCACACGCCGTAGTACTGGATGTATTTCACTTGGTCGCGTTCGATCGCAAAAGTCCCCGGCGTCATTGGGAAATTGTACTCCAAATAGTATTCGTAGATGAAATCGCCCGGCTTCCAATCAGCCGAAGACTGCTTGCCTTCCCACAGGTTCCATGCGCTCATACCTTCGAACTGCACCGGGCGCGCCGCGCCGACGACGTCCAGAAACGTGGGCGCGAAGTCCAGGTTGCGGATGCGGCCTGGATTGACTTTGCCTGCCGGAACCGTGCCAGGCTCCCATACCAGTAGCGGCACACGGATCGACGCTTCGTAAGCATTGCGCTTATCGATCAGCCCATACTCACCGATCATGTGATCATATAGCCGTTGTCGGAGGTGAACACGGCGAGCGTATCTTTTTCCAGATGGTTCTTGCGCAGGTACGCCATCACCCGACCGAGACTGTCGTCGATCGGCAAAAGGGTGGCGTAGTAATACTTGAAGTACTCGGTCATAGGCACGTCGGCATTGTAGGAAAAGTCGATTCCATGCCACGAATTGCGCTGGTTCCGCACCCACAGCGGCTTACTTTTATTATTCTCGGGCGTGTCCGCAGCGCTGGCTGGCAGGGTGAACCGGGTGCTGTCGTACTGATGTGCATAACGCGGCGGCGGCAATGGATCGGAATGGACGCCCTTGTGGCTAAGGTGGAGGAAGAACGGTTTCCGGGGTTCGCGCTCCTTCGTCAGCCAGTTCATCGCATAGTCGGTCAGTTCGTCGGTGATGTATCCCTTCTGCGGCACCGTCTTGCCATCCACATCGAGGTTAGGCGATGAATGGCCGGTATTGACCGTAGAGGGGACGCAGCCAGTCCGGCCGTCCTGCCAGCGATGCCTTCAACTCCGGGACAGGCAGGTAGCTTTACCGACGCGGAACTCGAGCAATATGTGAAAGCCGCGCTTGCCGTGCAAGGATTCAGCAAGATGCCGCGACCCCCGACGTCTATAAACAGACCAGGATGGCCGCTGCCGCCACGTCCGGCGACATGCTAGACATCTTCGAACCTGTTGACGCCCTTCGCGGACCAAGGAAGTATTCGAAAACCAAGGGCGATTGGAGCGTGGCCCCTCCAGCCTGATCGGATCAGGCTTCAGTCGCTTCCACAAGTGACATCCAGGCGTCGGAAGGACTTCGGGCAGAGCTGTTGTGGGGGCTGTCTCAGCGGAAAATAACTTCCCCGAAGAACCCCGTTCGCGATGCTGGCAATAGTGCTGTCGGAATTCAGCCCGACCTGGCGCTTTCGACATAGAGAATTGCGTCTTGTACACTAGTGATCTGCGCCACATCCCCGTCAGATATGGTGATACCAAACTCATCCTCGAGAGCCATCACCAGTTCTACGACGTCGAGGCTATCACCACCAAGGTCCTTGAGAAAGCTGGCTTCGGGCGTCACCTGATCAGGATAGACACCCATACTTTCCACTACGATCTTAATGATCCGTTCGGTGATATCGCTCATATAGCCCCCGGCGTTAGTATCCGATGCGGAAGCGGACGATCATCGATTCGTCGGCTCCGAGTTTTGCCCGAACCGTCCGAGTTTTGCCCGAACCGTCCGAGTTTTGCCCGAACCGTATGCGATCAGCGCTTACGGACAAATTCCGCGCGCAGCACGAGGCCCTTGATGCGGTCGTGCCGACAACCAATTTCCTGCGCATCCCCGGTCAGGCGGATCGATTTGATGACGGCTCCGCGCTTGAGCGTCTGGTTCGCGCCCTTCACCACCAGATCCTTGATGAGCGTCACGCTGTCGCCATCCGCCAGCAGATTGCCGACGGCATCGCGAACCTCAACACGCTCCGCTTCAGCGCTACGATGCGCCAGGTCAGCGGCGCTCATCCATTCGCCGCTCCCTTCATCATAAACATAATCGTCGCTCTGCTCCATCATCTAATCCTTGCTCTTGCTTGTTTTCAGCGTTGGTCCGAGGGCGTGTCCCGCAACCGTACGCCACGACCCATGCCCTGGCTGGGCGCGTTGTCGCCAATGAGTTCGATACCAGCTCGCTCCAGTGCCGAAATGACCCTGACAAGCGAGTCCACGACCCCTCGCACCTGCCCGCCGGACGTTTCCATGCGCTGGATCGTCGGCAGCGATACGCCGGCGAGCGCCGCCAATTCTTTCTGGTCGATCCCGAGCAGGGCGCGCGCCGCCCGCAGCTGCTGTGATGTAATCATCCCCCCTTTATGATATTTCACACGTCAGAGTTCAATCTTACAAATTGATGATGGCTATGTTAGGTGAGCGTTCGTGTCCGTGCGCCTTCATTCGTGAACCAGGGACCTAAACTGTGAACTGGCTCCTGCGTTGTGAACTCCGATTCGCGAACGAAGGCGCACCGACGGCTCGAATGTCAGAGGCTGCGTTGAGTATCAGTAACGATTCAGATGGATTCGCCTCCATGGAGGGCACGGATGTTCCCGATGCGGGCTATGGAGAAGCTATTCGAAAGCTGGTGAAGCGCTTGCCGCAATGGCTGCGCGCCGACCTTGCCTCACCGGATTCACTACACCGCGAACGGGCGGAAGAGGCGCTGTTTGCGATGACCATGGCTTGCCTTGGAACTGCGGATAGTCCAGAGGCAGGCGGGGTGTCATGAAGCTGGGAGAGCGGTTCAGGGGGTTCCTTTTGCTCCAGAACATGATGCTGAAGGACTTCATCCGACATGGCCTGGCCACTCGATCGCTCGCAACCGAGGACGCCGCGCGCCTGAACCGGGTCGCAACCCTGAATGTCCTGGAAATTGCTCGGTGGGACAGGGATCTTTCGAATGGCGGTGGCAGCAAGCCGTCCTGTCAAGATCACGCCGAATGAACCGGTATGGCCGGAAGATATGGTGGCTTGCGGCGTGTTTTGCCGCACTTGCAGGCTATGTCGATGCCTTGAGCTTCCTGTATCTCGGGGGCTTTTTCGTCTCCTTTATGAGCGGCAACTCGACGCGGCTTGCAGTCGGCCTGAGTACACATTTCGGATGCGGCGACGGCGGCCGGATTGATCGGATCGTTCGTGGTCGGCGTCATGCTGGGCTCGCTCTGCGGCCGGATTATTCAGCGTTCCAGGCACAGCGCGTTAATATATCTTATCGCGGTCATGCTATCGGTGGCGGCGCTTCTCGCCATGTTCGGCGCCAATTGGGCAGCCGCCGCGGTGCTGGCAATGGCGATGGGCGCGGAGAACGCGCTCTTCGAGCGCGATGGAGAGGTTCAGATCGGCCTCACCTATATGGCCGGCACGCTGGTGAAGTTCGGGCAGCACCTGCTTTCCGCGCTGATGGGTGGCGATCGCTTGGGGTGGCTGCCCTATCTGTTGCTGTGGATTGGCCTGGTAACAGGCGCCATCCTGGGGGCACTGAGCTATCGGCTTATAGGACACTCTGCGATCTGGGTCGCAGCGGGCGCAGCATGGCTCTTGGCGTCATGGCTTCATCACCGGCCCGTCCCGCTCATAGGTCCGGATCAGGGGAGCAGGTAAATGACAGACGGGCCCCCGCGCCCTGACAACATCGATCTCGACTTGTTTTACGATCTCGTCTTTGGTTTGCGCCTCGAACGTCCGGATCCTGGCTCAATTCTTCCTGGTCGTTTTGGCAGCGCCGGCCACATTCCGGTTTCGCTGGAGGCTCCCTTCGGTCCAACCGGTCCGATGCTGTTTCGCTTTGGAGACATACTGTCGCTCTTGTTCGGCTGGTCAACCGTTCAAAGCGGCATGCGGGTGAGCGATCCCGATCATCTGCTGTTCGATTATACGCGCGTGATGATGGGGTTCAGGCTGTTCAGGGCAGCGCCAAAGCATATCGAGATGATCGGCCTGGGCGGCGGATCTCTGGCCAAGGCGTGTTATCGCTCGCTTCCGGTTTGCGACATCACGGTGATCGAGATCGATCCGGATGTGATCGCCCTGAGGCAGCAATTCCACATCCCGCCGGACGATCACAGGTTTCGCGTCATATGTGCCGACGGCGTTGACTATGTCGCCTCGTCAGCGGGCAAGCCGGATATCCTATTCATCGACGGCTTCGATAGCAAAGGCCTTCCCCCGACGCTCAGTCAGCAGGGCTTTTATGATAACTGTCGCGCACGTCTTGGTCCCGACGGCCTGCTGGTCGCCAACCTCTGCGACAATTCCATGGCCTTCGCGACGCTCGTTCGTCGCATAGCTGCAAGTTTTGATGGTCGGGCTATAGCAATTCCAGCGGAACGGAGAGGCAATCGTGTCGTTTTCGCCAGCGCTGACCGCGCCTTCCCTCCCTCGTTTGAGATGCTCGGCACCGCGGCGCAAACTCTACCCTGTCAGGAGATCGTCGATTATTCGATAAAGGCACGGCGGATCATGCCAGCTCTACGTCGATGGGCGAAGCGTCAGCCCCCTTCTCAGATAAGGCTCTGAAATCCTCACCAGGTTGCGCTGGGCCGAGTGCCACCGTATCAAGCGGGGCGCGCGCAGATGTTATTCTACCGCCGTCGGGACGCAATAGAAGTCATTGTCGTATGCGCCCGGCAGCTTAGAAAGACTCAGATATGAACTGCTTTGGCCGAGACGATCAATGGTCTCTACAAAACCGAGGTGATCTGGCAGCAGCGCTCATGGCCAAGCGCGTCGGCAGTGGAAATGGCGACTTTACGCTGGGTCGACTGGTACAACAATCAACGCCTTTTCGGCCCCATCGGATACATCCCACCTGCCGAAGCCGAGGCAAACTACTATGCAGCCATAGAGACCCTCGATATGGTCGCATGACTCAATTGAAAATGCCTACAAGAAAGCCGGGGCGCTTCAACACGCTCCGCCGAGCGCTGGGAGGAGATGGCACGGTTCGCCGAAGAGAGAGAGAGAGAGAGAGAGAGAGAGAGAGAGAGAG
>NZ_AKFJ01000133.1 GCF_000272475.1 Novosphingobium sp. Rr 2-17
CCCAACTTGAACAGCTTCGGCGGAACGGATGGCGAACCTTGTCTGGTAAGTCATTGAATTTTGATATTGCGCCTGCGCGGCCAGAAAATGTGTGGTGCTAAATAATTGCGCTGTAATGCCAATAATGCTTGACTCTGGAGGGCAGTTTCGGGTGATAATAACTGCATGTTCGTGCGTGAGAAAACCGTCAACGGCTATACCTACCTTTATCTGGTAGAGAATGTGCGCGAAAATGGCCGCAGCAAGCAGCGCATCATTCGTAATCTGGGCCGCAAGGAAGCGGTATTGGCAGCAGGTGACCTCGATCGGCTGTTGGCATCGATCGGTCGCTTCAGCGAGCGGGCCATGGTTCTCAACGCCATTGAAGCCAATCCCGCACAGGTCCACGCCCGCAGGATTGGCGGTCCGTTGCTGTTCGGGCGCCTGTGGGAACGACTTGGCGTCGATGCGGTGTTGGAAGAGGTACTGGAAGGCCGCCAGTTCGGCTTTGCCGTGGAGCGCGCCGTGTTCGTGGCCACGCTGCACCGGCTGTTCGTCTCGGGCTCGGACCGGGCCTGCACCGACTGGATGAAGAGCTACGCCATTGAAGGCAGCGAGGACCTTGCCCTCCACCAGTTCTATCGGGCCATGGCCTGGCTGGGCGAGGAGATCGAGGAGAAGGCTGAAGGCGCATTGGCGCCTCGCTGTGTGAAGGACGTGATCGAGGAGAAGCTGTTCGATCGCCGGCGCGACCTCTTCACCGACCTCAGCCTTGTATTCATGGATACCACATCTCTCTCGTTCTATGGTGCAGGCGGCGACACGCTGGGTCGGCGTGGTCATTCCAAGGACCACCGGCCCGAGCTTGCCCAGATGATCCTGGCCGTCGTGATCGACGCGCAGGGGCGTCCGATCTGCACCGAGATGGTGCCGGGCAACACGGCTGACGTGAAGGTGCTGATGCCCATCGTCACCCGGCTGCGCACGCGCTTTGGCATCACCCGCTCGTGCGTGGTGGCCGATCGCGGCATGATCAGTGCCGATACGATCGCGGCCCTCGAGGAACTGGGGATGGAATACATCCTGGGTGCGCGAGAGCGCACCAGCAGCGTCATCCGCGATGTCGTGCTGAACGACACGGCCCCGATGGTGCCGCTGGCCCTCGCGCGGCAGGCAGGAGAAACTCAGCTATGGGTCAAGGAAGTCCGCGTCGGTGAAGGACGAGATGCCCAGCGTTACGTCGTCACGCTCAACGAGGCCGAAGCCAAGAAGGACAAGGCCGACCGGCAAGCGATCATCGATGGCCTCCAGGCCCAGTTGAAGAAGGGTGACAAGGCCCTTGTCGGCAACTCGGCCTATCGCCGCTATCTCAAGGCCTGCGGCAAGACCTTCGAGATCGACCTGGGCAAGCTCGCCGACGAGGCCCGCTATGATGGCATCAGCGTGCTACGCACCAATGCCCGGATTACGCCGCTCCAGGCCGTCATCCGCTACCGTGACCTGCTTCAGGTCGAGGCCCTGTTCCGGGTAGCCAAGGCCAGCTTCGACACCCGTCCTATCTTCCATCAGTCCGATGCCGCCATCCGCGGCCATGTCTTTGTGTCGTTCCTGGCTCTGACGCTGGCCAAGGAACTCACCCGCCTGTGCCAGAAAAAGGGCTTCCAGCCGGAATGGCAACCTCTCCTGAATGATCTTGACCGGCTCCAACAAGCCACCATCGAAAAGGACGGCAAATCCATCACCGTCCGCACGCCAACCGTGGGGACGATCGGCTCGGTATTCCAGGCCACAGGCGTTGCGCTGCCTGCCAACATCCGCGAGCAAGCAGCCTAAACCCACCCTTTAGCAAGCGCCAAAATGTGGTGCTAAGGACTTTGCGCGCGTCCGTAACATATTAAATCGAAACAGAATTATCAAAACGGGTGTTCAACTTGGG
>NZ_AKFJ01000134.1 GCF_000272475.1 Novosphingobium sp. Rr 2-17
CAGAAATCTAGGGGCTACTCATTGGCAGGTCATTCTGGTGCCCCGCATGTTGAGGCTGGCGACCGACAGACGGGTGATATCGACGTGCTTGAGTTCCATGGTCCTTCACTCCTTCTTCCATCGCGCGCATTGACCGGCCGGAGGGCGGGGTGGGCGACAGGAGCGGTCCGGCAAGGCCCGCCGAGGGAGGCGGGGCGCACCTGCAAGGCCGCAATGGAATGGAGAACCTGAGCGAGAGCTCAGGTTGCGCGCCGCCGCGGCGGGCCTAGAGGATGAGCGACGCCCATCCCGCCAGCCGGCAGGCAATCAAACCTTACGCCAACGCGCAAAGGCGCACTGTCCGCATTCCGGACCGCGCAGCGGGCCGGCTCTGCCAGCGACCGTCACGGCTTTGCCGACGAGACGCCGCAGGTGGCTTGGCCGCAGCGAAGCGGAGGTAGAGCGCGGTCGCGCCAAGGTGCGGGGCAGCTTCATGCGATACTCATCAGGTTCCGAATTTGGATCTCAGTATCTCAACGCCGTCCCTGAGCTTGACCAGATAGTCCGACCACCATTGCGCCATGCGAACGCGTTCATCCCAGTGTGCGCCGCGATGATAGGCGCCGCGCACCTGATCGCGTTCCTTGTGTGCGAGGGATCGTTCGATCGGGTCTCAATGCCATAAGCCGCTTTTGTTGATTCGGGTGCTGGCCATGGCCCTAAACGCCTCGATTGCGCAAATTCACGATGCCGATAAAGACTGGAAGCGCCCACGTTGCCAACCTCGGGCAAATCTATAAGATCAGCCGATGAGACCCATCTGGCCCTGCATTATCGGGATAGGGCTGATTGGTTGCGATGCCGCGCCACCGCCGTCATCCATATGTGAGACCACACCGGAGACGTTGCCGCGTTGGGAAGGCCAAACGGTTCAATGGGGCGGGGTGCTAGTGGATGCCTCTCCTCACAGTATGTTCCTAGCTGGTGAGTGCGGGTTTCGCCGGGGCATCCCTGTCGTCAGCCTCCCGTCATCGAAAAGTGCTAAGCGCCTGGAAGCTGGACACCTCGAAAAACTGGTGGCGCTTAGCGGCGTGAGATGATTCACTGCCCGGGCGCGACGGGAGGCAGCGATGGTTGGACAGCCGGGTTTCTTCGATCTT
>NZ_AKFJ01000135.1 GCF_000272475.1 Novosphingobium sp. Rr 2-17
CATAGCTGAACGAACGGCGTCTGTCGGGCGCGGCAAACGTGAAACTTAACGACCGTGATTGAGCGAAACGAGAACGACCGCTTCAAGATTTTAGAAATAGGCGTCCAGGCTCTGCCGCAACGGCAAAAATTGATGGGGAGTGGAGCGTCTGCTGTCGGGCATAGCTCTTGATTGGCGGACATTGATCGTGGCAGTTGGATCGTATGAATTACCAGACCATAATCCTATGGCGACCGGTTGGCCCTGAAGAACTAAAGCTTATCGAGCAGGCTGGCATGCGTGCGTTTCCTCCACGGCTTCCAGAGCAACCAATCTTCTACCCTGTGACGACCGAAGAATACGCGGTGAAAATTGCACGCGATTGGAATGTCCGCGCGAGCGGTGCGGGCTTCGTGACCCGCTTTCAAGTCCTGAGGGATTATCTGGATCGCTATGATGTGCAGGTTGCGGGGGGCAAGGCTCACCAAGAATATTGGATACCCGCCGAGGAGATGGATGCCTTCAATGCGGCAATCATAGGCGATATCGAAGTCGTGAAAGAATTTCGATAAAGCACAAGATGGGGGCAGCGGCAGGTCTGGATCAAGTCCACGGTCGACCGGTTGCATTTTCGCCCAGTAGCAGATGTACGGATATGCGCAAATCGAGCGGGGATCATCGCCGTCAGCGCCTCGGACGGGGTGGATTGCGGAGGGTCTGCTATCTGGAAATCTACGCAACCGCCAGCAACGCCAATGCCGAAACCCACAGATCCGCGAAACGTGCTGTCAACGGATGTCGGCTGCAAAAAACGGCCGGATCGGCTCTTCCACAGCCGCATCGTCGCGTAGCAAATATTGATGCTGCGCTCGAACAGCACGTCCTCAACGCTGCGCAGAGACAATAGAAACCGGACATATATCATAACAACCAGCTGGATTACTGCCGGCGACAAGTTGAAGAAGCGGAACGGGTTGGCAAAGCGGGCCATGCCCGGACAATATCGGCCAACTGCCCCACCGCCAATTAGCTTTGACAACCTTAAGATAGCCAATCCGTGTGCAGACCCATTCCAGCAAATCGACCACGTCGGGAGCTTGGAAGCGGACTGGGGGACAACTGCAGGCAATCCCGCCTGAAGTGTCGATCCCGGCACGCTTAGGTGCGTCTTGATGGCGGGCTTGGCGCTTCCGATCGGATGGGATGGATCGAAAGCGCCATAGAATCAGAAGTTTACTGTCAGCTTCACTGTGGCGGTATGACTCTGGAATGCCTTTCGATATTCCCCGTCATACTGCACGCCGATCTTGATCTGATCGTCGCGCATGAAGGCGAGGCCAGCCCCTACCGTTGCGCCATCGCGGCCACCGCGCGAAGAGGTGCTGGTGAAGGCGACGCCACCCAGGACAGCGCTCAGCGGGATGGGACCGTTCACGTAATTATGGGCCCAGCCGATCTTTAACGAGGGCATGAAACGGCCGGGGGCGCTGTCGAAGATGGCCGATCCTTGGATGCCAAGTTCGTGTCCGACCGTATCAACCTTCAGCTTGCGCACCTCAAGATTGGCAGCGCCGCCGCCGGTTTCCGTGTAGCCGTTGTTTGACAAGTGCACTGCGCGCAGCCCTGCGAACGGCGTGAACGATGCGGTCTTGCTGACCGGTATCGTGTAGCCGATGCGCAGATTGCCAAGATATTGCTGTCCGTCGAAAGAGGCGCTGGCAGTCCGTCCCAAGAAATCAATCCGGCGCTGCTGTTTGTAATGATTATACCCGAAACCAAGCTGGCCATCGATTGTAAGCCCAGCCTTGTCGGCATCCCCGGGCTGCCAGGTGAAGTAGCCGGTTGCCTGGAAGCTATCGAGGCGAGTGTTGCTACCGGTGGTATCACCTTTGCCATTGGCTTTGCTATGCACCCAGCTGAGCGCAGCGCCTAGTGCAAGGTTCGAGGTTCCGTTGAGGTCCACGCCGGCAATGATGCCGGTGCTGTTCGCGGAATAAGCCGAGGCGCCGGGGGAAACGTCGCGCTTGGCGGCATTGAACAGAAGCTGGCCCCACAGGGCTCCGCGCTGGCCTTGCGATCCTGCCGAAAGCCCGCGCTCCGCGCGGCCGCTGGTATTGGCGGCCAGCACTTCCTGGTGCTGGAAGATTGCGTTGACCGCTGGGGAAACCGCTATCGCGACCACCTGAGGCGTCAACTGGGTCGGCGCGAGTTGGACGATGCCGCGCTGCTGATCCGCCACAGGCAGCACGGCGAGCGGGAGCAGGACATCGGTAATGACCTGTGTCGCCGCCGGGCTGCTCGATTCTGCGATCGCGTCCAGCGCCGCGCCGGTGCCCACACCGCTGCCGCCGGCCGACGCGCCCGTTTCCGTGAACCGTACTGTCTGTATGGGGTCGTCGGCAGTCAGCACCAGTCCGGTAACGCCATTCGTGCTGACGGTGGAGAAGCTGCCTTCCAGTCCGTCGATCGAAGAGGTGAGGTTGCTGTAAGAAAGTGTGCCATCGGCACGGACGACCGTGTAGGCGTCGCCGGCCGCGATCGTGCCGGTGCCCAGCGCGACGAGCTTTACCGTTGCGTCGGTCAGGCTGGCTGTTCCGCTCACCTGAAGCTGGCCGTACACAGTCTTGGAAGTCACGCCGATCACCAGCGTGCCGCCGGCTTGGCTGTAATTGCCAGTCACGCTGACCGGGCCGTTCAATTGCAATGTGGAATTGTTGCTGATCAGGCTGTGCGTGCCCAGGTTGATCGCATCGTTGAGCAGCACATTCCCGGTGAGCACCAGGTTGCTCGACAGGTTCGTGATCATGCCTTGGCTGCCTGACGCATAGCCGGTGAGCGTACCGAAGCTGTCGCCCGATCCACCGGCAATGCGAAGGTCCGAAGTCGAAGTATTCTCGATATTGCCTGCGATCACGCCGGTGTTGGTGATTTGTCCCAGCGTTCCGGCATTGTAGATCGCCGCGATCGAACCGCTGAGCGTGCCGCTGTTGTCGAACGCGCCCAGGCTGCCGCTGGCCGCCACATAGACTGGATAGTCGGCCGTCAGGCTGCCGCTGTTGGTCAGGCTGGCAAGCTCCGCACCGATATAGTTGTTGTCGGCTGTCACCACGAGGTTGGTGCCGCTCGTGCCGGCGGTGAGCTCAAGGCCG
>NZ_AKFJ01000136.1 GCF_000272475.1 Novosphingobium sp. Rr 2-17
TAACTCCCTGTAAAGGCGATAGACCTTCTTCATGTTCACCAGCCAGCCATCGCGGCGCAGAATATAATACACGCGGCGATAGCCATAACGGACATGCGTCTCGCAAATCTCCTTCACGCGCTTCTTGAGCAGGGCCGGATCGGTGCGGTGGGATTTGTAATGGTAGCTCGAGGTATCGACGGTCAGAACCTTGCAGGCCCTTCTGATCGACACGCCCCAGTCTGCCAACATCCCATCCACGAGCTCGCGCTTCCGATCCGGCCTCAGAGCTTTCGCTTGATGATATCCTGCAACATCTCGCGGTCGAGCGTGAGATCCGCCACGATCCGCTTCAGGCGCGCGTTCTCATCCTCGAGCTCACGCAACCGCCGCATCTCCGTCGGCAAAAGTCCGGCGTATTTCTTCTTCCAGTTGAAGTAGGTCGCCTGGCTGATGCCGGCCTTCCGGCAGACCTCCGCCACGGGCGATCCTTCCTCGCCTTGCTTGATCACGAACGCCTTTTGCGCGTCTGTGAATTTCGATGCTTTCATGCCACGACTCCTCGTCCAGCCAAGGAAATCTAAGACACAAAACTCCAGCTCAAAATGGGCCAGTTTTTTGGGGGCAGAGCACTTCATGATGGTTGGTTGAGGTGATGGCATCCCAGATGCGGATCAGCCCGTGGGCCTTGTCGATGCCGATATGATTCTTGTAGCCGAACATCGGGATTGCGAGATCAACCGGCTTGGCTGCCTTGGGATCGGCGCCCTCCCGGACCTTGGCCTTGCTGTATTTGATCGACCAGCGCGCATCGCGATCCTTCTGCCGGACTTTCGCCGGTTTCAAGTCCTCGGGCACGTGCCCTTCCTTGATCGCGATCTTCTCGGCTTCGGTATTGCGCTGCTTTGGCGCTGGCACGACCGTAGCGTCGATGATCTGGCCGCCCATAGCAAGATAGCCCCGATCCTTGAGCGCCTCATCGAAGCGCGCGAACAGCCGATCGATTGCCTTGGCTTTCACAAGGCGCTCCGGGAACAGCCAGACAGTAGTCGCATCGGGCATCGTGCCATCCAGGTCGAGCTCAGGAATCGCTGGCACGACAGGCGATCCTTGATCGGGAACTCGGTGGCCTCGTCCGACCGCGACTAGAGCGCCTCTAGCAGCAGGATCTTGAACATCAGCACCGGTTCAAACGGCGGTCGGCCGCCCTTGCCGCGAGCGCTGCGCAGCAGTGCCGCGACCATGGCCTCCGGAAAATCTCGAAGTCGACTACCGCCGACAGCCGTTCGAGCGGATCACCCTCTGCGCTCAGAGCCTCGTAACGGTCCGAAAGATCGAAGAAACCCGGCTGACCTGCCATCATCACCTCCGCCACATCGTCGACGAAGTGAATCAAATCTGCCACTCGAAGGCCAGAGTTTTTCGAGGCCTCCGGCTTGGGTTACCGACCACCGGCGCCAGAAACGGCGACATCGCCATATCGGGTCTCGGTTCCGCTTCGCTCCACCTCCGTCCGGATATGGCGGCGATGGGTTTAATCCACTAACAAAATAATCGGTCCACTCGGCGTGGGCAGATCAGTTCGGCGCAAAGTGGACCACCGCTATCGCCACTGTACGCTGCGGAGCGGCGTCTATGCACAGCCCATGGATTGCTATTGATTTATTATGTATATACTTCTCATGGGGGGTCATGAGGACGGGGAAGCATAATGAGCAAAGTGTATGTTGGAGGCTATGGCGCGGGCAATCTGGGGGACGACCTGATCCTACTCGGCATTCTGTCTCAAGATAAAGATGCTGCGGTTGTATCGTATGGACCGCCATTGGTAGGTAAAAGCCAGGCATACATTGCATTCCCCGAGTTCCTCGAGAACGCTCACAAGCTAATCCCACAGTACACCACACTCATTTTTGGGGGTGGTGGCTTGTTCTGGTCGCACGATCATATTTATGAGATGCTCGCGTTGGCGCTAATGGCCAAATCTTTCGGGCTCCGAGTGGAAATGCGGAGAGTGGGCCTGCATGGCTTCCATCTCAATATGGCTGCATCACGCCACTTAGTGAGGATCGTTGATGTTCTTACCGTTAGAGAGCACGACTCGTTGGATATGGCGCGCCGTATCTTGAATTGTGAACACGCCTATGTTGAGCGGGATTTTGTCGAGGAACTGGTACTGACCTCAACAGCTGGCAAAAAAAATAAACCTACTGTCGGCATTAATGTTGCCAGCACGAGATTTATTCACGATCAGGGCTTCAATAGCCACGTTAGTACGATTTACGCAGAAATTTCTTCTATTTTCGATGGCGTGTTGGATTTTAAGTACATTCCATTTTGCGTGCACATGTCTGACGAAAATCAAAATGATCTCGGTCGAGGTGACGCACTTTTCGCAGCATCGTCCGGGCGCATTCGTTACAGCGACGAGGTCATAGGTGTGCAGAGCTTGCTCTCAGCTTGTGACTCATCAGATATTTTGCTTGGTGAGCGCTTTCATATGCACGTGCTCGCGAAGAAGTTTGGACGTGTTGCCCTCCCTCTCATTCACAACGAACAAACCAAATACCGTGCGATCGCATCTGAATACTGTTCTGCTCCGGTGTTCTATGAATCATCGCAGATGATGATAATCGATCAGATTCGAAGGCGCATTGAGTGCTTCTTAGGCAGTCTGGAAGGCGAGATAGCGGAGCTGCCCACAAGACAGGCAACTAAAGCTCGAGCGACAGACGCTTTATCGTGATGCATGTAATCCTAGCGGTTGACTTTGGCAACTCTGATCGGCTGGACGTTCGTTCCCGTCTTCGCTGAGTGCCGGCAGAAGTCTGCCCATGCCTGCATCAGCACGGCTTCCCGCTTGTGTAGCGCGCCGACGAAAGCCGGAATGGCATCATAGGCCATTGCTTTGTGATGGCGTGAGCCGGGAACGGACAGGCAGAATTTGCGCGATATGACCGCAGATTGACTTAAGGAGCAGCACGTGCGCCGTGCCAACCTCGGCCACAGGCAATTGGAAACCTCGAAAAACTGGAAACCTCGAAAAACTGGTGGCGCTTAGCGGCGTGAGATGATTCACTGCCCGGGCGCGACGGGAGGCAGCGATGGTTGGACAGCCGGGTTTCTTCGATCTT
>NZ_AKFJ01000137.1 GCF_000272475.1 Novosphingobium sp. Rr 2-17
TGTCCCAGCCCACCGCCGCATGATGCGACCCACGTCGCGCGTGGTCTCGGCATAGCTCCTTTTCTGCTTGTTGTTCCCGCGCGTGAAACTGCCACCGATTATGCGATCGGCCATGTCGAGCGCGGCGTCCGTCAGTCGCGATTCCAAGTCCAGGATCATCGCCGCCAGCGTCGCGCGCCGACGAGACGGCGTATAACGTCCGATGAGCTGCGCGGACGAGGCGCGTCCCTCACGGACGAACTGGCGCAGCCGATCGGCATGGATAGCGTCCCCGATGGTGACGGGCAGCCCGATATCGCGCACGCAGGCCAATCGATCGAGCAGCCCACGCACATTGTCCGGCGTTGGCGCAGTGGCGATATCGCGCAACCAGGCGAGCGGTGTCAGACTGGTTTTCGGATCGACGACCAACGTAGCGTCGAGCTTGGCCAAGCTCTCTGCGGGCAGGCTTGCGAGCAGGGCTTCGTATGTACGTTGCCGGGCGCGGGCTCGCCCCGCAATTCCGGCGCGCTCGATCACCGATGGTGATGGCAGCGTAATGCCTGATACCCGCAGCGCTTCCATGATGCCGACCACAATTGGCAAGCCGCGATCGGTTGACCAAGCGGCTTTTGCCCCCGCCTCGATCAGCAATGGCAGGTCCGCATTCGTGGGACCGCGAAGCCCGAGAGCGTCTCCGACCTCGCGCGCATGAACCGACGCGGTCGCGGGTCGCACGGCGTAGGTGTCGAATGCCGATGCAGACACCTCGATCTGTTCGCCCATGAACGCAACGAGGTGGTCGGGCGCACCGCCTTCGAGCGTAAATCCAAACCCTGGATGGCGCATCAGCGCCAGTTGCACGGCAAAACCAATCCGGTTCGTGTCGCCGCGCCGCACAGCAACCAGCGCGAGGTCTCGCAACGATAACATATAGTGTCGTGCGAGATCCTCGCAGCGGGCACGTTGAACAGCGCGTGCCGTTCACTATCGGTCAGGAGATCGCGTCGCGCCATGATAAATCCGTCCACAAATGGGTGAGAAGAATTGTGGACTTAAGACCTTATTGAGACGTAGTCTCTGGACGGCTTGGGGTATGCCGCGCGCCTGCGCCGTCGGCGTCCACAGACCGAGCGTTTGGGAGACGGTGGTTGAGCGGCATTTTGGGCTACGCGCGGGTGAGCACGGGCGATCAGGATGTCGCCGGGCAGACGTCTCGAACAGGCGGGCGCGATTAAGGTCTTCACGGACGTGCGCTCGGGCAAGTCGATGGACCGTCCCGGGCTGACTGCATTGCTCGCATATGCGCGCGCGGGCGACACGCTCGCGGTCGTCAGGCTCGACCGGCTTGGCCGCTCGCTCGGCGAGCTGCTGACCATCGTAACGGCGCTGAAAGATCGCGGCGTCGCGCTGCTCAGCCTCGAAGAGAAAATCGACACTTCGTCCGCCGCTGGCGAACTGATTTTTCATGTGTTCGGCTCGATCGCGCATTTCGAGCGACGTTTGATCGCCGAACGCACGAAGGACGGCATCGCCGCCGCGCGCGCCAAGGGCAAGTTGCCAGGACGGCGTCCGCTCGACCCGGAAAAGACGAGCGCGGCGCTCAAGCTCATAGAAGCCGGGGTGTCGCCCACCGAAGCCGCGCGGCAACTCGGCCTCGGCCGCGCCACCGTCTACCGGGAAATGGCCCTAGCTGGCTTGCGGCGGACCGCTTGAGGCCGCGTTCCGTGCCCGTTCTCACCTAACGCAATTCAGAGCACATCCGTTGCGATGACCTCAACTGCGCAAGCTTGGCTTGCTGGGCAGCCTCAGATCGCCGTCGTGGCGCGCGATCACGGGGGGCCTATGCCCGTGCGGCAGCCAAAGCGTTGCCGGATGCTATGCAAGTTGCCCACCGCTGGTATCTTATGGAGAATGCCAGTCGGGCTTTTCTGGATGCCGTACGCAAGTCGATGCGGCATATCCGTCGGGCAGTTGGCAATGACCATCAACCCTGCCTTGCTAACCGCCGCCGAGCGGCTTCAATATGAAGGGTACCTTCATCGCGAAGACACCAATACTGCGATCCTTGCCCTGTCGAAAGGTGGCATCGCCATCAAGGAAATCGTGCGGCGCACCGGCCATAGTCGGGGCCTGGTACGCCGGGTTCTGCGCGGTGAGCGCAATGACGTGTTCCGAACCCGCGAGACCTCATTGGAGCCCTATCTGCCTTGGCTTGACCAGCAATGGGCTGCAGGTCATCACAACAGCGCCAAACTGTGGCGCTCCATGCAATCTCAGGGCTTTCGAGGCTCGTTGCGCGTCGTGACCGAATGGGCCCCCCGGCGGCGGCGTGCCGAGAAGATCGATGCCGAGACGCTTCACCGCGTACCCTCGGCCCGGACCATTGCGCGGTTGATGACGATGGCGAGAAATGACTTGTCCAAGGCCGAGACGGTCACCGTCGCCGCAGTGGAAACAGGCGTGCCATTGCTCGTTGAAGCATATGTGGACGGCCTCCTCCCTGCAAGGCGGTCACAGTGATTTGATCTAATCGCTTGCGTCCATATGTCCGGCCTTTGGGTGCGTCCGCGCATGGGCGCTGGCCAAGATGGTTTCCG
>NZ_AKFJ01000138.1 GCF_000272475.1 Novosphingobium sp. Rr 2-17
GAATGCTGTGTTTTCGATTCAGTCCGCGCCTGCGCGATTTCCCCGATCGCCGCATGGCCTGCATCGAGGCGCCCGGACAGTACCCGTCGCTCAAGCCGTTGCTGGGCGCCCGTGTGAAGGTCGATGTTTGAGGTGTTGGGTTGGACGGCTCCCAACGGCATCGCGATGTGCCAGAGTGAGTTCGTTAGAGGACTCATTCGAGGGAGCCGCCCAACCCAACACCTCAGTTATCCGCGAGCATTGGGACGAGATCGTCCGGCTCGTCGCTTCGCTGAAGGCGGGCACCGTCCTGCCCTCGGCGATGCTGCGCAAGCTCGCCGCCTACGAACGCCAAAATCAGCTCGACCTCGCGCTTCGCGAGATCGGCCGCGTTGAGCGGACCTTGTTCATGTTGGATTGGCTGGAGAGCCCAGCCCTACGCCGCCGATGCCAGGCAGGTCTCAACAAATCCGAGCAACGCCACTTCCTCACGCAAGCGATCTGCACCTTCAAGCAGGGCCGCATCGCCGATCGCACCCATGAGGCCCAGCAGTTTCGGGCGTCGGGTCTCAACCTCGTCATCGCCGCCATCGTTTATTGGAACTCGACCTACATAGCCGACGCGGTTGCTCACCTCCGTGCGATCGGCGAGCCCGTGCCCGACGAGTTGCTGGCGCACACCTCACCCGTGGGCTGGGGTCACATTGCCTCCTCGGGTGACTTCCTATGGGACCGTGCCGCCGCTATGCCGACCGGACGCCGGCCGCTCAACCTGGGGCGCATGAGTCTAGCGGCATGATCTTACCTGACGTTCGTGATGCGTTCTCCCTTAGCGCAATTGGCGTTTATCAACGAAAGACAGCTCTCAAGGATTGATAACGATCCCGCCCGACGAAGAGCGCCTTATCTGCTGCCCCTGAGCACCGCGCAGAAGGTGCCGTATTTGGAGG
>NZ_AKFJ01000139.1 GCF_000272475.1 Novosphingobium sp. Rr 2-17
TTGTTGGGGTGGACGGCCTCCGTACGGCATCGCGATGTGCCAGAATGAGGTTGTTGTAATCTCAAACGAGGAGACCGTCCGTGGAACAAATTATCCGAATTGGCATGGATACGTCAAAGCATGTTTTCCAGCTGCACGGTGTGGACGCTGCCGATCAGCCTGTGTTGCGCAAGAAGCTGCGCCGCTCGGAGATGATAGCGTTTTTTGAAAAGCTTCCCACAACAGTGGTCGCGATCGAAGCCTGTGGAAGTTCACATCACTGGGCACGATTGCTGGGGGCACTTGGCCATGAAGTAAAGCTGATCGCACCGCAATTGTCGAAGCCGTACGTGAAGCGCGGCAAGAATGATGCAGCGGACGCCGAGGCACTTTGCGAGGCGATGAGTCGCCCGACTATGCGCTTCGTTCCGGTGAAGAGCGCCGAGCAGCAGGCATCATTGATGCTGATGGGGATGCGCGACAGGCTGGTTCGAAACAGAACGCAGCTCGCCAACGCGATCAGAGGCTATGCGGCCGAATTCGGGCTCACAGCGGCCAAGGGCATGTGCAAGGTCGAGCCATTACTCGATCGTATCGCCACAGATCCTGCAATCCCCACACTCGCGCGGGAACTCTTTGCGTCCCATGCCGTGGAATATCGGCATCTGGATGAACAGCTCGGCGAAATCGACGAGAAGCTGATGAAGTGGCACCGGGCCAATGAGTGCAGTCGTCGTCTGGCGCAAATTCCAGGCGTCGGGCCGGTCGGGGCTGCCTTGCTGATGATGAAGACGCCAGCGCCAGAGCTCTTTGCATCCGGTCGACAGTTTGCTGCATGGATGGGTCTGACGCCCAAAGACCATTCGACGGCAGGAAAGAGCAGGCCAGGCATCATCACTCGAGCAGGCGACGAGGCGCTGCGATGCACGCTCGTGGTCGGCGCCACCGCCTTGCTTCAGCATGTGAGAACAGGACGCGGCAAGAATGCTACGCCCTGGCTGCTCGAAATGCTCAAACGCAAACCGCCGAAGCTGGTCGCGGTCGCATTGGCCAACAAGATTGCTCGCATTGCTTGGAAGATGATGATGACCGGCGAAGTTTATCGCGCAAACACCTCACCGCCGCCCCATGCATGCGCAGCTTGAGATCAGTCAGTCACGGCGAGCACATATTGACGCTGCCGTGCTGATCTGGTGCCTGAACTTGCAGGAATAGCAGATGATGTGATCGATCGATCCAAGGCGTGTGACATTCCGTTAATACCAATGGCCCTCCGAAGGTCGTGAGGTTGTTTGGAACACTCGCCGCGGAAACCATCTTGGCCAGCGCCCATGCGCGGACGCACCCAAAGGCCGGACATATGGACGCAAGCGAT
>NZ_AKFJ01000140.1 GCF_000272475.1 Novosphingobium sp. Rr 2-17
CACCCCTCATGGGATCTTGGGACAGTGCCGGTTGCGACAGCTGTTATAGGCGATCCGCCAATGCCCGCAGTCCTCGCAGGCCTCGACGTGACCGCCAAGGGCTGAGGTGCGGCAGTTCTCGATCGCCGTCATCACCTTGAGCTGGGTGAGGCTCAGATGTCCGGCATGGGCGGCCCGATAGGCAGGTCCGGCGGCACGGAAGATATCGGCGACCTCGAGTGAGGTGCGCAACGGCTCAGCCGTCTGGCGCCGCCTGTGGCTGGGGTCCCGGGAGCAAGGCCAGCTTGTCGAGCGGACTGATGACAGCGCGCGCAGTTCGGGTCGCAACCTTGGTATAGAAGGCCGTAGTCTCCAGCTTCTCGTGCCCCAGCAATGCCTGGATTACCCGGATGCTCACGCCATCCTCCAACAGGTGGGTCGCAAAGCTGTGTCGTAAGGTATGGGGACCGACCTTCTTCGCGATCCCGGCCGCGTGCGCCGCCTCCGCGACGATCCGATAGAGATGGCGCGTGCTGATCGGCTTGAGATAATGCTGTCCCGGAAACAGCCATCCATCGGCATGCATGACGCCCTGCCGCCGCCCGACCTTCCACCACTCGCGCAACAGGATGAGCAGATCAGCTGGGAGGATCGCATTGCGATATCGTCCGCCTTTGCCGCGTTCGACGCGGAGCAGCATACGCTCGCTGTCAATATCGCGCACCTTGAGCATCGCCACCTCAGCCACGCGCAGTCCTGCGCCATAGGCCACCGATAATGCGGCCTGATGCTTGAGCGAGGTGGTCGCGCCGAGCAGGCGCGCGACCTCGTCGGGACTAAGGACCGTGGGCAACGATCGAGGGTGTCTGGCGCATTACCAGCGGCAAACGGCCTTCCCAGCGACGGAACAGCTCACAAAAGCGGCTGTAACGGTATCCGTCTGGATGCTCCGCCCGGTATTCCTCCCAGAGAATCTGCAGCGTCACGTGTTTGCGCTTCAGCTCGCGCGCAACCACCGACCAGTCCGGCTCCGGAAGCTTGCGCCGCCCGGGCTTCACGCCTCGAATCCCGTACAACAGCTCTTCCAGATCCGCGTCGCTGACATCGGGCGGCAACGGCCAGGGCAGGTCGGATCGGGCAAACCGCCTAAGCGTGTCACGCACCGTCGTCGCGCCAGAGCGGACATGTTCGGCCACGGCTCGCGTCGATAGCCGGGCATCCAGGCTCAATCTCAAAATCTCGCGCACATGGCGCATCGTAACCCTCCTCGTCGGCATCCAATCCTCCTGGCTGTTCAGCCAGGGAACGGGTCCCAACGATCAGGCTTCACGTCACCCGAAACTGCGCGCGATCATCTCGGAATGCTGCGCGCATAATTCCCGGAATGCTGCGCGCGATCAGATTGGAATAGTGCGCGCGATGAACCCGGAATCCGCAACGGCGGCGTTCAGGCCCGCCG
>NZ_AKFJ01000141.1 GCF_000272475.1 Novosphingobium sp. Rr 2-17
GTGTTGGGTTGGACGACCCCCGAACGGCATCGAAGTGTGCCAGAATGAGGTCGTCAAAGATCTCAAGCGAGGAGGCCGTCCATGGAACAGTTTATCCGAGTTGGAATGGATACGTCAAAGCATGTCTTTCAGCTGCATGGCGTGAATGCGGCCGAAGAGCCTGTATTGCGCAAGAAGCTTCGGCGCAAAGAGATGGTCGAGTTTTTCGGTAAACTGCCGCCGACGGTGGTGGCAATCGAAGCGTGCGGCGGCTCGCATCACTGGGCGCGGGAGCTGCAATCGTTGGGGCATGAGGTGAAGATGCTGCCGCCGCAGTATGTAAAACCATATGTAAAGCGTGGCAAGAATGACGCCGCCGATGCCGAGGCGTTGTGCGAAGCGATGAGCCGCCCGACGATGCGCTGTGTGCCGGTGAAGACCGCCGAACAGCAAGCGGCACTGATGTTGGTCGGCATGCGCGACCGCTTGGTTCGCAATCGCACGCAGCTGACCAATGCAATCCGTGGTTACGCGGCCGAATTGGGACTGACGGCTGCCAAAGGGATGCGGCATATCACGCCATTGCTCGACCGGATCGCGACGGATGAGACGCTGCCGGAAATGGCGCGCGATCTGTTCGCACTCCACGCCCACGAATATGCGCAGTTACAGGTGGAAATCGAAAGGGTTGAGAGCCGGCTGATGACATGGCACCGGGCTGACGAATGCAGCCGTCGCCTTGCGCAAATACCGGGCGTTGGTCCAATCGGCGCTTCGCTTTTGATGATGAAAACGCCTGCACCTGAACTGTTCAAATCTGGCCGCGATTTTGCCGCGTGGATCGGCCTGACACCCACAGATCATTCGACAGCTGGCAAGGCCAGGCCTGGCGTCATCACCCGCGCCGGTGACGAGGCCTTGCGAACTACTTTGATACAGGGTGCAACCGCTCTCCTGCGCCAGGTGCGGATGGGGCGAAGTAAAAATGCTTCTCTCTGGCTCGTGGCGTTGCTCAAGCGCAAGCCGCCCAAGCTTGTTGCTGTGGCACTGGCGAACAAGGTGGCCCGTATCGCCTGGAAAATGATGATAACGGGCGAAGCATACAAATCCCGCGCAGTGCCTTCAATAGCGTACGCGGAATAGAGCTCATCCCGGCACGGGGAGCACAGATAACGCTACCGTGCTGAGTTGGGGCAGGAACTTGCAAGAGAACGAGCAGATGGTGTGATCGATCGATCCGAAACGCGTGATACTCCGTTTGAATCACTGGCCTTTATAGGTCGTTATCGTGTTTGGAACTCGCGTGGCGGAAACCATCTTGGCCCGCGGTCATGTGCGACCGCACACAGAGGCCGGACATATGATCGCAAGCGATCCGATCAAAATTGCTGCTAGGGCATCTTGTAAGTGGGGGTCGTCCACATATGATTCATTGATCGAGAGCGATC
>NZ_AKFJ01000142.1 GCF_000272475.1 Novosphingobium sp. Rr 2-17
CGTCGGCATTGTCGGCGGGTTTGGTCCTGAACTGCGGCGATTTATCGCGGCCGGCCATTTTCAGGGGCAGATTACCAGCGAGCGTTTGACCACGCTGCTCGAAGGGATGGGGCTGGAGATCTCGAAGCGGCAAGTCGTGCGTTTGCTCAGTCACAGGCTTGAAGGTCTGGTGGCTGAAGACCAGGCCGTGCTGGTCGCAGGCTTGCAGAGCGCGCGCTGGATAAACGTCGATGACACCGCAGCCCCTCATGCCGGGCGCAATGGCTATGTGACCCAGTTGGGAGACCGGCGGTTTGCCGTCTTCCGAAGCGGCTTCTCCAAATCCCGCCGCGCCTTCCTGAACCTGCTCCAGGCTGGGCGCAGCGAGCACCTCGTCAATGACGCCGCGCTGGCCAGGATGCGCGAGATGAACATGGCCGCGCCTCAGATCGAGAAGCTCGCTGGTCACGGCAGCAAGCGCTTCTCCACGGCCGAGGCCTGGCAAGGACATCTCAAGATGCTGGGCTTCGATAAGCCCAACATTCATCCCGATCCGGTCAAGGTCGCCACCGAAGGGGCTTTGTGGGGCGCCATCAGCGAGCAAGGATTACTGGGCGATACCGTCATACTCTCCGATGGGGCCGGACAGTTCAGCGTGGGCGACAATCATGCTCTGTGCTGGGTGCACGCCGAACGCCTGATCCACAAACTTCATTCCAGATCAAAGGCCGACCGCGAGGCCATCGAGTTGACCCGTACCCTCGTCTGGTGGTTCTACGCCGACCTCAAGGTGTGGCAACGCGATCCCGACCCCAAGCGGGCCAGGGCCCTGAGGGCTCGCTTCACCCGCATCTTCACCAGAACTACCGGCCACGTGATGCTGGACCGGCTGCTCGCGCGCCTCCATCGCCAGAAGGCCGAGTTGCTGCGTGTACTCGATCGTCCCGAAATCCCGCTCCATACCAACGGTGCGGAAAACGACATCCGCACCTTCGTCACCAAGCGGAAAATCTCCGGAGGAACTGTCAGCCAAGCCGGGCGCACCGCCCGCGACACGATGCTTGGCCTCATGAAAACATGCGCCAAGCTCGGTATCTCCTTCTACCAATACCTCGGCGACCGATTTGCCGTTCCAGACGCGCGCCACGTTCCCTGGATCCCAGACCTCGTTAGAACCGCAAAAGCCTGACCGCCCGGGAATTTGCCCCGCTTAC
>NZ_AKFJ01000143.1 GCF_000272475.1 Novosphingobium sp. Rr 2-17
TGTTTAGTCCCGGCATCTGGTGGATCGGATTGAGGATGAAGCGGTCTGGTTCTGAAGTCCAGATTTTGGCGATGTATTCGTAGGGTGTGAGGCCGCTGAGCGTCTTGAGCCGGCGGGCGAAGTTATAGGCAGCCATGAAGTCGGCGAGGTGCGTCCGTAGCTGGTCATGGCTCTCGTAGTGGAAGCGCTTGACGGTCGCCTCCTTGATGGTGCGGTTCATCCGCTCGACCTGACCATTGGTCCAAGGGTGGTTCGGCTTGGTGAGCCGGTGCTCGATATCGTTCGCCTCACAGATCATGTCGAAGCGCATCTGCCGCGACCAGGCGGTGTTACGGTTGCGCGGCTGCTCGGCGAACTGGATGCCATTGTCGGTTAGGATTGTGTGGATGCGATAGGGCACGGCTTTCAGCAGGTGTTCGAGGAACTCCCACGCCGTTCGCCGATCAGCCTTGTCGACCAACTGGGTGACGGCGAACTTGCTGGTGCGGTCGATGCCGACGAACAGGTAGAGCTTGCCTTGGGCGGTCTGCACCTCGGCGATATCGATGTGAAAGAAGCCGATCGGGTAGCGCTTGAAGCGGTGTCGCTTCGGCTTGTCGCCTTCAATGTCCGGCAGGCGGGATATCCCGTGCCGTTGAAGACATCGATGCAGCGCTGAGCGCGTCAGATGCGGTATCGACGGCTGCAACGCATAAAGGCAGTCATCCAGCGGCAGCAACGTATGCCGCCGGAACGCCACAACCGCCGCCTCCTCGGCTTCAGTCAGGGTCGTGGAATGAGGAGCCTTCGGCCCGGTCTTCAGATCCTCAACCGTCGCCCGCTTACGCCACTTCGCCACCGTCTTCGGGTTGATCCCAAGCTCTCGGCTCAGCGCCGAGAGCGAAGCTTGCGATCGCTGTATTGCTGCTCTGACGGCGTGCGTGGTCGTGGCGCTCCCGTGACGTACCTGTCCCATATGGCTTCCTTCCATTCTGACGAAAGGATCGCACCATCAAACCGTGGGATCAAACACCTAG
>NZ_AKFJ01000144.1 GCF_000272475.1 Novosphingobium sp. Rr 2-17
TAGGCTCAGGACCCATTGATCTGAGAGGGATGATCTGATTCAGGCTCCGCAAGGAGACTGAGCATGAGTGACCTGTATTGGCTGACGGACGAGCAGATGGCACGGCTCCGACCGTATTTTCCCAAGAGCCACGGTAAGCCACGGGTCGATGATCGGCGGGTGCTGAGCGGGATCATATTCGTCAATCGCAACGGGTCGCGCTGGTGTGATGCGCCGAAGGACTATGGCCCGCACAAGACACTCTACAACCGATGGAAGCGGTGGGGCGAGATGGGTGTCTTCCTCCGCATGATGGAAGGGCTGGCCGCCGAGGGCGCCGATCCGAAGACGGTCATGATCGATGCGACCTACTTGAAGGCGCACCGCACGGCATCGAGCCTGCGGGTAAAAAAGGGGATTTCGGGCGGCTAATTGGCCGCACCAAAGGAGGCATGAACACCAAGCTTCACGCCGTCACCGATGCAAACGGTCGTCCGCTCAGCTTCTTCATGACCGCAGGCCAGATCAGCGACTATACCGGCGCCGCCGCGCTACTCGACGACCTTCCCAAGGCGCAATGGCTGCTGGGAGACCGCGGCTATGACGCCGACTGGTTCAGGGATGCCCTTCAACAAAAGGGGATCAAGCCATGCATTCCTGGGCGGAAATCCCGTCTCGATCCCGTCAAATACGACAAGCGTCGCTACAAACGCCGCAACCGCATCGAGATCATGTTCGGTCGCCTCAAGGACTGGCGCCGTGTCGCCACCCGCTACGATCGGTGCCCTACGGTTTTCTTCTCCGCCATCGCTCTCGCCGCCACCGTGATCTTCTGGCTCTGATCAATGAGTCCTGAGCCTA
>NZ_AKFJ01000145.1 GCF_000272475.1 Novosphingobium sp. Rr 2-17
GGTTCTTCGAGGTTTCCAGCTGACATTCTCAAACGGACTCTGACAAGGAGCCGGGCTTCAAGGTGCTGCCAAGGCGATGGGTCGTGGAGCGCACCTTCGGTTGGATGACGCGCTGGAAACGGCTCGTTCGCGATTACGAGCAGCGGATCGACGTCTCGGAGGCCATGATCCATGTCGCTCTCGGCAGCCCCATGCTCCGAAGAATTGTCCATCCATGATCACTATCAAACGGACTCTTAGGCGGACGGCCATGCGCAATATCCGCTTTAAATGATCCAACAACCTATACAATCTTGCCTACTGCCTCGCTTTCTCCCGTCAAACCAAGTGAATCAAATCACGCACCGATTAGCCGGAAAATTTCGCAGTTATCGCATTTTTAAACAATCAAATAAATAATCTAACGATCTCGACGGCTGCAAATATTCCGGTCTAGAAATTTTACGCGTCGTCCCTCCCATCAAAATTTCTTTAGCTTTCGATCAATGAGATTGGGCCGGTGGTCTACTGCTGTTTTGCCTCATCAAGCGAAGCTCGACCGGATTCGCAAACTTATCCACGACATTCGGATCCGTTGCATCAGCCTGTGAACGGTACTGAAGCTTAATCTTATGGTGATGAAGATAGGCCAGGGCTAAAATTAAAAACGTACTACCTAAATTGTCATCTGAAAACAGACTGGTCTCCGATAAATTTTCCAACATTATAAAAGTTATTAAAGCTGAAATGGCAGCAGCACGTTGAGCGGTTAGGCCAACCATGGTAGCTATTTGTCTAAATGGCAAAACTAGCGAACAATAGATTGCTATAGCAAAGCCTGGGAAGCCAACTTGGATTAAAATATCAAGGTAACCATTATGCCCCTGATCAATATCTTTCAAACTACCTCGACTATCGGCACTTATACCTAGGGGATTTATTGAGGAATCCCAATAAGCCCCATAACCGGACCCAAGCAACGGATGATCCAAATAAAACTGAATCATAGGACGCCAAATAGCAGCCCGGCCCGTTAATGAAGTCGTATCTTGGGTTAAATACATAAAGAATTCACGCTGTACTGTAAGTAATATCAAACCCAGCATGACAATACAAAAAAACACTCGCGCTGCAATTACGACATAATTTTTGATGCGGCTTTCAGGTGATTTATACCGTCTTCGTATATAAAGCACAACAGCCCCTGAACTTAAAGCAATCGGCAAAGCGATTAAAGCCGTTTTTGACCAAGAAAAATATAAAAACACAAATGAAGCAATAATGACACCAGCCCTAAATGTCGTTGAAAATTTTTGGCAATCAAATGTGAATAGAATTATAGTAACCGCACAAAGCATGCCAGCAATATTTTTGTGGGCCATGCCGCCGCGCCAGAGATTAAATTCACCGTAAACTTGCGTTCCGATATTTGGGACCAAAAAGACAAAAATAACATTAAATAACAACGAAAGTACTAGAAATATTCTTACTATAGTCAATGAACGTCGCGAACCTAGATCACACACCCCACTAAAAATTCCAGAATAAACTAGCGCCAATAAAAAAACTCGCTTGCCAGTAAGGTCGATATGTTGTGTCCAAGCAAGGCTAGCGGTTGACCATATCAACAGTAGAACGATGGGCGTGCAAAAAATGCTCACCGACCGCTTCCATCCCCGCATAAAGGTTGCTGCAATCTGGAGGACAATAACAACTCCATAGGCATAGAGCCTATTCTTTTTTTGATCTTCAGTAATCAAGCCACTCATTTCCACAAAAGGGGTGGAAATAGCGAGAAAAAGCAAAATACTAAAAGATAGAAATGAACTCGGCATCAATAGTTTTTTGATTTTCGAATGTGCATTCTCGAAGGTCACTGCAACTCGTCCGTGATTTTAAAGCACAAAGTTTGATTAACCATCATGTCTTTATACTCCATTGGAGACAACAACGCGACATGTGATATCCGCAAGTTCATGAGCAATAGCGCATTATGAAATGAGGATCCTCGCGAGATAGCTTGCGTGGGCGCAAGAGGTCTTTCGAGAGTGGGGTGATGTGGACGCTTCGGCGTGATCCATGTGTGAAATACCCCTCCGCCAAGCAAGAATGATTTCAACGAATAATAGTTGCCTGATTAGATTCATTCATGCCTCTGCTCTATTTGCGCAGCGTTATAGGGCGCTGGCTGCGAAGGTGTCCATTTATCAATACCTCGTCAAAGTTCCGCATTGTGAGTGTTTGATGTTCAGGTTTGTCGGGTCCTTGACTCGAAAGGGTCTAATCAATTTGTGTTCACCTGACCAGGATCGACAATGTAGGCTTGTAAATTCATAATCTGTAGGGCCGATCCCCTCACAGGCTACCAATGCATCAGCGGCCACCTTATCGGCGAAGGGGTTGTCCGACGGTTCCGCCGAGATGCAAAGATCAGCTGGACACCCGCAAAAACCGGTTGATGTGCTGTCGTGGCGGAGTGGCTTGATGGTCATGCGATTGGTCGGACGCTGAATGGTCAGCCGTCGGGTCGATTTC
>NZ_AKFJ01000146.1 GCF_000272475.1 Novosphingobium sp. Rr 2-17
GGCGCAGTGCTGCCGGGCAGATTTTCGGCGGAAACTGGCTGATTGCGGAATGTCGGGTTCGGAGCGATGGACGGCGATTAGCCGCCATTCCAGGGAAATTTGATTGCATGGCTGCAGGCGCCCGTTGCGGACATTGCCAGACCCCGCGATAGTGCACGCATGTCGAGCTATGCCGTAATTGATCCAATCATAGAAAAGTGGGCGGCCTCGCTGGATACAAAGTTGTTTACAGAATGGGCGGACGCTCCCGCGAGGTTTTTTTATACCTCTGGCGATCTACCGTTCGAGTGCTTCCAGATTTCCGTAGATGTTGCTGAAAACAATAGGGTAGCGGTCTACGCCAGAGCCATAGACACAAATGACGGCACGGACGAAAAGCTCGTCCAAAGTTGGTTGGGATCGATCCCCGACTTTGACAGCATGATGAGCGTGGCAGTGGCCACTGTCAGCGCTTGGAAAGCGCGCCGCCGTGAAACGCCCGATTCTCCGTCGCCGTGGGAATGACTGGTTTCCACCAGTTTTCGCCGTTGCGGCAGCGCCTGGACGCCTATTGCCGAAATCTTGAAGCGGTCATTCTCGTTTCGCCC
>NZ_AKFJ01000147.1 GCF_000272475.1 Novosphingobium sp. Rr 2-17
GTAAGCGGGGCAAATTCCCGGGCGGTCAGACTATACAAAGTCGTCGCAGTGTGATTCACGCTATGGGTGGCACATGACGATGACATCAGCGCTGGAATGGCGGATCTGGATCTGCACCGTGTTGTAGCGGCGCTGGTCGAGCGCTGTGACCGACTTGAGGAAAAGGTCGAACACCTCACTGCCCAGAATGCGGCTTTGAAGGATGAGAACCAGGCACTGAAGGACGAGATTGCCCATCTCAAGGGGCTCCCACCCCGGCCAAAGTTCAATAAATCGAAGCCGTCCGGGATGGAGAAGGCTACTGCGCCCAGTGGCAAGGCGCGGCGCAAGCGCACCCGAGGTGCGGTAAAGTCGAAGCTGACGATCAGCCGCGAGGTAACCCTCAAGGCGACGGTTCCGGTCGGGTCACGTTTCAAAGGCTACGAAGACGTTCTGGTTCAGGATCTTCGGATCAGCGTGGAGGTGGTCCGCTATCGCCGCGAGCGGTGGCAGGAACGGATGGGAACCGCATCGTCGCGCCGCTGCCCGTCGGCATTGTCGGCGGGTT
>NZ_AKFJ01000148.1 GCF_000272475.1 Novosphingobium sp. Rr 2-17
GCTTATCAACGAAAGACAGCGGAACATTGCATTATCTGGAGTTTGATGCGATTCTCAGCGGGATAGAACATCCAGGAGACGGCAATGTCCGAAGCGGTGCATCTGTTCCTTTCATCGATCCGGACGGTGGACGACATGATCATGGCGTTCGCAGATGAGGAGCGCTGTCGGCGCCTACTCGAGGCGATGATCTGGCCAGACGGTCGAGCTTGCCCGGCCTGCGGATCCACCCGTTCGATAGCACTTGCGGGCCGTGATACGGGCAGACACCGCGCACGGCCTGGTCTCTATCAATGCTCGGGTACTGATTGTCGGTTCCAGTTTACCGTTACCACCCGAACGCCGCTGCACTCCACCAAGCTTCCGCTAGGCATCTGGCTGAAAGCTATGTGGCTCATCCTCCAATCCGACAAGGGTTTGTCCTCGGTAAGGCTGGCGGAGGCACTGGGCATCAGTCAGCCGACGGCATGGCGATTGGGCCACGCCCTGAGACTAATGATGGCACAGGATGATCCGCTTGGTGGCACGGTCGAGATCGATGGCTTCTACGTTGGAGGCGAACCGAAGAAGGGTGTGGACGGTCCTGATCCTGGCCGGGGACGCAAAGGGCTTCGCAAGACGTTGAAAACCCCCGTTCTTGCCGTCGTTCAGCGGCCAACCGACGACCTCCCAGGCTCTCCGGCCGGTGCCGCGCGGGCCTCCGTCGTGAAGAACTTATCGGCGAACGAAACCGCCCGCGTGCTGGAAAAGGATGTCCAGCGCACCGCCCACCTGATCAGCGATGAGTGGAAATCGTTCGTGGCTCTGGGGCATAATTTCGTCACGCACGAGACGGTGCGGCACTCGAAGCAGGAATACGTTCGTGGCGATGTGCATGCCAATTCAGCCGAAGGCTTCAACTCGAGAGTACGGCGGACCGTCGCTGGCGTATTTCACCATATCAGCCCGGAACATGCCGATCTGTATTTCCATGAAATTGGCTTCCGCTGGTCGCAGCGCATCGCTGGCAAGAAGGCCTATCGACGAACCCGCGATGGTAGGATGAAATCCCGGCGCCTCTGGTCCCGGGTCACCCCGGCCCTCCAAATACGGCACCTTCTGCGCGGTGCTCAGGGGCAGCAGATA
>NZ_AKFJ01000149.1 GCF_000272475.1 Novosphingobium sp. Rr 2-17
GACGACAACTCGCTGCCTACGCGGGCCTGGCACCTACGCCATGGCAGAGCGGCTCTGTGCGGCGCGAACAGGGCGTCTCCAAGGCGGGCAATCCCCGGCTGCGCATGACCATGGTCGAACTGTCCTGGCTATGGCTGCGACATCAGCCCGACACGGCGCTGGCTCACTGGTTCCACGAGCGTGTGCAGCGCAATGGCGACCGTCTTAAAAAGCCGATGATCGTGGCGCTCGCACGCAAACTGCTCATCGCCTTATGGCAATATGCCACGGCAGGCGTGCTCATCGAAGGAGCCGCGATGAAAACCGCTTGATGCAATCACCCCACCCGTTCTCCGGAACCTGATCAGTTCCGCAGATCCAGGAAGCGAACCGGCGTAAACGTTGGCTTTCAATGCCGTCCAGTAGAATGGTTTCGCTTTCCTGAGCCCGAGCCCGCCGTACGCGGGATAATGGTGCAGCCGTTAAACGGCGACCGTATGTGAGCTGGATCAGGTTCGTTCGCCGAGCCGCATCAATCAGAGGCCAGCCTGGATCCCAATCTCAAGGAGCTAACCGATGATGTCGTAATATTCATATGTGGACGGCCTCCTCCCTGCAAGGCGGTCACAGTGATTTGATCTAATCGCTTGCGTCCATATGTCCGGCCTTTGGGTGCGTCCGCGCATGGGCGCTGGCCAAGATGGTTTCCG
>NZ_AKFJ01000150.1 GCF_000272475.1 Novosphingobium sp. Rr 2-17
CCGTGGGATCAAACACCTAGCCGTTGCCGCCACGACGGGTTAACGCGAAGTAGGCGCGATGACAAAGGCGAGATATGATGACGACACTTGCGCAAACAAAGCTCCCGCGACGCCAGTGTCTAGTAGCTTTTGCCGCCGGGTCTGCGGCGCTGCTACCGCTTCCGGGGATGGCTGCCCCGCGTCGCGTTTTGTTCGATAGGGCGGCTTACGATCGCTATGTCCGCTTCATGAATGCCAGCGATCCGAAAGTGGTCGATTTTTACGCCGACGACATCAAGTTCGTGATGAATATTCGGGGCAAGGCGGAGGTGTCGAATTTCTATGCCCGCCAACGTCCCTACGTCAGAGAAACTCTCGACGTCCTGTTTTTCTGTTCAGACGCCACGGGCGCCGCAGCCGAGGTTCACAGCAAATTGCGGTGCATCAAGGATTGCGACGACACGACGATCTTCGGTCGCCCGCTGAAGGCCGGCGAGGTCCAGCGGACCCACGGTTTTCTCCTCTATGTGCTGAACGATCGAGGTCTGATCGCCGAGATCAAAGCGCCGCCGCCCGAAATTCTGCAGCCCTGGCGGATTGAGGCTGCCTAGAGCGCTTTCGAAGCAGGTGGGGTCACCTGCTGACTCGGAAAACGCGGCGAAACAAGAGTCTAGGGCAACCGAGCCGGTGCAATCGGATCGGTTGCTCTAGTCGCTCGAGGCTTCTTGGACCTACCGAAGGGCTGTCACGGTATCCGCGTGTACCGATCGCCGATGCATTGCCACTACTTGTGATATGCGTATACGTGATATATGGTATGTTGGATAGTGATACTCGGAATGGTCAAATTCCGAGGGACAGTTAAGAGGTATGAACAAATGAAGGCACTTGGTTCCTCCCGTTTGTCGGGCGTTTTGGCAGCGCTTTTGCTGGCCTCAGGGGCTGTTCCTGCATCGGCGCACCATTCGGCCGCCCCCTTTGACATGTCGAAGCAGATTACTGTGCGCGGCACGGTGGAAAAATGGCTTTGGGCGAACCCGCATTCCTGGCTCTACCTACGGGTCCAAAAGCCCGACGGGACCCAGGAAGTCTGGGGTTTCGAGGGTGGTAGCGCGGGCATGTTGGCGCGCACCGGCTGGAATTCCGCCGATATGAAGCCGGGCGACAAAGTCACCGTCAATGCTCATCCGGCTCGCTCGGGCAATCGCACCGGCTTGCTAAGCCAGATCAAGTTGCCATCGGGCAAAATGCTGAGCTCCGGCGCGGGTGCGGCGCCGCCGGTCGGCGCACCGCAGTAATCTGACTCTAATTACTGAGCTGTCCGGCTTTTAGCTGGAGAGCTTCATTATCAGCCACACGTTTGGGTGAGACACATGAATAATAAAAAATCGATCCGGAGGTTTGCGCGCGGGCTTGCTGTTGCTGTCGTTGCAGTATTGTGCAGCCAGACGGCGAGCGCGCATCACTCGTTCGGCAAGTTCGACATGGCGAAGATGACGGCGCTGACCGGCACCGTGCGCGGCTGGGCGTGGAGCAATCCGCACACCTGGCTGACGGTGGTGGTCAAGAAGGCGGACGGCACGACCGAGGAATGGTCGATCGTGGCATCGAGCCCTAACATGATGAGCCGCTGGGGCTGGAAAGCTTCGGACGTCAAGGTGGGCGACAAGATCGTGGTCGACGTTCATCCCGGCCGTGACGGCAGCCACATCGGCGCGCTCAAGAACGTGTTCCTGAGCAACGGCAAAGTGCTGACCGACCCGGCTGGTTCGACCGGCCAGGATCTTGCCGGCGGTCCGGGCAAGCTTCCGACCAAGCCCCAGGGAACCCCCTACAAATGAGCCCTGTTCTCACCCCATCCCAGCGCCCTGCAAGGCATGCGGTAACCCGTCTGCTGCGCGGCTGTGCGTGTTCGCTCGCCGCGCTGGCGCTGACTGCCCAGGCCGGTTACGCTCAGGACGTGGCCCAGAACGTGGCAAAGCCCAAGTCCAAGGAAGAGCAGACCAAGGCCTGGGAAGACATCGCCAAGCTGCCTGACTTCTGGCAAGGCACCTGGCAGTCGATCAGCCCGATCGTCGACGATTTCCCCACGCCCCCGAACTACACGCCCGAGGCGCTGGCGCAGATCAAGAACAACAAGCAGGCCGAAGACAGCCCGTTCACCAACTGCAAGCCGCTGGGCATGCCGTTTGCGATCTACATCGGCGGCATGCCGATGAAGTTCTTCCAGTCGCCGGGCATGATCGCTGTCTATGTCGAGACATCGGGCGTGACGCGCTTCATCCACACCGATGGACGCCAGCACACCGAAGATCCCAACCCATCGTTCCTGGGCGAATCGATCGGCCATTGGGAAGGCGATACCTTGGTGGTGGATACCACCGGGCTCGAGCCGTCCACACTGTTCCAACTCGGCAAGGATTCGGCCAAGGCGCTCAAGGACGGCGATCCCTCGCCGATGGCCGGCGCGCTGTTCGGCCAGCATGGCCCGAACCTGCGTCTGGTCGAGCGGTATCGCTTGATCGACTTCAACACGCTCGAAGTGCAGATCACGATGCACGACGATACCGTGTTCAAGACGCCCTACACCCTGCCGGCCCGCCGCTTCATTCGCGGCATCGAACGCCGCAACGAGCCGCAGGAATGGGCCTGCACCGACAACCGGGATTACCTCGATCCCAACACCGGCAAGCTCGAACTCAACGTCAAGGACAAGGCCCAGAGCCGCTAAGGCCTGGGTTGGAACAACGTGGCGCTTCCACGGCGCTCTCCCGTTACGCACGTAGCCGTGGAGCGCCGCGCTGAAGATTACGCAGAGCGTTGACGGCGGTTGCCGGACGCCTGCGTGATAGCGGAATACTTGGGCGGTCCGCGCCGTTGTTGCACTTGTTCGATTACGTGTTCGAGCGCTCCTTGGCGGGGCACGCGCCCAAGGAAGTGGAAATTGCGCAGGAAGTCTTCGGCAAGGATGCCAAGTTCGGCATGGGGGCGGACGCGTCCGTTCCGGTCTATGTCCACCGCCTGCGTCGCAAGCATTCTTCATCTGTAACAGGGCGTTATCGCTACTCGAAGTCCTCATCTTAGAGTAATAAGTTTCGAACTGCGTTATGAAGCCAGGTCGCCATCGACCAATTCAGGTGCAGTTCGCTTGGCGGCCCAGATTGCGGCATTCCACTGCAATCGTGCCACGATCTACAATGGCGAAGGCGCCCGGTTTCCGGGCGTCAAATCGTGTGCAGGCTCTTGCGTCATATAAAACAGTGATATATGGAATCGTAAATTATGATGCACGGGATGGTGGCGTTCCGAATGATAGTTAGAGAGGTATGATCTGATGAAGGCGCTTGTTTCATCCCGCATGTCGGGCGTTATGGCAGCGTTGCTGCTAGTCTCTGCAGGCGTTCCTGCATCTGCCCACCATTCTGCAGCACCCTTCGATATGTCGAAGGAAATTACCGTGCGCGGTACGGTCGAAAAGTGGCTTTGGGCAAACCCGCATTCCTGGCTTTACTTGCGGGTCGCCAAGCCCGACGGCACCCAGGAGGTCTGGGGTTTCGAAGGTGGCAGTGCCGGTATGCTGGCACGCACCGGCTGGAATTCCGCGGACATGAAGCCGGGCGACAAGGTGACTGTGAGTGCCCATCCTGCGCGTTCCGGCAACCGGACCGGCTTGCTGAGCCAAATCAAGCTGCCGTCAGGTAAGGTGCTGAGCGCGGGCGCAGGTGCGCCTCCTGCGCTCAACGCTCCAGCTCCCAAGTAATTGCCGAGGTCGCTTCATGATGAAACGCAAGTTCCTGCTCGCCGTCGCACTATGCTCGGCAATGCCTGCTCTTCCTTCCGTTGCCGCTGCCGACCCCCTTGGGTCGACTTGGGCCGACGTTACCAAATTGCCCGATTTCTTCACCGGCAACTGGCAGAGCGTCACCACGTTTCTGGATAACCCCAACGATGTGCCGCTGACGCCCAAGGCGAAAGAGCACGTCAAGAACTTCAAGCCGATCAAGGACATTCCATTCGCGGGCAAGGACTGCAAGACGCCGGGGATGCCGATCATCCAGCGCCTGGGGTCGCCGTTGAAGTTCTTCTACGAACCCGGCCTGATCGCGATCTACATCGAAAACAGCAGCATGACCCGCTTCATCAAGCTGAACGGCAAGCATGCGGAGCGTCCAAACCCCAGCTATCTGGGTGACTCCATCGGTCACTTCGAAGGTGACACGCTGGTGGTCGAGAGCACGGCGTTTGGTGACACTCTGTTCCAATACAGCACGTTGCCGGGGCAGGGGACGGGCCGGTTCGTGTTGCCGCCGGAAGTGACGTTTGGTCCGCATGGTCCGGACATGAAGATGGTCGAGCGTATTCGCCTGATCGATCCAGACACGCTGGAAATCCAGCTCACGATCTACGACGACACCGTTTTCACCAAGCCCTACGTGTCGAAGCCGATCCAGATCTTCAAACGTAATCGCGGTGCCGAAGGCCTGCCCCATGAGTGGGTATGCAGTTCGGGTGACATCTTCGCCTTCGATCCTGACAAGGACGAGACGGTCGAAGAAGATCCCGCAGTGGTTCTCGAGCGCCTCAAGAAAGAAGAAACAAAATAAACGAAACTTGCCGGGGATGCTGAAATGGGTTGCACTATGAAATTTACGGCAGGAATTGCTGCGGCCAGCTTGATGCTGGTCGCAGGTGGGGCCTACGCCAAAGAAACGACGCCCAGCGCGGGAACGGCGAGCTACAAGCCGACCGTTGACGACTGGGTCGGCGTGAACGCGGCGGTCGACAACTATACGCTAGGCCTCGAGCTTCGCGATATGGCGCGCTTCGACAAGGCATTCTGGCCTGAAGCCAAGATCATAGTGCAACCCGAACCCGGCATGAAAATGACCATTCCCTACAAGCAAGCCGCAGCCGAGCCGCCCAAGCCGGGTGCTGGCGGTGCTCCGGGTGGGCCCGGTGGTCCAGGAGGGCCGGGCGGTCCGCCCGCTCCCGCCGGGCTTCCTGCTGGCGGTGTCAACGCCATCGGTACTGACAATCCGCCCTGGCACTTGTCTTTGAGCCATCATTTCGAATTTCAAAGCCCGACACGGGCTACGCACTACGGATACTTCGTCAGCGTCTATCCAGACCTTAAGACGAAGCAGACCGTTGTGGGTCTTCCGGGACATTACGACGATATCCTGGAAAAACGTAATGGCGAATGGAGAATTCTCCAGCGCGCAACAGTCATCGGGGTCAAATAACCCCGTTGATGATCGGGGTTATTAAACCCCTTCAACTAAACACTATGCTCGAAAGAGCTATGGCCCACTAAGTCAGGTGACTTGATAAGAGGCCTATTGGAGGATATTAGGTATGCGTTATCGCATATGGTTGTCGCTGTCTGCGTCAGTTCTTGGGTGTTCGGCAGTTACGCCCGCGCTTGCGCAGGATGCCGCTCCCGCAGCCCCGCAAGCGGCAACCCCGCCTGCAGACGATGATTCTGCCATTAAGGAGATCGTCGTGAGGGCGGAGCGCTTCACCAGCACGGAGCAGAAAACCGCGATCGCGATCACCACCCGCGACGGTGACGACCTGACCCGGCAGGGCCGCTACAGCCTCTCCAGCATTCTGGAGAACGTTCCCGGCGTGACCGGCGGCGCGGCCGAGAATGCCAATGGCGCGATCACCGGCGGTACGGACAACCCGGCGGCGGGTCTGACCATCCGTGGCATCCAGTCCAACGTCGGCACCGGCGGCAGCGTCACCTCGACCTCGTCCAGCGCCGCGATCTACGTAGACGGCGTCTACAACGGCATCGGCAGCACGTATGACATCAGCCAGGTCGAAGTCCTGCGCGGCCCGCAAGGCACGCTCTACGGCCGCAGCGCGACCTCCGGCGTCGTCGTCATCAACACCCGCAATCCTGACCTGAACCACTACGGCGCCGATGGTCTCGTAAACGTCGGCAGCTACGACATGGTACAGGCGTCGGCGGCGGTGAACATCCCGATCATCGACGATAAGCTGGCGGTACGCATTTCGGGCAACCACTACGAGCGTGACGGCTACGACGCCGCGCTGGGTGGCCGGGTGCAGACCGACGATGCCCGTATCAAGCTGCTGTACAAGCCGACCGAGACGTTCTCGGCGCTGCTGGGTGCGGCGCTGCAGTACAACAAGGTCAACAGCGGCGGCACTGCGTACGATCAGACCTCTCCGGGGGTGTTCGAAAAGAACGACAATGCACAGGCGACCGACATCGGTACGGGCAAGAACCACTTCTTCCAGTTCTGGGGCGAGTTCAACCTGGATCTGGGCGCCGTGAACCTGACGTATCTGCCGGCCTACAAGACCTGGAACCAGAATACGCTGGGCGTATCGCGCGGCACCGCTCCTGAATTCAATCAGTACATCAACACCCCGGTCGACAACTTCCTGACACAGGAATTGCGCCTCAGCTCGGACAACGATTCCAAGCTGAAGTGGCAGGGCGGTTTGTTCTATTATTACAACAATCTGCGCAATACGAATGAACTGGCCGTCTACCCGACCGACTCGCTCGTGTATCGTTCAGAAACCCACAAGCGGACGCAAAACATTGGTGCGTTTGGAGAGGCAACGTATTCGTTCACGGACACGACGCGGGTTACCGCAGGTCTGCGTTACGACTACACGCGGGTTCGCAACGAACAAGTTTACACGGTTCCCAATGACACCGGGGACGGCGTTCTTGTCGGGACCTTGTCTGGCGACGAAGGGCTCAAAACGTTCAAGAACGTCACCTACAAGGCCAGGATCGAGCATGATCTATCGCCTGTAAACTTGTTGTACGCATCGATCTCCACCGGCTTCTCGCCAGGCGACGTCGCGATCACGACCAACGAAGAGCATAAGCCTGAAACGGTCGTGCTCGATGACCAAACGCTGACGTCGTATGAAATCGGTTCGAAGAACCGCTTCCTGGGCAACCGTCTGCAAGTCAACGCGGCACTATATTACAACAACTACGGCGGCTTCCAGACCGCAGGCATCAACACCACGCCTAACGATCCCGCCAATGCGACGTTCAATACGATCGTTGCGCCCGTGAAGGTCTACGGCGCCGAACTCGAAATCATCGCCAAGCCCTGGCATAACGGCCAAGTGGGCGTAAATGCCGCCTACACCCATGCGCGCTACGATGGCATCCCTGAGGAATACGCGTTCCTGTTCTCGACCAACAAGATCGACGGCGTCGCGCCGGTCCAGGCTACCGCTTGGGTGGAACAGCGGACGGATCTGACCGACAACGTCACCCTGACGGGTCGCGCCGAAGGAATCTACCGCTCTGCTTTCAACGCGGCGCGTATCACTGTTGCAGAGGCCGCCTTGGGAGCGGAAGCGTTCGTGCGCAATTCCGACACCTTCATCGCGAACCTGAGCGCTACGCTCGCGTTCAAGGACAGCGGGCTTGCCATCACGGGTTATGTCCGTAACGTCGGCGATGTTCGCTACCTGACCAATCCGGGTATCCGCGACGTGGGCACCACCGGCTTCACCAGCAGCTCGGTCGTGCGCAGCGATCCGCGCACCTGGGGTGTTAGCGTAACCGCCAGGTTCTGATACGCTGATAAGATGGCGACGAGAGGATAACGAAGCCAAGCCATGAGTATCCCTGAAAAGGTCCACTCGATTGCCCGGTCGGCAACGGCCCCGGTGCTTGCGCGTTTCGCGTTTGGCACCGGGCTTTCTGTGGCGCACTGCGTTGATGGAGGCGGGGAATGAACGGTGGTACGCTCAAGGCTGGCCGCGTGATCGCGACCGTTGCCATCATGGCCGCGACGCTGGGTGGCGGCGCGCTGTTATGGGCTCGCCCCGCCGCGCGCACGGCGGCGCTGGCTGCCAGGCCGGCGCAGATGACCGGAAAGCAAGTCTACGCCAAATGGTGCGGCGATTGCCACACCCGAGAAGATGGCCCCGGCACCCTGGCCTTGCAGCGCAAGTACCAGGGCGATCCGCCGGCACTGCTGGAACGGCGCGCGGACCTCAGCCCCGATTACGTCAAGGTCGTGGTTCGGCAGGGCATTTCGTTCATGCCCTCGTTCCGCAAGACCGAGATCAGCGATGCTGAACTGGCGTTGGTCGCGGCCTATCTCACGCATTCGCAAGGGAGCGGGGGGGACGCTGCAGCGCCTGCGAAAAAGCCCGCGCAAGGCAAGCGCAAGTGATTACCCGGCGTACGATGGTCGGCAGCGGTCTCGCCCTTGCCGCAGCGGCCGGCACGACCGGGTTCGGCGCTTACGCCCAAACCGTCCGCCGCCGTCCTGGCGCGCGGCCGATCGACGCGCTGCTGGTCGATGAAAGCATCGAGATGCCCAGCCAAATGGCCCGCTTCATCGAAGCGCGCGGGCGCACGCTGCCCGTCGTCGGCATCCATCTCGACGCGGTCACGCTGGGCCGGCTGACCAAAGTGCTGGACCAAAGCCACGCGATCGTCGGCATTAGCTCGGGCGCGACCTTGTTCTGTCTGGAGCGGATCGCCTGGGATCACGGCTATCGCCTGACCGGGCGGACCGAGCGCTGCGCCGATGATTTGGGCGACCACGCCTGCCGCCAGGACGTGGCCTCGTTCCTCAATGCCGCCTATACCCCGGCGGTCGGCCCTTCGCCGCTTGCCCGCGTCTACCGGCCCTCGCGCGCCGACGGCACGCTGCACGCGTGGGCCATGGAGAAAAACGACGGCCCGCGATTTCGCCAGGGCCGCCAGGAGGTCTGACGATGAAATTGCCGCCCAATGTTAGCCAGGCCGATTTCACGGCTGCCCTCCAGGCGTTTGCAAAAGTCGTCGGCAACGAATGGCTGTTCACGTCTGACGAAGACCTGGAGCTTTACCGCGATTCCTATTCGGTGGTGTGGGACGAGGCGGAAGAGCGCACGGCATCTGCTGCGGTAGCACCGGACAATGCGGACCAGGTCGTCGAACTGGTCAAGATCGCCAACCAGTACCGCATTCCGATCTATCCGATCTCCACCGGCAAGAACCTGGGTTACGGCGGCGCCGCGCCGGCCACCGCCGGCAGCGTCGTGCTCGATCTCAAGCGGATGAACCGCATTGTCGAGATCGACGAAAAGCATGCCTATGTCGTGGTCGAGCCGGGCGTCAGCTATTTCGATTTGTACAACTACATCCAGGAGAAGGGCCTGAAGCTGTGGATCGACTGTCCTAGCCCAGGCTGGGGTAGCTTGATCGGCAACGCGCTGGATGGCGGCGTCGGCGTGACGCAAGCGTCGTATCGCGGTCACTTCGATGCAAGCTGCGGCATCGAGGCGGTAATGCCCAACGGCCGGATGCTGCGCACCGGCATGGGCGCGATGCCGACCGCCAAGACCTGGCAGCAGTTCCGGCCCGGCTACGGCCCGCGCATCGATGGCTTGTTCAAGCAATCGAACTACGGCGTCGTCACCAAGATGGGCTTCTGGCTGATGCCGGCTCCGGAGAGCTATACAACCGGCGTCATCACCGTCCCCAAGTACCACGACCTGATCCCGCTGATCGACGTCATGGGCCGGCTTGAGCAAAGCAAGATCGTGCAAGGCTTGTGGATGCTGTCCAGCCCCACCACGGGTGTGCGCGGCGACGCGGCGCATGGCGGTGAGGCCCCCAAGATCGATCCCGCGGTGCAAGTCATCCTGAATGACCCGAACGGCGCCGACATGAACAAGCTGGACGCGGCGGCGCAGACTGCCGGGGTTCCGTTCTGGGCGTGCGAGTTGCACATGTATGGCCCCAAGAAGCTGATCGAAGCACAGTGGGAGTGCATCCGCGACGCGATGGGCGTAATTCCCGGCGCGCAGTTCAAGCTGAACGAAGTGCGCAGCCTGCCGCTGCCGGCGGCCGACGTCGCCAAGATGTTCGACACCGGACCGCTGGGCATTCCGTCGCTGCGCACCTTCAGCCTGGGGCCGATGGTGTCCTACGAAGGCGAGGACGTGGTCGGCCACATTTTCTTCTCGCCGGTCATCCCGCGCACGGGCGAAGCCGCGATCGAGGCGATGGATTTGTTTTCCGCCATGGCGCGCAAGTACAAGCTGCCGTACCCGCCGATGCAGTTCCCTTCGGCGATCTTTGAGCGGGCGTTCCTGTTCGCGGTCGGCCTGCCGGTGACGCGCTCGGCCACGGTCAACGCCAAGATCCGCGACATCATCCGCGAACTGGTCGTCACCGCCACCGAACGCGGCTGGGGCGAATACCGCACCGCGCCGGCGTTCTACGACCTGATCATGGATACTTATTCCTACAACGATCACGCGCTGCGCGACGTTCTGGAATCGATCAAGGACGCGGTCGATCCCAACGGCATCATGTCGCCGGGCCGCTATGCGATCCGATCGAAGAACGAGAGAAAACCCAAAGCCTGAATCCAAAAGGCAGACGGCGCATGTCAATCGCGCCGTCTGCCTTTTGAAACTTACCGCAGGTTGAGAGTTTCGCTGTCTACAAATCCTCAGCCAGCTTGAGGAGGAAGTTGCGGATCCACGTCATGGCGGGATCGCCGTCCTTGCTCTTGTGCCATTGCAGAGCCTCGGCAAAGGGCTCGATGCGGATCGGAGGCTCCAGTATCTTCAAGGGCAGCCGCTTGGCCAGAATGGCCGCAGCCCGCGAATGCACCGTGCCGATATAGTCGGTGCCCACCACCACTTCGGCAACCGAATTGAACTCGGGCGCATAAGCGGCGATCTTTCTGACGATATTCTGAGCGCTTAGGGACTGTTCCTCGACATGGGGCGGGTTCGTCGGGCCAAGCGCGGCGGAGACATGCTCCAGCCTGACGTAGTCTTCCAGCGAAAGGGTATCGCCGACTTGCGTGTTGCCGGTCCACGCAATGCAGGTGAACTGGTCCGAAAACAGGCGGGCGGCGGGATGTTCGGGAAGCAACCTTTGTTCGGGGGCGATGACGAAATCTATCGTCCCTCCCGCGAGAAGTTCCGGTGTGCGATGGTTCACTAGCATCGCGGCTATCTTCAACCCCGGTGCGACGATGGCCAGTTCGCGAATGGCGCGCGTCAGCAAGACAAGGAATACGTAGTCGGAGCAGGAGAAGGTGAAGAACCGTTCTGCCGTGGCGGGATCGAAGTCCGCTCGAGCCGCGGCGATCCGTCTGAAGCCTTCCATCGTCTCGTGGACGGCCGCAGCGATGCTTTCGGCAAAGGGCGTCAAGACCATGGATCTGCCGACCTGGACAAGCAATTCGTCTTCGAAATGAGCCCGCAATCGCGCCAAGGCATTGCTGACGCCGGGCTGAGAAATGTGTAGTCGAGTTGCGGTCTGGCTGACGCTCCGCTCCAGGATGAGGGCGTCCAGAACAATCAATAAATTCAAATTCAAATTATTCAGACGCATTTCCGGCTTGGCTCCTCAGTAGCCGATGACTTGAAGCATCCAGGATTTTCGGAGGCTGTCCAGCTTTATGCAGCCAGCCATATCGAGGGTCTGGCTGGCTGCATAGTAGTTGGCTGCGTTTATCGATGACGCTGACGATATGCCCTTTGCCACCGGAACGCGTGCGCGCCGATTTGTGCCAGAGCAAGTTCCGATCCGATTGCATCGGTTCGGTTGCTCTGGCCTTTTGTTTCGCCGCGTTTTCCGAGTCAGCAGGCGATTCCACCTGCTTCGAAAACGCTCTAGAACCGAGCCTGGAGAACTGCGCCGAAGGTGCGCGGATCGGTCCGGGTTCCGGTGGCGGTGATCGGCGAAAACGAGGTGAAGAACAAGGCGCTGGCGGTCCGATTGTTGGTGACGTTGCGCACGTAGGCACTGAGCGAGTATTTTCGATCGGCGGACGTCCAACCCACGTTCACGTTGCCCACGACCATTTCCTTGGAGCGGATGTACGCACTGCTGTTCGGGTTTGCGGCCAGGTTAGCTTGCGTGATGGCAAGAAGGTTGTAGTCCGACCGATAGATGACTTCACCTCGCAAGGTGATGCTGGATCCGCCCGCCAAAATGATGTCGTGTTCCGCGAAAGCGTTGCCGGTGGTGCTGGGGATATTCGGAACGCGCTCCTGCGATATGATCTTCATGATCTCGGCAGTGCGATCGACAAACTTGGCGTGGACGTAGCTGGCGTTGATGCCAAGCCGGGTGTTGGCCATCGGCCGGATCAGGATTTCGATCTCACCGCCGATCATGCGGGCAGGTGCGGTGACCTTTTGGAAGTTGGGAATGAACGGGCTGCCGACGTTTACCGCAGTCTGGTAGCCGCCATAGTCGTAATAGAAGGCACCGGCGTTGATCTGCAGGACATCGTCGAAGAAGCGGTTCTTGCTGCCGATTTCGTAGGATTTCAGGGTTTCTTCGGAATACGTAACGGCTTCGGGCTTGTTGCCGGCGCCTGTCACGACTTGCACGTCGCCGGGCAGGAAGCCAGTCGATATCGAGGCGAACAGCAGGTTGTCCGGCGAGAGATCGTGCTCAACCCTTGCCCTGTATGTGAAATTCTTGAACCGCTTGGTCGCCTCTTCAGCGGTGAGAACCTTCGTCACATTGTTCTCGGGCAACGAGGTAGGGAAATTCAGGTTGGACGTGTACGCCTGAAGGTTGCGAACATACGTATAATCGTAACGCAAACCTCCGGTAATCCGTAACGTATCCGTCAGCGGATACGTCGCTTCGGCATAGACGCCCGTGTCGCGCGTCGTCTTATTGGTCAGCGCTTGAAACGCCAGCGAGCCTGTCGCGTCAACCGTCGTCGTATTCTGGCTGTCCAGCTTGTTTTCGTAGTAGAACAGGCCAGCCTGCCACGTCAGCTTGGAACCCTCCGACGAGGAGGCCCGAAATTCCTGCGTCAGGAAATTGTCTTTCGGCGTGTACTGCTTCTGCCGCAGCGTTGTCTGGCCTAGAACCAGAATGTCGGCATCCTGGTGCCAGGTCCGGTAGGCCGGAATGTAGGTCAACGACACCGGACCGAGATCCCAATCCAGTTTGGCCCAGTATTGGCGGAAGCGATTTTTACCCTCGGTTATGCCAAGCGGCACTTTGGTAAGCACATCGGGAGCCGTTAGTCTCAGCCCGTATTCGCCGGTGTGCGTGAGGTTATCCTGGAACGCCGCGCCGACAAGGGCGGTAAAAGCGTCGGTCGGCTTGAACAGGACTTTGATGCGGCCTTCGTTGGTGCGAAAGGCGCCGCCGTCGCGCGCATCGTAGCCGTCCCGCGCGATGTGATTGCCGGAAATGCGGACGGCCAATTTGTCGCCCACGGGAACGTTCACACCACCGCTCAGGTGGCGCAAATCGTAGTTGCCCGCTTCGCCCAACACCCATCCGCTGGTGTCTCCCAGCACCGGATTGGCAGTATGGGTCGCGACCAGGCCGGCGGTAGCGCTTCGGCCGTAAAGCGTGCCTTGCGGTCCGCGCAGCACTTCAACCCGATCCAGATCGTAGGTGCCGCCAAGGCCGCTGTAGATGTCATCGACGTAGACCGCCGTCGTTGGGACGCTGGAAACGATCGATCCACCGGCGCTGTCGTTCGATGGAACGCCGCGGATGGCGATGCCCGTTTCCTGGGAGTCGGTGCCCCCGCCCCTGGTGCCGCTCGACGCGCCGCCCGAAACGCCGGGAATGTTCTCCAGGATTTGAGAGAGGTTGTATTTGCCTTGGTTGCGCAAATCCTGACCTGTGCGAACGCTGACCGACAACGGCGCCTTTTGGACGTTTACCGACCGCCGCTCTGCCGTGACGATGATATCTTGGGTTGTGGCCCCCTCATTCGGGGCCTCATTCGGGGCGCTGTTTTGAACCGTTCCCTGAGCGAGCGCGGTTCCGCTGGCCGACATTGCCAGCAGCCCAAGTGCGAGTTGCCCCACACGGGTTTTATTTCGATGCATCATTTCCCCACCCATTTTGCGTTTTGCAGATCGCTGTCTTGTCGAAAACGCTAACCGCTTAACCGAGGCAATATAACTGGCTTGATTCCAGACCGATCGTCTTCCGCCTCATCTTGCCAAGGCGACGATCCGCCCCCGAACCAACACGTGGTAAATCCGGTCGGTATAGTTCCGGGAGGCGTAGTTGGCTGCGTATCCTTGGGTTGGACGCCACAGCGACAGGCCACATTCGATCAAACGTCTTGTGCGCGCGATCAACTCTGCTGCGGCTATTTAGGCCTTAGCCGCGTTAGTTTCTGGTTCATGTCCGGATTGTTACCCAAATCAGGTTATCCAAGGAGACACGATTTGAAGCACTTAAAGCTTGGAATTGCATTGCTGCTCTTGCCGTTGGGCGCTTCGCCGCTGTTGGCCCAGCCCGGACCGGATGGTCCGCCGCCGCCGGGGTACGAGGATCCGCGCCGTGATGCACCGCCGCCGCCGCCACCACCTGGACGCGGTCCACCACCGCCGCCGCCCGGCCGGTTTGTTCCACCCCCACCGCCTCCGCCGCATTGGCGGGGTAACGGCTGGCGCGCACACGTCGCTCGTTGCTCAGACCGCTACCGTACGTACAATCCGCGGACCGACCGGGTTTATCCTTCCCGTCGTCCCAGCTTCCGCTGCACTCTGTAGCGTCTTTCCAAGCCACGGTCGCTTCGGCGGCCGTGGCTTGGCTTCATCGGGAGGCATCGGGGACAGGCGGTTTGACCCGCTCGTCCGGCCTCGCTACCGACAAGCCATGATTGCTTTGCTGTCCCCCGCCAAGACGCTAGACTTCGAAAGCGCGTTGCCTTCGCTCGATGCGTCGATGCCCCATTTTGCCCAGGAAGCGCGCGCCCTGGCGCGGTCGGCTGCAAACCTCACGCAAAAGCGGCTGGCGGAACTGATGCATATTTCGCCGCGCCTCGCCAAGCTGAACGCAGAGCGTTTTCGCGACTTCGACGATTTGCCCGAGCGGCCGGCGTTGTTCGCCTTTGCTGGCGACGTCTACACCGGCTTCGAGGCGCAGACGCTCGACGAGGCGGGGATCGCTTTCGCACAGGATCATGTGCGGATGCTCTCTGGCCTCTATGGCTTGCTGCGGCCACTGGATGCGATCCGTCCGTACCGGCTGGAAATGGGCACGCGTTGGGCGCCGCGCCACAAGCGGCTGACCGACTGGTGGGGCGACCGCATCGCCGAGCTGTTGCGATCGCAGCTTGCCGAGGAGGGATCGGGCATAGTGCTGAACCTGGCCAGTCAGGAATATTTCGCCGCAGTCGCTGGCAAGCTCACCGGCGCCCGCGTGATCGAGGTGGAGTTCCGGGAGCCTGGTCCTGACGGCCCCCGCTTCGTGAGCTTCAATGCCAAGCGGGCGCGCGGCATGATGGCCCGCTGGTTGTGCGAGCACCATATCACCGACATCGAAGCGATGCGTGGTTTCGACAGCGACGGCTATCGCTTCGATCCCGAAGAGAGCGACGCCGAACGCTGGCGTTTCACCCGGACATGACTGGTGCTGCCAAAGCTTCTGCCGTCGTCATCGGTGCGTCGGGCGGTATCGGGAAGGCGTTCGAGACAGCCTTGATCGAGGAAGGCGCTTTCGACGTGGTTCACGGCTTCGCCCGCTCGCGCACGGGGACGCAGTATCTGGAGTTGTTGGACGAAGCGAGTATCGCCGCCGCCGCCGCGCATGTGGCCCAGGGGCCGGTGCCAACGTTGGTAATCGTCGCGACCGGTTTGCTCCATGCCGGCACGCGCGGCCCGGAAAAGGCGCTGGGTGATCTTGACCCGGAATGGCTGGCGAAAGTCTATGCCGTCAACGCGATCGGGCCGGCGCTGGTGGCGAAACACTTTTTGCCGATCATGCCCAAAAAGGGGCGGGCGGTGTTCGCGGCACTGTCCGCGCGCGTGGGATCGATCAGCGACAATCGGCTGGGCGGGTGGCACGGCTATCGCGCGTCGAAGGCGGCGCTGAACATGCTGGTGCGCAACCTGGCTATCGAAGAACGCCGCCGCAACGATCGCACGGTGGTTGTGGCGCTTCATCCCGGCACTGTCGATACCGGCCTGTCGCGTCCGTTTCAGGCCAACGTGCAACCTGGCCGGCTGTTCGATCCCGAGCGCGCGGCGCTGCAACTGCTGGACGTGATCGAGGGTCTGAAGGCGCCCGATAGCGGCAAGCTGTTCGATTTCGAGGGCGCCGAAATCGAGTTCTGAAAACGACCGATTGATATTCGTCGAGCCAGTAGCGTTCACTCCCTTATCTCCCTCTTGACCCCGCGCACCGCTCGCGGCACCTCTGGCGGATGATAAAATCACTCCGTTTTGCCGCTGGTGTCGCCGTGGCGGCGCTCGTTTCTGGCTCGTTCATGGCGCCGTTGGCGGCTCAGGCTGGCGCTCCCACTGACACCATGCTCAACGAGCAGGTGAAATCCTATGACTGGGTGCGGCCCCAGGCGGACTTCGTGCGCAAAGCGGTGATGATCCCGATGCGCGATGGGACCAAGCTGTTCACCGTCATCATCTATCGCAAGGGGACGACCGACGGGCCGATGCTGCTCAGCCGCACGCCCTATGATGCCGACAAATCCTCTACCCGCAACCGCAGCCAGCGGATCGAGGAAGTGCTGCCGGTGATGGACGCCGATTTCGTCGATGACGGCTATATCCGCGTTTATCAGGACGTGCGCGGGCTGGATGGTTCCGAAGGCGATTACGTCATGAACCGGCCTTTGCGCGGGCCGCTGAATAAGACAAAGGTCGATCACGCCACCGATGCCTACGACACGATCGATTGGCTGGTGAAGAACGTCAAGGAAAGCAACGGCAAGGTCGGGATCATCGGCTCGTCGTACTTGGGCTTTACCTCGCTGATGGCGCTGGTCGATCCGCATCCGGCGCTCAAAGCTGCGGTGCCGCAAAGCCCGATGGTCGATGGCTGGATGGGGGACGATTGGTTCCACAACGGCGCCTTCCGCACCTTCGGCTTCGACTATGATCTGGGCCAGACGGTGAAGAAGGGCGGCGGCGCGGTGCCCAAGGGCACAGGCGACGAATATGCGGCGTACCTGGCGGCAGGCTCTGCGGGGGATTACGCGCGGGCTTACGGCCTGCTGGACTTGCCGGTAGTGCGCAAGGTGCTGGAGCATCCCAGCTACGACGCCTGGTGGCAGGGGCAGGCGGTGGACAAGCTGCTGGGCGCGCGCAAGCTGACGGTGCCGACCATGCTCGTCGTCGGCCAGTGGGACCAGGAGGACAGCTACGGCGCTCCGGCGGTCTATCATGCGCTGGAACCGCAGGACGCGAACAACGACATGGTCAGCCTGGTGATCGGGCCGTGGCGGCATTCGCAAGTCAATTACGAAGCGCGCGAGTTAGGCCCGCTGAAATGGGAAGGCGATACCGGCGCGCAGTTCCGCCAGCAGTATCTCAAGCCGTTCTTCGATTGTCACCTCAAGACCAACGCGCCCAAGTGCGACACGCCGCCGGTGCTGACTTATGCGACGGGTGACAACCGCTGGGAGGTTTCTCAGAAATGGCCGGCGGGGGACTATACGCCGCTCTATCTGACGGCCAATTCCGGGCTGTCGTGGACCAAGGGTGAGGTGGGTAGCGACAGCTACGTATCCGATCCGGCCAAGCCGGTGCCGATGCTGCCGCGCCCGATCCACATGCAGGGTGACGAATGGAGGACCTGGCTGGTCCACGATCAGCGCTTCGTCGACGGCCGGCCCGACGTGCTCAGCTACACCACCGGGGTGCTGGACAAGCCGGTCCACATCAAGGGCGCGCCCAAGGTGGACTTGCGCGCGGCGACCAGCGGGCAGGACAGCGACTATGTGGTCAAGCTGATCGACGTCTACCCCGAGGAGAATTCGGCCAATCCGACGATGGCGGGCTATCAGCTAGGGATCGGCATCGAGATCTTCCGGGGCCGCTACGCCAATGGCTTCGCCACGCCTGCCGCGCTGGAGCCGGGCAAGACCTATGCGTTCCAGTGGACGCTGCCCAACGTGAACCATGTGTTTCTGCCGGGCCACAAGATCATGGTGCAAGTGCAGTCCAGCTTGTTCCCGCTCTACGATCGCAATCCGCAAAGCTGGGTGCCCTCGATCATGAACGCCAAGCCTGCGGACTACGTAAAGGCGACCGAGACGATCCACCGCGGCGGCGATGCCGCCAGCGCGGTGTGGCTGCCAATCGCGAAAGATTGAGGAGAAGGTACTTCCGCTACAGCCATTTCAACTTTTTGAACCGCCAGTAGAGCAGCATGCAGATGGCGGTGATGGCGATCAGGACGTAGAAATAGCCGTAGCGGGTTTCCAATTCGGGCATGTTCTTGAAATTCATGCCGTAGATTCCTGCGATGGCCGTTGGCACTGCCAGGATCGCCGCCCATGCCGCCAATTGGCGGGTGATCGCGCCGGTCCGCTGCTGCTCCAGCAAGTTGCTGAATTCGAACACGGAATTCAGCACTTCTTTGAGGCCGTCAGCCAGGGCCTGCACGCGGCGGACGTGGTCGTTGACGTCGCTGAAATAGGGCCGGGCGTCCTGATCGATGCACGGCAGATCCCCTCGAACGAACTTCGCCGCCACTTCGCCCATCGGGATCAGGATGCGTTGGAAGCGGATCACTTCGCGCCGCAAGCTGAAGATGCGGATCACTTCGTCGCGGCCCAGGAAGCTGTCGACGGTCTGACGCTCCATCGCCAGGGTATCTTCCTCGATCGTCTCGATGATCGGCAGATAGCCATCGACGATATAGTCGAGGATGGCGTGGAGCACATAGTCCACGCCTTTTTGCAGCATGCCGGGGTTCTGCTCCAACTGGCCGCGTAGCTTGGTGAATTCGCGCTCTTGCCCGTGGCGCACGGTGATGATGTGGCTGTGGCCGACGAAGATGGAGATTTCGCCGTAGTGGATCTGGTCCCCCACCAGTTCGGCGGTGCGGGCCGTTACGAACAACTGGTCGTTGTAGACGTCCACCTTGGGAATCTGCTTGCCGCTAATGGCATCTTCCACCGCAAGCGGGTGCAGCGCGTACTGCTCCTGCAGCGAGCGCAAGTCATCCGGCGTCGGGTCCAGCAGGCCGATCCAGACGAATTCGGATTTGTCGGTCGGGCAATGGACCTTCTCGGTCACATCGAGGTCCCGGACCCGACTGCCGTTCCGGTAGAGAACCGCGGCCACAACGCTCATGCTTTCACTCCAATCACCCGATCTGTCCGGATCGGCTAGAGCAAGTCCCGATCCGATTGCATCGGCTCGGTTGCTCTAGTCTTTTGTTTCGCCGCGTTTTCCGAGTCAGCAGGTGATTCCACCTGCTTCGAAAACGCTCTAAAAGCGCGACTAGCCCGAATTTGCTCCTGAAAAAACAACAAGCGGTTGGGGGCCAGAGTGTCGACTGGAAGGCGTCCCCCAAAAGTGGGGTAAATTCCGACTCCATTCAGGTTGTAAGGCATACGAAGGCGATGCCTGCGACAGAGCGGGCATTTTGGACGTCGGGTTATGGCTACCAACGGAAATCGTCGCGAATTACGGCGCACTTCCTGGCATGGTTTGGCAGTATGCAGCTTGGCGACCGGTTTGTTGGCCGTTCCCGCCCATGCCGCCCCGGACCCCGCCGATATAGCACTCGTCAACCGGTTGACTTGGGGCGTCGATGAGGCGAGCGTCAAGGACATAGCGGATGGCGGGCCGTCACGCTTTATCGACGAACAGCTACGTGCGCCGCCGTCAAAGCTGCCGCCTGAAGCCCAGGCGCAAGTCGATGCCATGCGCATTTCGCGCGAGCCCATGGCGCAGCTGGTGGTCGAGATCGATGCCCAGAACAAAGCGGCGAATGCGATCACCGACCCGGTCGAGAAGAAAGCGGCGCGTGATGCCTACAACAAAGCCCTGAACGATCTCAATCGCGAGGCGCAATCACGTTCGCTACTGCGCGATCTCTATGCGCCCGATCAGTTGCGCGAACAAATGACCTGGTTCTGGTTCAACCACTTCAACGTCCAGGCCAACAAGCGGGACATCCGCGCGATGGTGGGTGACTACGAAGACCAGGCTATCCGGGCGCACGCGCTGGGCCGCTTTCGCGACTTGTTGGAAGCGACGCTGCGGCATCCGGCCATGCTGCGTTATCTCGACAACGATCAGAACGCAGTCGGCAAGATCAACGAGAACTACGCCCGCGAAATCATGGAACTGCACACCATGGGGGTGGGCTCCGGCTACACCCAGAAGGACGTGCAGGAATTGGCCCGTATCCTGACCGGGGTCGGCGTCGATCTGAAGCCCACCGCGCCCAAGCTTAAGCCGCAATGGCAGCCGCTTTACTTGCGCTCGGGACTGTTCGAATTCAATCCGGCGCGCCACGATTTCGGCGATAAACAGTTCCTGGGCCATACCATCCACGGCAGCGGCTTTGGCGAAGTGGAGCAAGCGCTCGACTTGATCGCGGCGTCACCGGCCACGGCGCATCACGTCTCCTCCCAACTCGCGACCTATTTCGTGGGGGACGCGCCGCCTGCCGCGCTAGTCGATCGGATGGCGATGACCTTTCAGCGCAGCAAGGGCGACATCGCCGCCGTCCTGCGGACCTTGTTTCGTTCGTCCGAGTTCAAGGCATCGCTGGGCAAGACGCTGAAAGATCCGGTCCATTATGCGGTGTCTGCCGTGCGGCTCGCCTATAATGGTCGCACGATCCTCAATACCGACCCCTTGTCGAACTGGCTCCAACGGATGGGCCAAGGCTTGTTCGCACACGAAACGCCGGACGGCTATGCGTTGGCGTCGTCCGACTGGTCGGGTCCGGGCCAGATGGCGACGCGGTTTGAGATCGCGCGATTGATCGGTAGCGGCGCCGCCGGGCTGTTCAAGCCGCGCGACGGGGCCAAGCCGGAACAGCCTGCGTTCCCGCAAATCCAAAGCGCGTTGTTCTTCCAATCGCTTCAGCCGCAACTGAGCGCTTCGACCACCCAAGTCCTGGCCAAGGCGACCTCGCAGCAGGAGTGGAACACGCTGTATCTGTCGTCCCCGGAATTCATGCGCCGCTGAAGGAGATGTGCGCCATGCATCGTCGTGATCTGCTCAAAGCTGCCGCCGCTTTCGCCCCGCTGGTGATCGCGGGCCGCGCGTTTGCTGCCCCTGCCGCCGGATCGGGGCGGCTGCTTCTGGTCTTCCTGCGCGGCGCTTACGACGCCGCCAACATCGTCGCGCCGGTCGGCAGCGACTTCTACCACCACGCGCGCCCAACGATCGGGCTGGCGAAACCCGATCCGGGCAACCCGGATGCGGCGCTGTCGCTCGATGGCGACTGGGCGCTGCACCCCGCGCTCAAGGACAGTATCTATCCGCTGTGGCAGGCCAAGCAGATCGCCTTCGTGCCGTTCGCGGGCACTGACGACATGAGCCGCAGCCATTTCGCAACGCAGGACACGATCGAACTGGGCCAGCCGATCGGGGGCACGCGCGATTACCGCTCGGGCTTCATGGCGCGGCTGGCCGGGGCACTCGGCTCGGACAAGCCGATCGCCTTTTCCGACCAGGTGCCGCTTTGCTTTCAAGGCGGAGCGGGGGCGGCGATTCCTAATATCGCGCTGAACGGCAATCTCAAATCGACCATCGATCCCCGCCAGGCCAAGTTGATCCAGGCGATGTACAAGGGCGATCCGGCGGGCGACGAGCGTCTGGCCAACGCAGTTTCACAAGGTTTCGCGACGCGTGAGACGGTGTTCAAATCCCTGGCTGACGAAATGACGAAGGCCAGCCGTGGGGCGGTCACCCCCAAGGGGTTCGAATTGTCGGCCCGCCGTATCGGACGCCTGATGCGCGACCATTACAACCTCGCCTTCGTCGATGTCGGTGGCTGGGATACCCACGTCAACCAGGGCGGGGCGCAAGGCTATCTCGCCGGTCGGATCGGCGAACTGGGCCGAGGCCTGGTTGGCTTTACAGAAGAGATCGGGCCTGACGCTTGGCGCGATACCACCGTGGTGGTGGTCTCGGAGTTCGGTCGAACCTTCCGGGAAAACGGCGACAAGGGCACCGACCACGGCCACGGCAGCGTCTACTGGGTGCTCGGCGGCGGCGTGAACGGCGGCCGGATCACCGGGCCCCAGGTGCGGATCGCCGCCGAAACCCTCAACCAGCAGCGCGACCTTCCGGTGTTGACCGACTATCGCGGCTTGATCGGCGGCATCGTCGCACGCCAGTTCGGACTTCGGGCCGAGCGGCTAAGCTCCGTTTTTCCCAGCACCAAACCAATCGCGCTCGACTTAGTCTAACCCACTGGCCCCGGCAGCCTCACTTCGGCAAAGCGCGTGGGTCGAGCGTCAAGCTGACAGTCCGGCTCTCGAATAAATACCTCCCGTTTTTCCCAAGGAGATTTCCGGCGAGGCATGGACCCGATCGGCTTCCATCGCCTAGGCGCGCCGCATGAGCATTATCGCGACCATCATGAATACCAGCACTGGCCAGCCGATCCAGAAGTTGAAGTTTGAACGCATGCCCAAACCTTGGGTGACGTTCCACCTGACGACCGGGGAGCAGGTTACCGCCGATCGAGTTCACGTAGGCAAACCCGCGCCTGGCAAATTCATTGCACCTGTTGAAGTATGGGTCACGCCCAAGGACTGAGGCCGGACGTGAGCGAAGGCGAGCCTACGTACCCCCACCATCATGGGGGGTATAAGGGATCGTCTTGCCAGATGCCGCGCCCTCACACAGGTTCTTGAGGCCGCTGCCGAGAGCTTGCAAAAAGGCGGGCGGGTCGGCGTCGAACCGTTCCGCGTCGTGCGCAAACGTGAAGCCCAGCGAGCGGCGCAGATCGAAACCCGCCAAGCGCGGGCGAGCAACGCCGGGATGGCGGTAGCTTGTCGGCATGATCGTGACGCCAAGACCGGCGGCGACCATCTGGAGAATGCGCTCGTCATTGGTGGTTCGCATGGCGAAGCGCGGACGAACGCCGCGTTCGATGAAATAGCGGCTGGTTTCAGACAAGGCCTCGCAGTGGCGCCGCACCATCATGACATTGTCGGATAGCTCTTCGGCAGCGATCTGGTCGCGCTGGGACAAGGGGTGGTGATCCGGCACGGCCAGGGCGTAGCCTTCCTGCGCCAGCGTGCGTTCGAGGAAACGATCGCCGCCTCTGTCCACTAGCGTCAGCGCCACATCGACCCGGCCCCGCGCGACGTGGGCGACCAGTTCTCGCTCAGTCCCGTAGAGGATTTCCATTGCCGTCTCGGGCGCATCGGCCAGCGTCGCCGCGACGGCAGCCGCGATGGCCTCGCCTGGAATGCTGTGCAGGATGCCGATCCGCAGCACCGGCGCCGACGAAACGGCAGTCATCGCTTGTTGCGCCAGATTGAATTCGGTCTCGATGCGCCGCGCGTGCGTCAGGAACCGGGTGCCGTCAGCCGTTAGTTGCACGCGTTGGCTGGACCGGAAGAACAGCGTCGTTCCCAACGACCGCTCCAGCTTGGCGATACCGACCGAAAGCGTGGGTTGGGAGACGTTGCATTGCGCCGCCGCGCGCGAAAACGTGCCTTGGTCCACAACAGCCAGAAAATAGCGGAGGAGATATCGGTCTAGCATAGATGTCATCTATACTGTTGTTCCGAATCTTTCAATTTTCCTAAGGCTGCCGATGCGCGTAAATTGCCCGGCAAGGAGAGACGGATGCGCCAATTCGATTTTGCCCTGGGCGAAAACGCCGACATGATCCGCGAGAGCGCTGCACGGTTTTCAGATGAGCGCATCGCGCCGCTGGCTGCGCAAATCGACGCGCAGGATTGGTTTCCGCGCGAACTGTGGCCCGAGATGGGTGCCCTGGGGCTGCACGGGATCACCGTGGAAGAGGCGTGGGGCGGGCTGGGCCTGGGGTATCTCGAGCATGTGATCGCGCAGGAAGAAGTTGCTCGCGCTTCGGCCTCGGTCGGCCTGAGCTATGGCGCCCATTCCAACTTGTGCGTCAATCAACTGCGACGCTGGGGGAATGACGCACAGAAGGCGCGATATCTGCCCAAGCTGATTTCCGGTGAGCATGTCGGCAGCCTCGCCATGTCCGAGGTCGCAGCGGGATCGGACGTGGTCAGCATGAAGCTAAAAGCCGAACGGAAGGGCGATCGCTACATTCTGAACGGGACCAAGTTCTGGATCACCAATGCGCCTTATGCCGATACTTTGGTGGTCTATGCCAAGACGGGCGAGGGTTCCAAAGGCATCACCACCTTCATCATCGAAAAGGGCATGTCCGGCTTCTCCATCGGTCAGGAGATCGACAAGATGGGGATGCGGGGATCGCCGACCGCAGAGCTGGTTTTCGAAGATTGCGAAGTGCCCGAAGACAATGTCATGGGTGCGGTGGGCGGCGGTGTCGGCATCCTGATGTCGGGCCTGGATTATGAGCGCACCGTGCTGGCGGGAATCCAGTTGGGCATCATGCAGGCCTGCCTCGACGTGGTTCTGCCCTATATTCGCGAGCGCAAGCAGTTCGGCAAACCGATCGGCGCTTTCCAACTGATGCAGGCGAAAGTCGCGGATATGTATGTCGCGCTCAATTCGGCGCGTGCCTATGTCTACGCGGTGGCCAAGGCGTGCGATGCTGGCCGAACGACGCGCTTCGATGCGGCAGGGGCAATCCTGCTTGCCAGCGAAAATGCCGTTCGCGTCAGTCTGGAGGCCGTGCAGGCACTTGGCGGTGCCGGCTATACCAAGGATTGGCCGGTGGAACGGTTCCTGCGCGATGCCAAGCTGTTGGACATCGGGGCAGGGACCAACGAAATCCGGCGGATGCTGATCGGCCGAGAGTTGATCGGAGCATGAGCGCGCCGGTCATCGAGAGCAAAGTTCAGGTCGGCGGTGACGACTATAAGCACGCCTACAGCCATAATCTTGGCCTTGCTCAGGCCTTGCAGGCCAAAGTTGCGGCGGCGGCTTTGGGAGGATCTCAGGGCGCACGCGACAAGCATGTGGCGCGCGGCAAGCTGCTGCCGCGCGAGCGCGTCGAACGCTTGCTCGATCCCGGCTCGCCGTTCCTGGAAATAGGGCAATTGGCCGCCAATGGCCTGTATGACGATCAGGTGCCCGGGGCCGGCCTGATCGCAGGGATTGGCCGCGTTTCGGGGCGGCAGGTGCTGATCGGCTGCAACGATGCGACGGTGAAGGGCGGGACGTATTATCCGCTCACGGTCAAGAAGCATTTGCGGGCGCAGGAAATCGCGTTGGAAAATCGGCTTCCGTGCATTTACTTGGTCGACAGCGGCGGTGCGAACTTGCCCAACCAGGCAGAGGTGTTCCCGGACAAGGAGCATTTTGGCCGCATCTTTTTCAACCAGGCCAATCTGTCCGCGCAGGGAATCCCGCAGATTGCCTGCGTGATGGGTAACTGCACTGCCGGCGGTGCTTATGTGCCGGCTATGTCCGACGAGAGCATAATCGTGCGTGGCCAAGCCACGATCTTTCTGGCCGGTCCCCCGCTGGTCCAGGCGGCTACCGGCGAAGTCATCAGCGCCGAAGACCTGGGCGGTGGCGATCTGCATGGTCGCCGGTCAGGGGTGGTCGATCATGTCGCCGATAATGACGAACACGCGCTTACCATCGTGCGCGACATCGTATCGACGCTCCAGCCTGACCTGAAGCCCGACCTCAACCTGCGAGATCCGCAGCCGCCGAAATACGCCGCCGAAGAACTGTACGGTCTGATCCCGGACGACGTGCGCGCGCCATATGATGTGCGCGAGGTTATCGCGCGGATCGTCGATGGCAGTCAATTTCATGAGTTCAAGGCGTTGTACGGCACGACCCTGGTCTGCGGCTTCGCGCATATCTGGGGTATGCCGGTTGCGATCCTGGCCAACAACGGGGTTTTGTTCAGCGAAAGCGCGCTCAAGGGCGCCCATTTCATCGAGCTCGCTTGTCAGCGGCGCATTCCGCTGCTGTTCCTTCAGAACATTTCGGGCTTCATGGTCGGGGGCAAATACGAAGCGGAAGGGATCGCCAAGAACGGCGCGAAGCTCGTCACTGCCGTTGCCACCGCGCAAGTTCCCAAGATCACCGTCCTGATCGGCGGCAGCTTCGGTGCCGGCAATTACGGCATGTGCGGACGCGCCTATGGCCCGCGTTTCCTCTTCACCTGGCCCAATGCGCGCATCAGCGTGATGGGCGGGGAGCAGGCGGCCAGCGTCCTGGCTACCGTGCACCGCGACGCTGCCACCTGGACCCCCGAACAGGCCGAAGCCTTCAAAGCCCCGGTGCGGCAGAAATACGAGGAAGAGGGCAATCCCTACTACGCCACGGCGCGCTTGTGGGACGATGGCATCATCGACCCTGCACAAACGCGCGACGTGCTGGGACTGGCCTTCGCCGCGGCGCTGAATGTGCCGGTGCCGGACAAGGCCCAGTTCGGCCTGTTCCGGATGTAACCGGTGATAGAGAAGGAATTGCAGGCATGATCCAGTCACTGCTCATCGCCAACCGGGGCGAAATCGCTTGTCGGATCATCCGTACCGCGCGCGCGCTGGGCATCCGCACGGTTGCCGTATATTCCGACGCTGATGCCCGCGCGCTCCATGTTCGCGAAGCCGACGAGGCGGTGCATATCGGCGCATCGCCGGTTCGCGAAAGCTATCTGGCCGGCGATCGGATCATCGCGGCGGCACTGGCCTGCAAGGTGGAAGCGATCCACCCCGGCTATGGCTTCTTGTCTGAGAATGCACAGTTCGCGCAGGCCGTTCTGGATGCCGGGCTGGTCTGGGTGGGGCCGAGCCCGACGTCGATTACCGCGATGGGGCTTAAGGATGCCGCCAAAAGCCTCATGCAAGCAGCCGGTGTTCCCACCACGCCAGGCTATCTGGGCGAGGATCAAAGCCTTGATCGTCTGGCGGCAGAGGCAGATGCGATCGGCTATCCGGTCCTTATCAAGGCAGTGGCCGGCGGCGGCGGCAAGGGCATGCGAAAGGTCGATTTTGCGGCGGATTTTGCGCAAGCGCTGCTGTCCTGCCAGCGCGAGGCGACATCGTCTTTCGGCAATGCTCATGTGTTGCTGGAAAAATGGGTCACCAACCCGCGCCACATCGAAGTGCAGATATTCGGCGATACCCACGGGAACGTCGTCCACTTGTTCGAACGGGATTGCTCGGCTCAGCGGCGGCATCAAAAGGTGATCGAAGAAGCGCCCGCGTCGGGCATGGACGAAGCCACCCGGCAAGCGCTGTGCGCTGCGGCGGTCCGCGCCGCTAAGGCCGTGGATTACGTCGGTGCCGGCACGATCGAGTTCATCGCCGATGGCAGCGAGGGCCTGCGCGCCGATCGCATCTGGTTCATGGAGATGAACACCCGGCTTCAGGTCGAACATCCGGTGACCGAGGAGATTACCGGGCAGGATCTGGTGGAATGGCAGTTGCGCGTGGCCTCGGGCGAACCACTGCCAAAGCGGCAGGAAGAACTCGCCATCGATGGCTGGGCGATAGAGGCGCGACTATATGCCGAAGACCCGGCCAAAGGCTTTCTGCCATCTATCGGTCGGCTCGATACGTTCGACTTGGGCGATGCCTATCGGATCGATACCGGCGTGGAACAAGGCGCGGACGTATCGCCCCATTACGACCCGATGATCGCCAAGGTCATCGCCCATGGGAAAGATCGTGAAGCGGCCCGGCGCTCGCTGGCAGCGTCGCTGGCGGATACCGTGATCTGGCCGGTCAAGACCAATGCGGGCTTTCTGGTGAAGCTGCTCGACCATCCGGATTTCGTCGCTGCCAAAATCGATACCGGCCTGATCGAGCGGGCAGGGCCAGCGCTGCTGCCGCCGGGTTCACCGTCGATCGAGGCGCTTGAAGAGGCGGCTTCCGCGCTCGTACCCGCAAACGGGCTTTCGGGTTTTCGGCTGAATGCGCTCCCTCAGCGCGAGGCGCGTTTCCTGCTGGATGCAACGCCTATATCAGTCAGGGTCAGCGCGGGCGCCCAACCCGGCAAGGCGTTGGAAACGGTATTGATCGCGCAACAAGGTCAGGTGTGGGAATTGTCCCCGTGGCGCCATCACGGCAGCGGCGGCACGGCATCGGGCGATGGCGCGATCGTGTCGCCGATGCCAGGGCGCATCATCGCCGTCGACGTCGCGCAAGGAGATAGCGTAGCGAAAGGACAGAAACTCGTTACGTTGGAAGCCATGAAGATGGAACACAGCCTGACCGCGCCTTTCGATGGTATCGTGCGTGAACTGAACGCGGTAGAGGGCGGTCAGGTGAGCGAGGGCGCTATGCTGGCCAGGATCGAAAAAGTTCAAGGCGACGTCTGATGGCCGGACGGTATTTCGACGAATGGGCGGTGGGCGACCGGATCGTCCACGAAATCCGCCGCACCGTGACGGAAACGGACAACCTGCTGTTCTCCACGATGACGCATAACCCGCAGCCGCTGCATATTGATGCGGAAGCGGCGCGCGCGTCTGAATTTGGCCGGATCGTGGTCAACGGCACCTTTACGTTCGCCCTGATGATCGGGCTATCGGTGAGCGATACGACCTTGGGCACGCTTGTCGCCAATCTGGGCTACGACAAACTCGTCATGCCGCATCCGGTGTTTATCGGAGACACCATGCGGGCTGAAACCCGCGTCGATGCCATCAGGGAAAGCCGATCGCGCCCCATGGCCGGTATCGTCACCTTCGAGCATACATTGATCAACCAGCGTGACGAGATCGTCTGCAAATGCTTGCGCAGCGCGCTCATGCACAAGTCTCCGGCCTGATCGCCAGCGCTCCGCTTTGGGAAAACTTCAGTCCCTTCGGCCATAGATGACGAAACTGCGAGGGCCGCGCCCGAAGCGGTAGAGCACGGAGTAGTCTTTTCTCAGTACGCGATAGACGGCGGCGCGCGCCGCAAGGTTTTCCTCGGGGTAGGCCGGCTCCATCGACATGACCCGAGCGGGGCGACCCGCCATGATCCGGGTTACTTCATCGACCTGATCGATGCCCGTCCCGCCCCGTTCGTTCCGCGACTGGAGGTGGGCGGGAAATGCCCGCGTCGTCGGCAGGCATGAGTCTGTAACATCGTAGAACGCCGTCATTCCATCATAGACGAAGGGACATCCCTGGAAGCGACCGGCGGCGCTGACGGCCATTGCCAGATCGGCGTTGGTGCCACGGGTGAGAGAATGGCGTGACAAGAGCCGCTGCCCGGTGATGCCAACCGCCAACAGCACCAGGCAGAGCCACGCCGCGCCCCAGCGCCGCGTCCAAAGCGGCGCGACCGCGACCGAAAACGGCACGAAAAGAGGCAGGGCGTAGTGGTTGAGCCAGGTTCCGAACACGATCACGCCGAGCAATGCGCTGGCGGCCCACCAGTCGATGAACCGCAAGTGGGCGCGGACCCATTCGTGGGTCGGCCTGTCCGTCCAGCGTCGTGCGACGATCGACAGGACCAATGGCACCGTCAACGCGGCCATGGCCGCGATCCGCATGGCAACGGTCTCTGGGCGTTCAGAACCGCGATGAAGGATGGAAAAGACGTTCGCGAACATCCAAGCGTCGAAATGGCCCAGCATCGCGTACACGCTGGCTGCCATGACCGTGGGGAACAGCGCGGCACCGACCCAGATCACGGCGTCGATCGCCAGATCCTTGATGGCGCGACCGCGCGCGTAGGAAACGGCGAGGAGCCAGCCTCCGAGAAACAGTCCCTCGAACACCACCGAATATTTGATCTGCAGCGCAACGCCGATCAGCGCCATGGCGGCCAAGCCGGGGCCACGTAGTCCGCGTTCCGTGGCCGTCGCGGATTTCGTCATCACGATCCACGCCGCGACGGCGACCGGCAGGTTGTAGAATACCGGCGCTTGCCCAGCTTCGCCGCCCGCTAAATCCAGATACAGCAGGTAAAGGATGCCGGCGACGAGCGCGGCCCCGCTTGGTGCGACCCGGCGGGTCATGGACGCCACCATGCAAGCAGTACCCCAGGCGCTGAGCAGTGCCAGACTATGGTAGGCAATGACCCCGCTGCCGCCCAGCAGGCGCGCGGCGGCATAGATCAGGAAGAGGCCGATCGGCTTGCGGTCGAAGATATCGACGAACGGCAATGCCCCGTGCAGCATCCGCCCGCCAACGAGCAGGTAGAATTGCTCGTCGACATTGACCACCGCACTGCCGAACACTTGCGCCCGCGCCAGGACTGCCACGATCAGCAGGACCACGCTTATTTGTACAAAGGACAAAGGGCTGCTGAATAGACCCGCCGTGACTTGACCGAGACCGGCGGCCTGCGGTTTGCCGTATCGCGGTTCGCGGTTGAAGCGAAGGACCCTGTCGATCCCGTGGTTCTGAACAAGGTCCAGCATTTGATACCGCTACTTTCGTTGCCTGATAGCCGCCAATGTTCCCCCTTGCCCGGTTCAGGCCGTGTCTTCGGCCTAAGAGGCAAACCCCTTATGGTAACAAGTCCGTTTGTGGAACCCAGACGGACGGCCGGCCCCGCTTGTGCAAGGCTAACTACGAAGCGGTATAGCCAAGGTTTTTATCGAGTTTAATTCGCTGATTTTGAAGGTGTTTGTGGTCGCCGTGAACGTATTGCGCCAATGTGACATTGGTATTGTGCGATTGTTGCAGGCCAAAAATGAGCATGGTCCTGATCGGTGAGTATGATTCGCCCGTCGTCCGGTCGCGGCGCCTCTCACCTCTATAAAATGGCGTATGAGCATGGGTGGCGGGCGACCTTTGCCGATGCAGAGAAGCTGGTGGCCTGCAACCCCCTTGCGCCGGGTGCCCACGCTCGTGCTGGAGGGCGATGACGTCCTGATCGATAGCATGGCGATCCTCGATTATCTGAACGAGCAGGCCGATCCGGGCATTGATTGTCGCCTGCAGCGCGAAGTGTCTGTGCGGCAAGATGGTCAGCCCAGACACCGGCTCATTATGTCGCCGCCAGATGCGGATGGATGCAAGCTGGGCTGGGCGGCCCAGCCCAGATCATTCGCCGCTGCAGAGGAGAAGCCCCGCCTATCCTTGGCCGAGCGCTTTGCTCACGTCACGCAGGCCGCCTTTTACCACAACGTAATTGCCCTTCTCAAAATTCACCGCGCTTGCGTCGCTTTCGCCCCTGAACCGCCTTATGAAGTTTACGCGATCGGCGTTGATCGTAATTGGCTCGCCGTCGGGGGTTTCGAATTGAACGTAACCGTTCATGATTGTCCTCTTCCTTAGAAAGTTCAGCTGGTCAGGGGGCGTCGACTACCAGCAGACTTCGAACTAGGCCAAGGCCTTCTTAAGGTTTTACTCCTTTTTCTGGGGTGCTCTGAGCTTGAAGTTCGCGAGCGGGGCAAGCCAACGAGATTCTTCGCAGAGCGTCGGCGTATTTTGCCAGGCTAAGGGAACCAGAAGTCCTTGACGCCCGTTCAAACGATGAACGCTTTTGTGGCCTAGCTAAGGCAACCTGTCCCGACCGAGATGGCGGCCAAATCAGTCGGGAAATCTGGTTGTGATCGTTTAGGCGGGCGGCTCTACGCTTAATGGGAGAAACGTCGAGCCTCAAACCGATGTCAATGTGCCCTTCGACCGATCGATATACAGGATCGGTCCGATGCGTCTGCGCTAATGCATTTGGCTGGCACATTTGGCCTACATAGTTGCCATGAAATTAATGAAACAAAGCGTTCTTTACATCTACTGAAGTACGGCGCATGAAATGCGCCGCAATGAACAATGAAAGCTCGCACCATTATGACGGATATTGAACGGTCGGACGTAACGTCGCTTACCGTTGAACTGCTCAGCGCTTACCTCAGCAACAACACTGTGTCGCCGGCGGAGCTCGTCGATCTGATCCGCTCGACGCGCACCGTTTTGAGCGAGCCAGAGGCGTCGCCTGAAGTAGAGCCTGAACCTGCAGTTCATACCCCGGCCGTTACGCCCCGTAAAAGCGTTGCCAATCCGGAGTACATCATCAGCCTGATCGACGGGAAAGCGTACAAAGCTCTTAAGCGCCATCTGGCAGGACATGGGCTAACCCCCCAAACCTACCGTGAGCGCTATAACTTGCCATCCAGTTACCCGATGGTTGCTCCGGCCTTTGCGGAACGTCGTCGCGAGATTGCGGCTGCGATTGGGTTGGGCCGCCGACCGAAAGCCGATGCGAACGAAGCACAGGCGACTGGTGCGCAAGCGCCTGCTGCCAAAAGTCCTGCAGTAGCGAAGCCAAAAGCAAAGACTGCGAATGCTGCCAAAAACGCGCCTGCTGCGGAGAAAACGGCTGTCAGCCACGAAACCTCGGTGACGCAAGATTCGGCCAAGCCAGCGCCGAGCCATGCCGCAGCGGACGAAACGCCTCCGCAGCAGGGTAAGCCGACCAAGGCTAAGGCCAAGGCATCTGCGCAACCGGCCAACGAACAGCCGCAGGTCGTGGCTGCTGAAGCTGCACCCAAGCGGCGTCCCGGAAGGCCCAAGTCCGTCAAGACGGCACCGGAGCAGCCACAAGGCGGCACGGAAGGGGTAGTGGCCAGTTCGGACGCTGCGGGCGCAAAGCCGGCTCGACGGATGGCTCGTTCCAAAACTAAGGCGTAATTCCCCAGGAAATAGGGCAGAAACGCTAGTTTCCTTCTTGACCCGATGCGGGTCAAAGACGGATGGCACATGCGCTGGAGCTTCAAGCACCACGCCAATCGAAAATTACCAGGAGAACATCTACATGAACAACAGTGACCTCGCCGACACCCTTGCTGAAACCGCTGGTGTCACCAAGGCCGATGCGCGCAAGATCGTAGACGCCGTGTTCACGGCGATCGGCGACGCGGCGGCAAAGGGCGAAGAGATTTCGCTGAACGGCTTCGGCAAGTTCAAGGTTAAAGATTCGCCCGAGCGCGAAGGCCGTAACCCTGCGACCGGCGAAGCCATGACCATCAAGGCTTCGAAGAAGCTGTCCTTCACGCCCGCCAAGGCGATCAAGGACAAGCTCAACGGCTAAGCGTCATTCCCGGTATGCTTCCCCTCGCGGGGAGGTGTACCGGGAGCGGCTTGTCGCGCGAATGGGCTACCCTGCCATGGGGCAGATCATCGATGCCGCCGTGGTGCCGGCGCCCCGGCAGCGCGATACCCAGGAAGAGAAGTCGGCGATGAAAGAAGGCCGCATCCCCCGAGCGCTCGAAGGATAAGTCCGCGAAAGTCCGGCAGCAGGATAGCGATGCGCGCTGGAGCGTGAAGTACACCAATGCCAAGGTCAAAGAAGGCGCTGATCCCAGGTCGTTCAAGCCGGTTGATCTTGCTATCCTGACGTTCGGCTGCAAAGCGCCAGAACATACAACAAGGATGCTTCGGTCTCACCTTGCCTAAGGGTAGCTACCAGCCAATATTTCGATTAATATCCCAAAATATCAGATTTTTATATTTAAAATACATAAAAATAACTAAGTGACTTTAAAAAGTCGCGCAAAAATGCCCTCTTTTTACGAGAGGAGGCCGGCCATATCGCTTAAGGCATTCTTCATCGTGTCCGCTCCATGTTGGGTTAAAGACACAAAGCCTCGGCGCTTGTCGTTGAGATCAGGCGACCGCTCGATCAGGTTTAGTCGTTCTAACATTGAAATCCAACGCAGAGCAGTCGTGTATGGTACTCCGGCGCCAATGCAGCAGCTGGTAATGCTGACGTGTTTTCCCGTTTCTGAACGAGAATAAAGATCTAGAAGAATATCCCATGACGGCTCTCCCAGTAGATCTTTGTTTATAAATTTACTGCGCCTGGATCTGGACTTGTGTAAATTTTTGGCAAATTTGGCTAGATCCGCCGTCGAATGAGAATTGACCTTGGCTGGCGCTGGGGCTTCAGTGGTAGTTTTGCCGCCTACCAAGCCATCTAAAATCGTCTGAATATTTTCTGTTTGTGACAGGATATTCTTGAGAAGATCGGAATTATATTCCGAAAATGGTTGATTAAACGGGGAGGTGTTTAAATGTTCCAATTGATATTCCCCTGTCCCAAATTATCTATGTGTTTATGCTTATGCATGGCGTTTAAGAGTAATAGGCTGTGTCAATCTTTTTGACGACCTAAACGCACCTTTTTTTTGCGGCAGAGAGGCGAGCCTCCAATGCATCGCCCAACATTTTGGCTGCGATTGCTCGGTACTCTGTGAGCCGCACCGGACTGCCTGAGGCCATTTCCGTTAGAGCAAGTTCCGATCCGATTGCATCGGCTCGGTTGCTCTAGACTCTTGTTTCCACGCGTTTCCCGAGCCAGCAGGTGATTCCACCTGCTTCGAAGACGCTCTAAATCAGGCTGCCTGTGGTACGTCGTCCAGCAAGGCATGGTAGCGCTGCTCGGCTTCGGCCGGAGCAATGTTTCCGATGGCCTCCAAGAGCCGCCGATTGTTGAACCAGTAGACCCACTACGGCGCGGCGTACGGGGCGGCCTCGAACGATCGCCATGGTCCTGGCCGGATCATGCTGTCGCTCGTTACAAGCCCGCGATCGTCCTCGATACACAGCGAAACCCGATGTGCGAGGTCGATGTGTCGATCATTTCGGGGTGCCTGGAGGCTGGTCTATAGCGCTGGCAGTAGTTCGCCGCGCACAAGTGCGAGCCGCCCTTGAGCACCTTGCGGCCAATCCGCACCGCGGGCTGCGTGGGATCGTAGCTGTCTTTCAGGTTGCCGCCGCGCGGATTGCTCGGGATGCAGCACGATCCGCCCGGCTTCTTATCGGCGGGCATGGATCGCTCGCTCCACCAGTCGCTCGTCCACTCCCAGGTGTTGCCGATCATGTCGAACAGGCCATAGCCGTTGGCGGGAAAGCTGCCGACGGGCGAGGTACGCTCCCAACCGTCGAGTAACTGGTTGGCGAACGGAAACAGGCCCTGCCAGTAATTGGCCATCATGGCGCCACCAGGTGCCAGTTGATCTCCCCAGGCGTAGTCCTTGCCGTCCAGCCCGCCGCGCGCGGCAAATTCGAACTCGGCCTCGGTCGGCAAGACTTTGCCTGCCCAATCGGCGTAAGCCTGCGCATCGGCATAGGCGACCTGAACGACGGGATGATCCCACAAGTCGAGGCTTTCGATGTCGCTGTCAGGGCCGAGCGGGTGACGCCAGTCGGCGCCGAATTCGAAGCGCCACCAGTTGGCCGGATTGCCGGTATCGACAGGCGTCGCGGTTTTGTGGAAGACGAGTGATCCGGCCCGCGCCATGCCGGGCTGCATACCAGGATAGTCCTTGGGATCAGGCGCGATCTCGGCCACCGTGACGTACCCGGTCGCCGCCACGAAAGCAGCGAACTGCCGATTGGTCACCGGCGCCGCGTCGATCCAGAAGCCGTCCACCGCGACCCGCCGCGTCGGCGCTTCCTCTGGATAATGGCGGTCCGATCCCATCGTGAACGTCCCGCCCGCAATCCAGACCATGCCTTGCGGGGATACGCCGGCTGGGTCTTGATGCTTATCGATGGTGTGCAAGCACTGAACCTTTCGCTGCGAGCGGGCCTCGCCATAAAAGCCGCCGGTAATGGCGGGAGCCTACCCGCTATTACCGACCGTGGTGGGCATTAGAGAGCGTTTTCGAAGCAGGTGGAATCACCTGCTGACTCGGAAAACGCGGCGAAACAAGAGTCTAGAGCAAGCGAGCCGATGCAATCGGATCGGAACTTGCTCTAGGGAAGGGCTACCCCTTTGTCGGCCGCGTAGCGATCCCAATCCGCGACGAGCTCCGCCAACTTTGTGGGCTGGGCTGCTCCAAGATCGGTCGATTCAGCAGGGTCGGTGGCGATGTTGAAGAGCTGCCATTTGCCGTCGCCGACGCCATCGCGCGGGTAAGTCGATCTCGATGGGGGCAGATAAACAGCCTTCCAGTCGCCCTTGCGCAGCGCTCGGCGATAAAACAATTCGGTGCCGACTGGTTCGGAAGGCCCGCGTACTTCGCTAGCTTTGTCGGTAAGCACCGGCACGAGGGTCTTGCCTTCGAATGGCAGGATCGGCCGGTTCTTGAAGGTTGCCGGTTGGGTTAGGCCCGCAAGATCGAGCAAGGTGGGCGCGATGTCGGTAACGTTCAGATTGCCGCGAGCGATGCGCTCCCCCACCACGCCCTTGCCGACGGCGAAAGCACTGACCCGCGTGCCACCCTCGGTCGGGTATCCCTTGACCAGCCACGATGGCGAGCTGTTCGCCTGGGCCCATCCGGCGCCGTAACCGACGTAGGACGTGGCGTTGCCGATGTTCTCCAGACGGTTGTCGATCCCTAGCTTCTTTAACGCACCGGGCACGCCGCGCACCTGGAAAGGGGTATCGATCTCACTGCCTTCGGGGCCGTTGTCCGACAGGAAGATGATGACCGTATCGTCGTACCGGCCCAGCCGCTTGAGTTCGGCGATCACCCGGCCGACGTTTTGGTCCATCCGGTCCACCATCGCGGCGTAGACTTCCATCTTGCGCGCTTCGATGGCCTTTTCCTGAGGGCTGAGGCTATCCCAGGGTTTTATCTTGTCGAGCGCATGGGGTTTTTGATCCAGCGACACGAGGCCGAGTTGTTTCTGCCGTTCCAGCCGCTGCGCGCGTAGCGCTTCGTAGCCGGCGTCATAGCGGCCCTTGTACTTGGCGATCGTCTCTGCCGGGGCCTGCATCGGCCAATGCGGGGTGGTGAAGGTGAGATAGGCGAAGAACGGACGCTTGTCCTGGGCACTCTCGTCGAGAAAGCCGATCAGCCGATCCGCGAAGTAGTCGGCGGAATAGCGCCCGACCGGATATTGCACCAGCTTGCCGTCCTCGCGATACAAGGCGTTGGCGCCGAGCTTTTTCCAGGCGCCTTGCTGATCCGCGCCGAAGTGGTTGCCCAGCCCCTGGAGCAGCGCATAGGAATGCGCGAAACCGCGTGCGGCGGGACCGCGATCCTGCGTCAGGCCCAAGTGCCACTTGCCCGCCATTATCGTGTTGTAGCCGCCTTGCTGCAGCAGTTCTGCGATCGAGGCGACGCGATCATTGAGATAGCCTTCGTAGCCGGGTCGGTTTGCCAGCGAGGCTGGGCGCGATTCCACCATAGTACCGATGCCGGCTTCGTGATTGTCGACCCCGCTGAGCAGCATCGAGCGGGTCGGCGAGCAGGTCGGCGCGGTGTGAAAGCCGGTGAATCGCACGCCTTGGTTGGCCAAGGCGTCCAGGTTCGGCGTGGCGATTTCACCGCCGAACGCACCCAGGTCTGACCAGCCCAAATCGTCGGCAACGATGACCAGAAAGTTGGGTCGTACCGCTTCCTGGGCAGACCCGGCAGGCGCCACGGTAGCGGCGCTGGAAGCATTGACCGGCTGCGCGGCAACCGGCTGGGTGAGAAGAGTGCTCACCATGGCGGCGGCGAGGAAGACTGCCTTGCGGGTCACGTGGGTTTTCCATTTTTCACGATTGGCGGGAAGCCGAGTGGCTAGCGCGCATGGCTCCTGCAGCCCACAAACATTTTCTCAACCGTATGAGTAGAGAATCTTGGTTGCGGGCTATATTGAATTCTCTACCGAAAAGGTGGATTTCCGCAAACTGGCCGGTTCAGGCCGCACAAAACCTACAGGGACAGATCATGAGGCAGTTTCTCCGCGCCACGACGATTGCGCTTGCCGGGACCACGGCGCTTTGCGCTTTGCCGGCCCATGCCGAGGAAGCCGATGCCGCGTCTGCATCAGCCCAGCCAAGATCGGGCGATGACATCATCGTCACTGCCCGCCGCCGCAACGAGCGCATCCAGGACGTGCCGGTGGCCGCCAACGCCTTTGGTGGCGACCAGCTTGCAGCGACCCGAACGTACAACTTGCGCGACCTTCAGCAGCTAACGCCCAGCCTGGTGGTCACCAACACCAACCCGCGCAATACCAGCATCAACATCCGTGGCCTTGGCAACAACGTCTCTGTCTATAACGACGGTCTCGAACCAGCCGTGGGCGTCTACGTTGACCAGGTCTATCTCGCTCGTCCGGGCCAAGCGGTGTTCGACTTGTCGGATGTGGACCGCATCGAGGTGCTGCGCGGACCGCAAGGCACGCTGTTCGGAAAGAACACCTCGGCAGGGGCGGTTGTCGTCACCACCAAGTCGCCCACCTTCGAGCCCGAAGCAGGCGGCGATATTACCGTGGGCAATTACAACTTTCGGCAGATCCATGCTTACGCCAGTGGCGCGCTGATCGATGATCTGCTGGCCGCGCGCCTCTATGTGTCCAAGACCGACCGCGATGGGTACATGACCAACCGCTACGATGGCACGGATACGCAGGACTATCACGATTTCGGTCTGCGCGGGCAGTTGCTGTTTACGCCGACCCCCGACTTCAAGCTGCGCCTGATCGGCGATTACGGACGCCAGCATTCCAAGACTGCCGCATCCGTGCTCACGGGCGTTATCCGGCAATATGATGATGGCACCAACTTCGCCAACAACTTCACTGACCGGGCCGAGCGGCTCGGCTACACGCCCACGGCCATCGATCCCGGCGCGCGGATCGTCGATGTCGATGCCAATCCGCGCTACAAGATGAACCAGTGGGGCGTGACCTCGATCGCCGACTGGACGATCCCGGGCAACATCCTGACCTCGGTCACGGCCTACCGCGCCTGGAACTGGTATCCGCACAACGACGGCGATTCCACCAGCCTGGATGCCGGTTCCGACTTTCACCAAAGCAACGAGCAGCGCCAGTTCAGCCAGGAGCTGCGGATCGCTTCGGACGGCACGCGCAAGATCGACTACGTCGCGGGGCTGTATTATTTGTGGCAGTCGATCGAGGCCGAGGCTGTGAATGCCTATGGCAGCCAGGCGGCCGACTGGTTCGTCTCGCCCAGCGTCGACCGCACCGCAGCCGCAGCAGCGCTTAACGGCTACACCGTCATCGGTAGATCGAAGCCGGTCACCAACAGCTACGCCGCTTTTGGGCAGGGAATCTGGCATATCACCCCGACGTTCGATTTTACCGGTGGCCTGCGCTATACCTACGAAAAGAAGACCGGATGGTTCGAGCAGACCGCCACCGGCGCTAGCCTGGATGGCCTGACGGCGGAGCAACTTGCCGCAGCCAACACAATCCGTTCGCGTTATGGCGTGGCGAATTCCTATTCGGCGCAGACCAGCGCGGGCCGCGTTTCGGGCAGCGCCACGTTGTCCTGGAAGGTGACCCCCGATGCGCTGATCTATGCAACGTATGGGCGCGGCCACAAGTTCGGCGGATTGAACCTGGCGAACATTACGACGACCGGCACCTACGCCGCTGACCCGGTGATCAAGCCCGAGACGATCGATAGCTACGAGGTGGGCGTGAAGACCGCCTGGTTTGGCAACAAGCTGACGGCGAACCTCGCAGCGTTCTGGACCGACGATAGCAATTACCAGACCACAGTCGTCGACGTGGACCGCAATAACATTTCCTACTTCGCCAACGTCGGCAAGGTCCGCAGCCGCGGCATCGAGGCTGACTTGCGCGCCAATCCTGCTTCGTGGCTTTCGCTCTATGCCTCGGGCGCTTACACCGATGCGAAGTACGTGAGCTATCCCAATTCCCCATGCCCCACTGAAGTCACCGGACAAACAATCTGCGACATGAGCGGCAGGCGCCTGCCGGGCGTTTCCAAGTGGGCCGTCTCGGCTGGCGGCGAGGCCCATCTCGCGGTAGGCACGGTGTTGAGGCGCGACAGTGAAGTCTATGTTGGCGCGGACTATAGCTATCGGTCGAACTATTACACCACTGCCAACCTCTCGCGCTATTCGCTGATACCCGGCTATGCCCTGCTCAACGCTCGGATCGGCGTGCGTGCGCTTGATGGGCTTGTCGATGTGCAAGTCTGGGCGCGCAACCTGACCGACAAGCTCTACTACCTGAGCTTGTCGGCCGCTACGACCGGCGCGATCACTGGCACCCTGGGCGATCCGCGCACGTTCGGCGTTACCTTGAAGACCCGGTTCTAGAGCAATCGAGCCGATGCAATCGGATCGGAACTTGCTCTAGTTGCGGCATGATGGGGCATCATGAAGTAGTTTCCGACAGTCCTGGGCGGTAGGCTGCATGGCAGACCTACCGCTACCAGCACACCCAGCCCGCGAATCGAAAACGCACGGCCCGTTCAGCTACACGAACGAAGTTCCCGTAAAGTGCCCTCGCATCCTGGCTGCAGGGGGAGAGTGATAGACCGCACTCTGCGGATTTTCCCCATCATGCAGAACGAATATCTCGAGAAATGCGAGGAAAATACATTTTCATCCTAGATTTCGGTCCTGCAACACAAACGTTTGACACTCGCGCCACCATGAGCAAGGATGTTCAAGTATGTGAACGACCTGTTCGCTTTGGTGAATGGCGGTCGCTCCATACCAGGGGTGCGTTTTTATGAGTGACGAGATCAAATCGGCAGCCCGCGTGCTGGATATGCTGGAACTGTTCTCCACACGATGCGGTGGGCTGACGCTGAGTGAAGTGGCGCGTGGGCTGGAACTGCCCAAAAGCAGCACGCTCGGTCTTCTGCGCACGCTGCACAAACGCGGTTACCTCGTGCGCGAAAATGAGGACGACACGTATCGCCTCAATGATATGATCCGCCGCGACGGGTTTGCGCGGCACGGGCGCATCTTGCGCGTCGCGCCGCCGGTCATGCAGGCGTTGGCGGCCAATTCGGGCGAGACGGTGTTGCTCGGTATGCCCGATGCGCCAGGCCTTGTGCGGCTTCTCGCTAAGGAGGCGTCGCCCTCTGACATTCGATACGACATTGAACTGCCCCGCAAAGTGCCCGCCTTCTGCACCGCGCTGGGCCGGGTGCTGCTGGCGCGACTGGAACCCAAAGCGGTCGAGGCGGCACTCGATGCCGTGCCTCGCGCGGCCATGACGGCTTCGACCCGCGTGGAGCGTGGTGCTGTGCTCGACGCAATCGATGCGGCACGGGAGACCGGTTTCTCCGTATGTGAGGACGAATTCGCGGTCGGCGGTACGGGCGTCGCTGCGGTAATCCCACTGGGGCCGGGCCAGCCGCTCGCCGCGCTGGGCCTTGCCTGCATTTCGCAGCGCTATCGCCAAGACCCGGGCCGGCTTCAGAGCCAGCTCAGCGGTGCCATCAACCAGATCGCCGAGGCCATGGCCGGCCAGGGCAACGCATGAAGGGCACGATCACGATGAAGCTGGCCCTCCCGCTTGCCTGTGCCCTGCTGCTTGGCGGTGTCGCGGTATCAGCCGCTCCGGCGCAGGATATCGTTCCGCGCACCGATCGTCATGACTGGATCGCGCCCGGCACTGATACGGACCATACTCCGCGCATGATCCCCGAACGGCCCGAGATGCCGAGCGGTCCGGTCACGGTGTTGCGCGGCGGCCTGATCTTCAACACGCAGTCCCTTCGGGTCGCTCCGGGAAGCGTGGTGATGCAGGGTCGGCGGGTCATTGCGGTTCTCCCGGCAGAGAGCACGCAATGGCCCGCCGACGCGAAAGTAATCGACGTGGCCGGCAAGTTCATCATGCCCGGCTTGATCGACATGCACGTGCATCTGACTTACCCCGACGCCGACACGCCCTACGACGTGCAGGCCGAAGACGCGGACGGTGTGTTGCGGGGTGAACGCAATTTGCGCTGGTTCATCGAATCGGGCTTCACGTCGGTGCGTGATCTGAACGGCGTGGGCGATGCGCCCTACCGTCTCGCCGATTGGACCGCGTTGGACGCGATCCCCGGCCCCCGCGTGTTCACTGCCGGACACATCATCACCGGAACCGGCGGCCATGCGACCGAGCGCCCGGTTCGCCCTTCGCACGGGCCGGACTATGCCTGGGAGCGCAACGGGGCGGACGCCTGGCGCGCTGCCGTGCGCGAGACCTTCAAGAAAGGTGCCAGCGTCATCAAGGTCGCCAGCCATTTCGCGCCTGACGAAATCAAGGCTGCCGTCGATGAAGCCCATCGCCTTGGCCTGAAAGTGACGTGCGACTGCGAGACGATTTACACGCAGATGGCGGTGGAAGCGGGGATCGACATGATCGAGCACCCGTTGCCCCGAACCGATGCCACCATTGCCGAAATGGCCAGGCGCCATACCGCAGCGGTGCCAACCCTGCAGGTTTACCAAAACGTACTAGACCGGGCAGGGGGCTTCTGGGATTCGACATCGCGCCGCTTCACGATGACATCGGACGCCAACTTCGAAATCTTTCGCAAGATGAAGCAGGCGGGGATCGTCATGGGCGTGGGCACCGACACGATCGGTGACGCCAACAAGATGACGCCGAACATCTACCTCGCGGAACTCAAATGGTTCGTGCGGGGCGGGTACTCGATCCCGCAGGCCTTGCAGGCAGCGACGCTGACCAATGCCAAGCTGCTGGCGATGGATGACCTGATCGGGTCAATCCAGCCAGGCAAGCTGGCCGATGTGATCGTGGTCGATGGGCGGCCCGACATGGATATCGACGCGCTCCACAAGATCGCGATGGTATTCAAGGACGGGCAACTGATGGTCCGCGACGGTGCGGTGGTGATCCCTGCGCATGTCCCCAAACCATTGCCCAAGGCGTCTCCTGCCGAAGCGCCATCGTGACCGGTGCTGATCTTAGCCAGCCCTGATCGTTTCACGAAAGACCAGCCATGACGACAACGGTATTTACCGTCGATGGGGAACCTGTGCGCCCGGTACCCACCCGCAAGGACATTGCCCGCGCTCTTGCTTCGGCAATGATCGGCAATTGGTTCGAGCTGTTCGACTTCATCATCTATGGCTACTTCGCCGCGCAGATCGGCATCGCGATGTTCCCGGAATCCGACCCGGTTACATCCATCCTGTCCAGCTTTGCGACATACGGCGTCGGCTTTCTGATGCGTCCGGTCGGCTCGATGGTTCTCGGCTCGATGGGCGATCGCTTCGGGCGTAAATCGGCGCTGGTGCTGACGATGATGCTGATGGCGGGCGCGACGGGCGCCACCGGATTGATCCCCACGTATGCATCGATCGGATTGCTGGCGCCGGCGCTGCTGGTAATTTGTCGCTTGGTGCAAGGCTTTGCGGCGGGCGGCGAATGGGGCGGGGCTACGACCTTTCTCGTCGAGTATGCGCCTGCGCACCGGCGCGGCTTGTTTGGCGCGCTCCAGCAACTGAGCACGAGCCTGGCCGTGGTCTCGGCAGTGGTGGTCGCGCTGACGCTCAACAGCGTCTTGTCGGCCCAAGATCTGCAAGCATGGGGATGGCGGGTGCCCTTCGTGGCCGGCATCCTGATCGCGCCTTTGGGCTTTTACCTGCGCGCCAAAGTACCCGAGACGCCCAGTTTCCAGGCCGAGCGTGAAGTGCCTGCGCATCCCTTGCGCGAAGCGCTGACTATCCACCGCCGAACGGTGCTGACGATTGCCGGCATGGTCGTGATCTGGACGGTTGCGGGCTACACCTATGGCACCTTCCTCGTCAGCTTTGCCAGCCGGGTGCTGGACGTGCCGCCGCGTTTCGCCCTTCTGGGCACGTTGACGGGCGCGCTATGCAATGTCGCGGTCATTCCACTGGCCGGCTGGGCCTCGGACAAAGTGGGTCGCAAGCCTTTCATGCTGACCAGCGCTGCCGGGTTCGCGCTGGTTTCGATCCCCTTGTTCAGCTTTATGGCAGAGGCGCGCAGCGGCTTGTCAGTCATCACCGCGACGGCGGTGGCGGGGGTGTTGTCCGGTCTCTTCAGCGGCACGGCGCCGACGTATCTGTGCGAGTTGCTGCCGACCCGCGTGCGCTACACGGCGCTCTCGGTGGGCTACAACGGCGCGGTGATGCTGTTTGGCGGTTTCGCGCCCTTCATCGCCACGCTGCTGGTGCGCGTGACTGGCGTGACCATCGCGCCGGCTTTCTACATCACCGCTGCCGCCGTGCTCTCGTTCATCGTCATCGCGTGCGTGCGCGCACCCGATCCCGCCAAGGCCATCGATCGATGAAATTGAACCGCCTCCTTCTTCTCGCCACTTGCCTGACGCTTGCGGCGCCCCTCACTGCCCAGGAACGGCCCGTTCCCACGCCCGAGCAAGTGCTGGGCCACCGGATGGGGGAGGATCGCTACGTTCCTTCGTACGATGAGATGATGGCGTATTGGCAGGCGATCGCCGCCGTCAGCGACCGGGTCAAACTGGTCGATATCGGTCCGTCCACCGAAGGCCGCCGGCAAGTCATGGCGGTCGTCTCCTCGCCCGAAAACCTTGCCAAGCTGGACGAGTACCGGGAGACCAGCCGCGCGCTGGGCACTGCCGAAGGCATCGACGAGGCGCGCGCCCGCGTCATGGCAGCGACCGGCAAAGCGATGGTGTGGATCGACGGCGGCCTGCATGCCAGCGAGGTCGAGGCGCAGACCGCACTGATCGCCCAAGTCCACGATCTCGTCTCCTCGGACGATCCCGAAGCGCGCAAGATCCGCGACAACGTCGTGACCTTGTTCGTGCCGGACAATCCGGACGGTCAGCAGTTCGTCGCCGACTGGTACATGCGGATCAAGGAGCCGTCGAAGCGCGAGCCGGACCTGAAGTCACTGCCGCGCCTCTACCATCCCTATGTCGGGCACGACAACAACCGCGACTTCTACATGGCCACCCAAGTAGAAACCCAGAACATGGTGCGCGTGCTCTATCGCGACTGGCGCCCGCAGATCGTCATGAACCAGCACCAGACCGGCCCTGCGGGCACCGTGCTGTTCCTCCCCCCGTTCCGCGACCCGTTCAATTATCACTACGAGCCGCTGGTAATCTCCAGCCTCGACGAGGTGGGGGCCACGTTGCAAAGCCGCCTGCTGTCCGAGAACAAGGGCGGTGCGACCACCCGCAGCGGTGCGCACTACGATACGTGGTACAACGGCAACCTGCGAACCTCGACGTACTTCCACAACGCCGTGGGCATACTGGTCGAGATCATCGGCAGCCCAGTGCCAGAGACGATCCCCTTCGTCCCCGAACGCCAAGTGCCGGGCAACGATCAGGCGCTGCCGGCCAAGCCTGGTCCGTGGACGATGGCCCAATCGGTCGGTTACAGCCTTTCTCTGGCACGTGGGCTGCTGACGTATGCAGCGAACAACCGCGAGAAGCTGCTGCTGGATCGCTGGCGGATGGGGGCCAACGCCATCGCCAAGGGATCGAGCGATAGCTGGACGATTTCCAAGGACCGTGTCGAGGCTGCTCACGCGGCGCTCGCGCAACGCGGCGGCAAACCCAAGCCGGTGCGCACGCGCGGCTGGAGCGAGATCGACGCGGATCTTTACGATACCGTCCTGCACGACCCCGCCGCGCGTGATGCGCGCGCTTTCATCGTGCCGGTTGACCAGCACGATTTTCCCACGACTGCAAAATTCCTGACCTCGCTGTCGCGCCTGGGCGTCAAGATAGAGCGCGCCGAGGCATCGTTTACCGCCGCCGGCAAGACGTGGCCTGCCGGCACTTACGTTGTGCCCGCAGCCCAGGCCTATCGGGCCCATGTGCTCGACATGTTCGAACCCCAGCACTATCCGAACAACTTCGCCTATCCCGGTGGCCCGCCGATCCCGCCGGCCGATGCGTCGGGGTACACCCCGGCTTACCAGGCCGGGGTCGAGTTCGCCCGAGCGCTCGATCCGTTCAGCGTCGCTACTCGTGCCGTCAGCGGCGATATCGCGCCTGACCCGCAGCCGATCTTCGGCGCGGGAGCCGAGGGCAAGTCCGGCGGCTGGCTGCTCAGCCACGATCAGAACGAGACCTTCCATCTCATTAACCGGCTGCAGGCGGCGGGGGTCGCGCTTTCGACCTATCAGACGCCGCTGTCGGTCGCGGGGCGTCCCGCCGCGCCTGGCGCCTGGTTCGTGCCTGCTTCTGCGAAAGCGCGCGCGATCGTCCAGGCTGGTGCCAAGGACTTGGGCGTGACCATTCAAGCCGTGCCCGTCGCACCAGAAGGCAAGCGCCTGGTGGTGAAACGCCCGCGCGTCGCCGTCGTCGATCTCTACGGCGGCCTTCACCCCACCGGTTGGCTGCGCTGGATACTCGATGGGCAGGAACTGCCTTATGCGATCGTTTATCCGCAAGAACTCGACAAGGGCGGGCTGGCGAAGAAGTTCGACATCGTCGTCGTACCCGATGCCGCCATACCCAACGCGCGCTCGGGCGTGGACGGCGGCATGTTCCGTGGTCGCTTCGACAGCCGCCAGCCGGCGGCAAAGGACATTCCGGCCCAATACCGCGCTTCCTTGGGTGACATCAGCGCCGAGAAGACCTTGCCCGCGCTGCGCGCATTTGCGCAAAGTGGCGGCACGATCCTGGCGATGGGTTCGTCAGCCTCTGGCCTCTCGGCTGCGCTCAAGCTGCCCGTTACCGATCCGCTAGTGGTGATGAAGGACGGCAAGCCGACGCCGCTGGACGCCAAGGATTTCTACGTTCCCGGCGCTTTGCTGACGGCGGATGCTCACACCACCGATCCGATTGCGTGGGGCCTCAACCCCAAGGTCGATTTGTTCTACGATTCCAGCCCGCTGTTCCGGGCCACCGCGCCCGGCGCGTCGGTTGCAGTGTCGTTCGGCGAAGGGCCGCTGCTTCACAGCGGCTGGGCCTGGCATCCGGAATACCTGAAAGACACTGCGGCAGTTCTGACTGTGCCCGAGGGGAAGGGCAAAGTCGTGCTTGTCGGCCCCGAGATCGCCTTGCGCGCCCAGACCCAGGGGGCTTTCAAGATCCTGTTCAACGCCATCGCGCTGTCCGCCGCGATGCCAGAGGGACGCTAAGATGCTGCGCGCCGCCGTCATCCAGCTCAACACCCGGTCCGACAAGGCCGCAAACTTGGCCGCGATCGAAACCGCCGTGCGCGCCAGCGTCGCGCGGGATCGGCCAGACTGGATACAGCTTCCCGAACACTGCGAATGGCTGGGTGGTTCGAGCGGGGCGCCAGCCGTCGCCGAGCCTTACCGCAATGGGGCGACCTGGACGCTGCTCTCTCGCCTGTCGCGCGAGTTGAAGGTGTGGATCCATGGGGGTTCATTCTACGAGCAGTCGGACAATCCGGGACGCGCCTACAACACGACCGTGGTCTTCGACCGGGACGGCGCAGAGCGCGCGCGCTACCGCAAAATTCATTTGTTCGACGTGACCACGGCCGATGGCGCTCAGTTTCACGAATCTGCCACGGTCGATCCCGGCAAGCAGATCGTGACTTATGACTGCGAAGGCGTCAGCGTCGGCTGCTCGATCTGCTACGATGTTCGTTTCCCCGAGCTGTTCCAACAACTCATGAAGCAAGGCGCGGCGCTGATCGCGGTGCCTGCCGCCTTCACGTTGTTGACGGGCAAGGATCACTGGGAAGTGCTCCTGCGCTCGCGCGCGATCGAGACTGAATGCTGGATCGCCGCCGCCGGCCAGTGGGGAAGCTATTCGACACCTGCCGGAGAGCGCCAGTCGTTCGGCCAATCGATGATCATCGACCCTTGGGGCGCGGTGGTGGCCCGCGTCTCCGATGGGCTGGGCAGTGCCTCGGCAGTGCTCGACATGAATTTCCTCGCCAAAGTCCGCCAGCAGATTCCGGTGGCCGCCAACAAGGCGATCCACGTCGAGGTCAGCCTGTGAGTGGGCATTCCCAGGCAGGACGGCGCGCCTACGCGTTGCAAGATCTCAGCCACGCACAGTTTGCGGCGCGGCTCGCCGATCGACCCGTGATTGCGCTGCCGCTGGGTAGCCAGGAAGAGCAGGGGCCCCATGCGCCAATGGGCGATTATGTCGCTGCCGAGCGTATCGCGATGGCCGCCTGCGAGGCTGCGAACGCGATCTGCGCGCCGGTCCTGCCGTTCGGTTACGCCGAATTCTTTCGCGGTTTCCCCGGCGGCATGCAGCTTCGCGGCAACACGTTCCGCGCCGTGCTGCGGGACATGATCGACAGCTTCATCGACCATGGCATCGACCGCGTCGTCATCGTCAACGGCCATTCGACCAACGCGCCGCTGATCGCCGAAGTCGCCCACGCCGTGCGGCGAGAGACCGGCGTGCTGGTGCCGGCAATCCACTTGTGGCGCTCGTTGCCGGACGCGATCTGGGAGAGTGCCCACGGCGCGAACGCGACGGCAGCCCGCGGGCACGGGGCTGACCCGGTCACTTCGGTGATGATGCATCTTGCGCCCGAACTGGTCGATCTGACGCAAGGCAGCCCCGCCGCGCGCAAGGCGGTTTTCGGCCTGCCTTCCGAGCCGCACTTCGCCAGCGCGCGCTTCGGGTCGGTGTCTGTGGACCTGCCATTGGACGCCACCGAAGTCGCCGACAACGGAATTGGTTCGGGCGATCCCTCGCTTTCGACGGCGCGCGCGGGCGCATTGTTCACCGAGTTTCTGATCGCCCACGTCGCCGATTTCCTGACGTACTTTGCAGCGTGTGACCCACGCCGCCCTGAAACCGCGCCTGCCGGGATCGCACCGTGACGTTGGACTTTCGCCCGATGCCCGAACCAGCCGATCCCGCGCTGGTCGCCGCGCTCGCCAGAGTGGACACATCGACGCTGGGTCATTGGCGGCTCTGGGGTCTTTGCGATCCGGCGCTGCGCCCGCTGGCCCCCGGCATGAAGGCGTGCGGCACCATCGTCACGCTGGCGCTTCCCGGACCAGACGGTGCGCTTCTGCACGAGACACTGTCGCATGTCCGCGCCGGAGACGTGCTGGTCATCGACCGCCTCGGCGACACGTTGCATGCTGCGGTCGGCGGTGTCGTGGCGCAGGCCGCCGCTGTGCGTGGGGTCGCCGCGATCGTGCTTGACGGTCCGGTGGCAGACCTTGCCGAGATACTGGAAACCGGCTTGCCGGTCTGGGCGCGCGGAACCAGCCAGCGAACGACACGCCGGCTTGGCCTGGGTGGACGCTTCAATGCCCCGGTCAGCGTTGGCGGTGTTGTGGCTCGGCCTGGCGACATCGCCTTGTGTGACGGCGATGGTGTCGTCTTTCTATCGCCGGAAGAAGCGACCAGAGACATCGAACTCGCGAACATCGCCGCGACCCGTGAAGCACTTATCCGCGAAGGCCTCGGCAAGGGGATTGCGCTCTCCGACCTGCTCGCGCCACCAGCCTTGGCGAGCGTTCGGTGATGGCCGAGCGGCTGACCCTCGACGAAGCGGACCTGCGCATCCTTTCGGCGCTGCAAAAGGATGGCACCCTCTCGATCGCTGCCTTGTCCGAGGTGATCGCGCTGTCGCACAACTCGTGCTGGCGGCGCCTGAAGCGGCTGGAGGCGGCGGGCGTCATCAAAGGGCGCGTGGCGCTGCTCGATGCTGCGAAGCTGGGGCTGGAACTGACCGCTTACGTTTCGATCCGCACCAGCGAGCACAGCGAGGAATGGCTGGCGAGTTTCAAGCGTGCCGTCGTTGCGCTGCCCGAGATCGTCGAGCTGTACCGGATGACCGGCGACGTCGACTACCTGATGAAGATCCGCATCGCCAACATCGAAGCCTACGATCGCGTTTACAAAAAGCTCATCGGAATGGTGCGGCTTACCGACGTCAGTTCCGCGTTCGCGATGGAAGAAATGAAGAACACGACGGAGCTTCCCTTGTCCACCTCTCCTCTGACGCCGGTGAGATGAATGTTCCCGATCAGAAGTAGAAAGTGAAATGATCATCCCGCGATGAGGGAAATGAAGTGGAAAAATGGGTGAGACCCTCAACCAGCGGTCTCGATAGAATGCTTCTCATCATGGCAGCCCGAAAGTGGGCGCTCCGCAATAAAATATTAGGACAGCTTACGTGAAATTCGACGATCTTCCGTCAGGTGAAGCCACTAGAATGATCCACCCTGCTCCAGATGGGGATATCGTTCTGCGTACTGCTGCGCCGGTACTGCAAAGAGGCACCACCGTTCTTCTCGATAGCTGCGAGGCCTTTGGTCGCAAGTCGCCGACTTACGGGCGCTCGGGCCTCGCAACCCAAGCCGAACTGCGCCGATCGCTGTGTACGCTGGAACAAGGCGAAGTCGCCGAACTCTACCCCTCCGGGCTTGCCGCCTTGTCCGGTGCGATCCTGGCGGTATGCCGCGCCGGTGACGAGATCCTGATCTGTGACACCATCTACGGCCCGACCCGTCGTTTCGCCGAGAGCACGATGGCCGACTACGGCGTCACCACGCGCTATTTTCCGGCTGACATCGCGCTCGACGAACTCGAAGGGTTGATCGGTCCGTCCACGCGACTGATCGTGCTGGAAAGTCCCGGATCGCTGACCCTGGACATGATGGACATTCCTGCCCTGGCCGCGCTCGCCCGGTCGCGCGGGGTGCTGACGCTTGTCGACAATACTTATGCGGCGGGTGTGCTGTTCAAGCCGCTCGACCACGGGATCGACATCTCGGTCCAGGCCCTGACCAAATATGTGTGCGGCCATTCGGACGTGTTCATGGGCTGCGCCGTGGCGCGCGGCGAAGTTGGCGAAATGCTCAAGCGTTCCTCGCGTAGTGTCGGCTGGGCCGTGTCTTCCGATGACGCGTATCTTGCTCTGCGAGGGCTGCGGACGCTTCACGCCCGCCTTGCTCGGCATGGCGAGAGCGCTCTGGAAGTTGCCACCTGGCTCGCCGCGCAACCCCAGGTGAGCGAGGTGCTGTGCCCGGCTTTACCTGGTTCGCGAGGCCATGAGGTGTTCAAGCGCGACTATCTGGGCGGTAATGGCCTGGTGACCATTGTGCTGGATGCACCGGAAAGCGCCGCAACCGCCTTTCTCGATGCCCTGCGCATTTTCGGGTTGGGTTTTAGTTGGGGTGGGTTCGAGAGCCTTGCCATCCCGTGCAACGACCAGTTGCGTCAGCGCCGTTTCGCACCCGCATTGGAGCAGCCGGTGATCCGCCTTCACGTCGGTTTGGAGAACACGGCTGACCTCATCGCCGAACTTCGAACTGCGCTGACCGCACGCGCGGAAGCAAGAATTTAAAAAGCAAAGCCCCCGGCAGCCTCACGAGGCCGGGGGCGAATGCACCGCCCGACAACGAGGCGGACACAGGAGGAAGTGGGCTATCATTGGCGGCTCAGGGGCCGTCGCACAAAATGGGGGATTTCAATGCGTACCGTATTACTCACGACGTCCGTTTTCGCTCTCGCCGCCGCGTATGGCGGCACTGCCTTTGCGCAGGATACTACCCAAGCCGCGGCGCCCGTGGCCGATGACATCGTCGTCACTGGATCGCGTGGGCAGGCGCGCACCGTGACGACCAGCCCGACGCCGATCGACGTCATCAGCGGCGAGCAGATCGCTCAGCTTGGCGGCTCGATGCAACTGCGCGACGTGCTCAGCCAACTCGTTCCCTCGTTCCAGTCGCAACAGGTCGGCTCCTCTTCCTGGAACTCGGTCTCGCGTCCGGCGGGTCTGCGCGGACTATCCGGTGTTCACGTGCTGGTGCTGGTCAATGGCAAGCGGCGCCACAATTCGGCTCTGATCGACCTCAACTCAGGCTCGACCTCGATGGGCGGCAACCCGGTTGACCTCGACCAGATTCCCACCAGCGCGATCGCCCGGATCGAAGTGCTGCGCGACGGTGCCGCCGCGCAGTACGGCTCGGACGCCATTGCCGGCGTCATCAACGTGATCCTGAAGGACAACCCCGAGGGCGGGAGCGGCTCGATCGAAGCCGGCCAGCGCTATAAGGACAGCGTCAACGGCAGCGATGGCGAGACGATTTCCGCCCAGCTTTCCAAGGGTTTTCACCTGGGCGAGAACGGTTCGATTGTTCTGTCCGCCGAAGGCAAGCTGCAGAACGCTACCGTTCGCAATTCGGACTACACCGGACGGGTCTATTCGCGCATCAATGGGGCCAACGACCCGCGGGAAGCTACGGCGGATCGCCGTCGCTACCAAGGCGGTCTGCCGCAACTTCACTCGATCCAACTTGCGGAAAACAGCCACATCGAGGCCGGCGATCTGACGATCTATACCAACGCCACCTTCGGTTATCGCGAAGCCCGCGTGGGGCAAGCCGGCCGGTATCCCAGCACCACCAGCGATATCGTTGAGATCTATCCCGATGGCTTCACGCCCTACTACACCTTGCAGGAAACCGACTGGCAGGCGACCGCCGGGATGAAGCAGGCGGTCGATGGGTGGAACCTTGATCTGAGCACGACGTATGGTCGGGATTATGCCCGCTCTGGTGCTGACAACACCTTGAACGCGTCCCTGGGTACCTCCAGCCCGACCAGTTTCGACACTTTCAGCTCTGCCTTCGATCAATGGACCACCAACTTCGATGCCACGAAGGGCTTCGAGGTGATGGGGGGGCGCAACCTGCAGGTGTCCTCGGGTGCTGAATTTCGCTACGAAAGCTACGTGACCAAGTCGCTCGATCGGCTGTCCTGGTACAACGGCGGTTACACCTACCCAAGCGGCTCGGCACTGGCCGGCCAGCCAGCGGCAGTCGGCGCACAAGGCGCGACGGTCGTCACCCCAAGCGACGAGGCGAATGCCAAGCGTACCATCGGGGCCGCCTACTTAGACTTGGCTCTCGACGTGACCGATCGTTTGCTCGTGACTGGGGCAGGGCGTTTCGAAACCTATGACGACAGCTCGGGCAGCGTATGGAGTGGCAAGATTTCGGGGCTGTGGAAGGCGACCGATTGGCTCAATTTCCGTGGCGCATTTTCGAACGGCTTCCGGGCGCCCTCGCTCTCGCAACAAGCGTACGCGCAGACTGCCACGCAGGTTTCGCTCGTCAATGGTTCGTACCAGCTCATCGAATCCAAGATCGTGCAGACCGGTTCAGCGATCGCCCAGGCGCTCGGAGCGAAGGACCTCAAGCCTGAAAAATCGCGCAACTACAGCTTTGGCGTGACTTTGACGCCGCTGGCGGGCTTCACGCTGACCGTCGATGCCTACCAGATCAACATCGATGATCGCATCACGCTCACCGGTTTGCTGTCGAGCGCAGGGGTGCGTCAGATCCTTCGCGATAACGGTTTCTCCGGCGACCAGTACGTTCGCTTTTTCGCCAACGCCATCGACACGCGGACGCGGGGTATCGATGCCGTGGCGAATTACAGCTTCACGTTGGGAGATTTCGGCCAGATCCGGGCCAGCGCGGCCTACAACTACAACAAGACCAAGATCACCCATGTCGCTGACAATCCCGAAGAACTGGCGAACCTGGGCCTTACTCTGTTCGATCGTCAGACGCGCGGGTATTTCACGGTCTTTACGCCCAAGGACAAGATCATCCTTGGCTTGAACTGGTCGAAGGGGCCGGTCTCCATCAATGCCAAGGAAACCCGCTACGGAAGCTGGAAGGCGCTCGCCAACGATCCCGCAAGCGACCAGAGCTACGGTGCCAAGTGGATCACCGATCTTGAGGTGGGTTACCGTATCACGGAGAAGATGAAGGTCGCGGTTGGTGCTTACAACGTGTTCAACGTCTATCCCGACAAGAACACCGTGGCCAATACCATCGGCAGTTCGCCCTACGGCAGCAACTCGCCCTTCGGTGCCTACGGCGGCTACTACTACGGCCGATTGTCCTTCGATTTCTAAATAACCTATTCCGCGCGGCGGGCTCGATGGAATTCGGCCCGCTGCGCTTTCCCCTCACAATCAGATGACTGCTCACGTGCGCGCCCCCAATCCGGGGTTTTGCGCGAACGATGTTCTGCGCCCGGTTTGCGCTTCGTTTTTTCCGCTCTGGTCGCCAGCATAGCGCTTGTCCTGCTGGCCGGCCCGTTCAACGCTTTCAATTGAGGGATTTTCTCATGTTTCGCAGGATCTTCAAGGATCACCCTCATTCGGTGGGCGAAACCTATCTTGAACATGCGCAATCGGCGTTTGGCTTTGGCACCGCGTTACTCGGCGCTGGCATCAAATGCCTCATTCACGGCCTGTTGCCGACGATGTTCACGACCTCGGGCAGTGATACAGTGCGCCGTCTGTATTCAAGAATGGTGACCGACCGGCGCAAAGACAACGGAGCAGCTTGAAGGAAACCGCCCGATCAGAATGGCTTCTGCCGGGGATTATGCGCGCGATTTAAATCTATGAGAAGATTATGCTGTTCTGAGGCCGTCTGAGACCGTGTCGGTCATCTTGGCTCAAAACGCTGGCTGGGGCGGCAGGATTCGAACCTGCGAATGCCGGTACCAAAAACCGGTGCCTTACCACTTGGCGACGCCCCATTGCGCTGTTGGCGGCCCTTAGCGGCTGCGAGCGCTTCTGAAAAGGGCTTTACTGCCGGTTATCCTTAGGATTGAAGCCGTTCGATGTTTGAGGGAACGGGCCGGGGTGTTCCGGCCCGTTTCTCAGGTGCTTACTGGGCCAATACGGCGTCGATATCGGCGGCGCTGTGGCGTTCGGGGACGAAGCCTTCGCCTTTGCGGTTGACGATGCGACCGCGCTTTACGCCTTCGCGGGAGGCCAATTCCTCGCCCCAGCGGACCAGGTTCTGGTAGCTGGGGACGTCGAGGAACGTCGATGCGTTGCCATAGGCATCGCCGCGAATGAAGCCGCCGAACCAGCCATAGGCGGCGATATCGGCGATGGTGTATTCGTCACCGGCCAAGTAGCGCTTTTCGCCCAGGCGCTTGTCGGCAACGTCGAGGAGGCGCTTGGTTTCCATCGCGTAGCGATTGATCGGGTACTCGTACTTTTCCGGCGCGTAGGCGTAGAAGTGGCCAAAGCCGCCGCCGATCATCGGCGCGCTGCCCATCTGCCACATCAGCCAGCTCATGCACTCGGCGCGGGCGGCGGGCTCGGTGGGCAGGAAAGCGCCGAACTTTTCCGCGAGGTGGAACAGGATCGCGCCCGATTCGAACACCCGGATCGGAGTTTTGCCCGAACAATCGAGCAAGGCGGGGATCTTGGAGTTCGGGTTGATCGAGACGAAGCCGCTGGAGAATTGGTCGCCTTCACCGATATTGATGAGCCAGGCATCGTATTCGGCGCCGGCGTGGCCCGCCGCGAGCAATTCCTCCAGCAGGATCGTCACCTTCTGGCCGTTGGGCGTGCCGAGCGAATAGAGCTGCAGCGGATGCTCGCCGCGCGGCAGTTCCTTGTCGTGCGTAGCGCCCGAGATCGGCCGGTTGATGTTGGCGAACTGCCCGCCGCTGGCCTGATCCCAGGTCCAGACTGCGGGCGGCGTGTAAGTGGGATCGGCCATGGGGGAGGGTTCCTTGGTGTGGAAAGTGGCCCTCAGGTAGGTTCGCGTGGCTGCCCCGGCAAGAGCGGTGGAGCGCGAGGGGAGGCAAGTGCGCCATCCTCGCGCTTTCGATAACCCTTAGCCGATCTTGCGAATCCAGCCGTGATCGTCCGGCGCTTCGCCGCGCTGGATCGCGACGAGGCGGCTCTTGAGCTTGGCGGTGAGCTGGCCGGGGCCGCCCGAACCGATCGTGAACACACCATCGCGGTCCGAGACATGGCCGACCGGGGTGACCACGGCGGCGGTGCCGCACGCGAAAGTCTCGACCAGTTTGCCCGAGGTGGCATCATCACGCCACTGGTCGAGGCTGTAGCGGCCCTCCTCGACCGTGAGGCCTTCCTCACGCGCCAAAGTGAGCAAACTGTCGCGAGTGATGCCGGGCAGGATGGTGCCGGTCAGCGCCGGGGTCAGCAAGGTGCCGTCCTCGAACACGAAGTACAAGTTCATGCCGCCCAGTTCTTCGATCCACTTGTGCTCCGCAGCATCGAGGAAGACGACCTGGTCATGGCCGCGCGCGATCGCTTCGGCCTGGGGGACGAGGCTGGCGGCGTAGTTGCCGCCGCACTTGGCCGCGCCGGTGCCGCCGGGGGCTGCACGGGTGTAGTCCGAGACCCAGATCGACACGGCGGGCGCGCCGGACTTGAAATAGTTGCCGGCAGGGCTGGCGATGACGATGAACTTGTACTGCTTGGCCGGGCGCACGCCGAGGAAGGCTTCGGTGGCGATCATGAACGGGCGCAGATAGAGCGACGCGCCTTCGCCATCGGGGATCCAGGCACGGTCAAGCTGGACCAGCTTTTCGATCGCCTCGACGAAGATCGCTTCGGGCAACTCGGGCATTGCCAGACGCTGGGCGGACTGGTTGAAGCGCGCGGCGTTCGCTTCGGGGCGGAACAGCGCGATGGCGCCATCGGCCTGGATGTACGCCTTGAGCCCTTCGAAGATTTCCTGCGCGTAATGCAGCACCGAAGCCGCTGGATCGAGTGCGATCGGCTGGCGAGGCCCGATGACGGCGTCATGCCAGCCTTTGCCCTCGGTCCATTCGATCGTCACCATGTGATCGGTGAAGTTCGTGCCGAAGCCCGGGTTCGCCAGCACGGCGGTGCGAGCTTCGACGCTGACCGGGGCGGGGTGGGCAAGAGTGGTGAAGGACAGGCCGGCATCGGCGAGAGTCGCCATCGAACTATGTTCCTTATCGCGGTTTTGAAGCGCGCCAATGAGTTAAAGTTTCAAGGATTGCAATAAAAAAGCAATTTTGCATCCCATCGTTGTTTCTTTTAGCACGGAGCACCGGAGAGGCAAATGGCCTGATCGGATGGGCTGAAGGCCCGCCTCAGCGGCGCTGGGCTCTCCGTCACCCGATCACCCATCGGCGGTATTCTGTGGCGGTATTCTGGGGGTGGCCGGGTGGGGGAGAGGGCCGGTGCCGCTACATCCGCTTACGGCGGATTTTTCAAACGGGAACTGACTGCGGTCCAACCATGGTAAAGGCACAAATGCAAAAGGCGCAAATGAGAAGGGCCGCACCGGGCTTGCCGGTACGGCCCTTCGCATGGTCAGCGGCCGGGAAGTGCCGCCAGCGAAGCCTTTATCGCTAAATCAAATCAGCGATAATGCCTCGCGACGGGAATTGCCGACCTCTCTGCTGAACCATGAGACATCGGATCACCTCCTTTCGCGCTGTTGAGCCAAGTTCGCCGCTTTAAGCGACTAAGACTTCGGTATCTCTTGGGCGCGTTTCCCAAGGCCCGTCGTCTCTAAGAATTATGGGTGATTCCGCGCCGCACAACAAGTCTTGCAATGATTTTTTTTGCGGTCATTATCGACACTTCGGGCTGGTTTTCCCCAGCCTGCAATGAGCGCTTCCGCCGCTTTGGGCACTGCCCTGGTGACGCGGGAATGCGGCCTGAAACCAGCATGGTTCGCGGGTTTTCGGGCGATCCGCCCGCCTGGCGGATCGCCGTCGCGATCGCTTAGCGGCAGTCCTCCACCACGCGCGAAATCTCGGTCCAGCTTGGCACGTAAAGTGGTTGCGCGCCCGCAGCCTCTAGCATGAAGCGGCCACGGCTGAAGGCGATGGAATCGAGCATGCTGTCGCGCGCCGGAAGTGCCACGCGAACGGTGCCGGCAGCACGGGTGGCGCTGAGGGTGCGGACCACGTCAGAGGTAGTGATCCGGACCGATGCGGTTGCCGGATTACCCGGCGTGGGCGCAGCGTTGTCTGCGCGCACCAGCGTGACGGTATTGGCTGCACGCTCGCAGCGGATGGTAAGGAGGCCGTTGGCGAAACTGGCGCTTGCGCCTGCGGGGCTATCGATCAGCCGCCAAGTGCCGGGGGTCGCCGGTACGTCGCGCCAATCGTTGGATGGCATCGGCGCGACCGGCGGCGGCATCGCCGGTCGGCTTTGCGGCGCGGGAGGTCGTGCCGCCGGCGTCCGGACGGGCTGCTGCGGCGTATTGGCCGGTGGCGCCACGCACGCGGCGAGGGCGAGCGTCGCTGCCAACGGAGCGAGGAACAGGGACGGAGCGGGAGAGCGGCCGAAGCGGCGCGGATTTGCCTTCATGCCCACGGTATGGAATGGAGCGCAGCCTTCCTCAAGGGCACCCGTGGCGATGACCGACCGAGAAACCCAACCTGTCGCAAAAACTCCTGCTGCCAAGCTGGCCAAGCCGGGCAAGCTGCGCGTAGATCAATTGCTGGTCGATCGCGGCCTGGCTGAGAGTCGGACGCGGGCACAGGCGCTAGTCCTGGCGGGGCTGGTGTTCTCGGGCGAGACCAAGATCGCCAAGCCGGGCCAGAGCGTGAAGGACGACATCGCGCTCGACGTGCGCGGACGCGATCATCCCTGGGTTTCGCGCGGGGGGATCAAGCTTGCCCATGCGATCACCCATTTCGGGCTGGACCCGACGGGCGCGGTGGCGATGGACATCGGCAGCTCGACCGGGGGCTTCACCGACGTGCTGCTGACCCATGGCGCGACGCGGGTCTTCGCCGTCGATTCGGGCACCAACCAGCTTGCGTGGAAGTTGCGGCAAGATCCGCGCGTCACCGTGCTGGAGCAGACCAGCGCCCGTATCCTGACGACCGACCAGATCGATGCGGCGTGCGACTGGGTGGTGTGCGATGCCAGCTTCATCGGCCTTGCCAAAGTGCTGGACGTGCCGCTGCGGCTCGCGGCGCCGCGCTGCCAGTTGGTGGCGCTTATCAAGCCGCAGTTCGAAGTGGGCCGCGCCGAGGTCGGCAAGGGCGGCGTGGTGCGCGATTCGGTGCTTCACCAGCGTGTCTGCGACGAAGTGCGCGAGTGGCTGGAGGGTGAGGGCTGGGCGATCGAGGGTATCGTCGAGAGCCCGATCACGGGGCCGGAGGGAAATGTCGAGTTCCTCGTTTCGGCGCGGCGCAGCTCAGCAGGCGGCGGCGATTGAAACCTAGCCGACGATTGCACGTTCGTGTCACTCGTACCACAAACCCCCCGATGTGGTCTGACTGGTCGATTCGGCTAGTCTTTCCGGTATATCGGGCCGAGATATCGGGCGGTTAATCGAGCCGGCCCGTTCGAGGCTGATTTCGGAGCGCGTTCGCGAACATGAATTTGATTGCCTCCCCAGCCCAGTTGCGCGCCAGTTTCCTGCGTTGGGCCTTGGTCTGCGTTCCTGCGATCGTGCTGCTCGGCTTCATCTCGGGCCGGGCGGCGCAAAGCGGGCCGCAAAACCCTTGGTTCGCTGCGCTGGTAAAGCCGGCGGTCTATCCGCCGCCACTGGCGTTTCCGATCGTGTGGACCGCGCTGTACGTGCTGATGGGCCTGGCGCTGGCCAGCGTCCTGGCGGCGCGGGGCGCACGGGGGAGAGCGGCGGCGGCGATCGCGTTCGGGGTCCAGTTCGGGCTGAACCTGGCATGGTCTCCGGTGTTCTTTGCCGCGCACCACATTACCGGCGGGCTTATCGTGATTGCGCTGCTGGACGTCGCGGTCATCGTCACCATCGCCTTGTTCTGGCGCGTGCGCAGGGGTGCCGCCCTGATGCTGGTGCCGTATCTGGCCTGGATCTTGTTCGCGACGTACCTCAACTATGCGTTTCTCCAGGTCAATCCGGGCATGGACGGGGTCGAGCGTTCGGGCGCGGTGCAGCGGTTCCCGATCTGAACCCTCTTGCGTCCACGGCGCGCGCGTACCATTTACGGCTCATGCAAAGCGAAAACCCCTTCGTCGCCGACTTCGTCAAGATGGTGAACAGCGCTGCCGGCACTTTGGCCGGCGTAGGCCGCGAAGCGCGCGATGGCGCGCGTGAGCGGTTCAAGGAATTCATGGGCGAGATGGACTTCGTGTCTCGCGAGGAATTCGATGCGGTGAAGGAATTGGCCGCCACCGCCCGCGCCGAAGCCGAAGCGCTCAAGGAACGGATCGACGCGCTCGAAGCGAGGCTTAACACCCCTTCGTAATCGCCTGCGTTCTCGGCGATATGTTCGCCGGGAACACTTTTCCCTACGACGCCGTTGAACATCCAAAGCCAAACGAGAGGCCTGGATGTTCACGCAACTCAATCCCACGATTCCCTTGCATGTTATGGGAAAAGGCGATGGTTACGCCTTGGGCATGATCGATTACGGTCAGGAACATAACCTTATCTGGGTCACCGCGCTCGATGGCTCGGGAGAAATCTGGTGCGCGCCCAATCACACCGTGCGGTTGGGGCGCAACTGGACGATGGGGCGGGTGGAAAACCCGCTCATTGCCAAAGACAAGGCTGCGGAGCGTGCGGCTGCAAAGTCCGGGCAGAGCTTCGGGGTTACCGGGGCTGACGACGCGAAAGCTGGTGAAGCAAACCCTGTTTGCGGCTGAGCGGCGTACCCGGTCCCAGTCTTTCAGCGCAGGATCGCGCAGCTTGCCCCGCTATCGCTAAACCGCCACACCGGCAGCCATGATCCTGCGCACGCCTGCCATCGTCTGTGCCGTCCGACCGCATGGAGAAACCGCCGTGATCGCGCGGTTGCTCACCCCCGATAACGGTTTGGTCGCCGCGTACGTTTCAGGAGGAAGAGGGCGACAACTGCGCCCGGTCCTGATCCCGGCAAATACCGTTGACGCTGATCTTCGCAGCAAGTCGGAATCGCAGCTCCCGTATGCGCGCATCGAGTTGCTCCAGAGCCGAGGGCCTTGGTTGTCCGAACCGCTCCCCGCTGCCGCACTCGCCTGGATTACGGCGCTCACCGCCATCGCTCTGCCCGAACGACAGCCGTTTCCGGCGCTGTTCCAGGCGTTGTCCGGCTTGATCGAAGCGATCTGCGTCGCGCCGTCCGCACGCGGCTGGGCGCTGTCGCTTGTCTCCTACGAAGTGCTGCTGCTGCGCGAGCTGGGCTATGGCGTCCCGGTGGCGCGGCCTACCGACGATGATTGGGCCGCCGTACTGGATGCCTTTGACCGGGTGGGGCGAGAGCTGGCGCGCTACCTGCTTGCCGATCGCCGCCAAGACGCTATGGCGGCGCGCGGCCAACTGCGCGAGCGGCTGGCGCGGATCATTGGTCAGGATTGAAGTATGCGGATCGCAGTGTTTGCAGGTGACGGAATTGGCCCCGAAGTAACGGCGCAGGCCGTCCGCGTCCTCGAAGCGCTGGGCCTTTCTGGGCTGGAGCTGGTCGAGGGCGACGTTGGCGGTGCCGCCTACCGCAAGCACGGCCACCCGCTGCCCGAGCAGACGCTGGACATCGCGCGCGCGTCCGATGCGATCCTGTTCGGTGCCGTCGGCGATTTCACGCTCGACCATCTGGAGCGCCGGCTGCGTCCCGAACAAGCGGTGCTAGGCTTGCGCAAGGAACTGGGCTTGTTCGCCAATTTGCGTCCCGCGAAGGTGTTCGCCGGGCTGGAGGACTTGTCCACTCTGCGCCCCGAAGTGTCGGCCAAGATCGACTTGCTGATCGTGCGCGAGCTGACCGGCGATGTGTACTTCGGCGAAAAGGGCACCCGCACGCTGGAAGACGGTCGCCGTCAGGGCTGGGACATGATGGCCTATGCCGAAGACGAAGTGCGCCGCATCGCCCACACCGGCTTCAAGGCTGCGCAAGGTCGCTCGAAAAAGCTGTGCTCGGTGGACAAGGCCAACGTGCTGGAAACATCGCAGCTATGGCGCGACGTGGTGATCGAGGTCGCCGCGGAATATCCCGATGTCGAGTTGACCCACATGTATGTGGACAATGCGGCGATGCAGTTGGTCAAAAACCCCGGCGCCTTCGACGTGATCGTCACTGGCAACTTGTTCGGCGATATCCTGTCCGACCAGGCCAGCATGTGCGTGGGGTCGATCGGCCTGCTGGCTTCGGCTTCGCTGGCGGAAGGCAGCTTTGGCCTGTACGAGCCGATCCACGGTTCTGCCCCCGACATCGCCGGCAAGGGCATCGCCAATCCGATGGCGACCATCCTGTCCGCCGCGATGCTGCTGCGCCATTCGCTGGGGCTGGAAGAGCAGGCCGCCCGCATCGAGGCGGCGGTGGCGGCGGCTCTGGCCGATGGCGTCAAGGGCGGCGATCTGGGCGGCAGTGCCGGCACCAAGGAAATCGGTGACGCGGTGCTCGCGCATCTGTAAGGGCATCAGTGCTTCATTGAGCTTTTTTCCGTAATCCGCAGGACGATGACGATACCCATGTCCGAATTCGCAAAGGCCGCCGATGCGGCGGTGGATGCAAAGCCGCTTGAGTTGGCCGTGGTTTTGCCCACGTACAACGAGCGCAAGAATATCGCGACGATGGTCGAGCGGCTGGAGACGGCGCTGGCCGGCATCGCCTGGGAAGCGATCTTCGTCGACGATAACAGCCCCGATGGCACATCGGACGAGGCCCGGCGCCTTGCCCTCGAAAACCCCCGCGTGCGCTGCATCCAGCGCATCGGTCGCCGTGGCCTCGCCAGCGCCACGATCGAGGGCATGTGTTCCACCGCTGCGCCCGTCGTCGCGGTGATGGATGCCGACCACCAGCACGATCCCGCTTTGCTGCCGGGCATGCTGGCCGCCGTCGCTTCGGGCCAATACGATCTCGCCTATGCCTCGCGCTTTGCCGAAGGGGCGAGCACCGAGGCGTGGGGCCGGCCAGACCGGGTCAAGGCGTCGGGCTTTGCCAATCGCCTCGCCAACCGGGTGACCGGGGTTGAGCTGACCGACCCCATGAGCGGCTTCTTTGCGCTGCGCACCGAAGCCCTGCGCGCCGACGCGCACCGCTTGTCGGGCGTGGGCTTCAAGATCCTTCTCGACATCCTCGCCACGGTGGAAACGCCGCTTCGGGTCAAGGAATTTCCCCTCAATTTCGCCGCGCGTGCTGAGGGCGAGAGCAAACTGGATAGGACTGTCGTGTTCGAATTCCTCGTGGGTCTTTACGACAAGTGGCTGGGCCGCTTCATTCCGACACGCTTTGCCTTGTTCGGCACGGTGGGCGCCTTGGGTGCGGTGTTGCACATGACCGTGCTGGCCATGGTGCTGCATCTGTTCGGCGCCAAGTTTGCGCTGAGCCACTATCCCAAGGAAACCGCCTTCATCGTCGCCCAGACGCTGGCGGCGATGACCGCGATGAGCTTCAACTTCGTGTTGAACAACGAACTGACGTACGCCGACAAGCGCCTGCGCGGGTTCGTGCCGATCGCGCGCGGCTGGGCCAAGTTCACCGCGACCTGCGCTTTCGGCATGCTCGCCAACATTGGCGTATCGACCGCGCTCGTCCGCGTCGGCTTCCACCCTTACCCCTCCGCGATCGTCGGCATCGTCCTGGCATCGGTGTGGAACTTCGCGCTGTCGTCCAAGTTCGTGTGGGGCAAATACGGCGCCTGATTTGGGGCGTATGCCCAACGATCGCCGGCTGATCGGCGGCGTTCCGGTCGTTCAGGCGTCCTTGCTGGCGATAACTGCGCTGGCGGCGCTCGTCAGTCTGATCGATGCGCCCTATCCGCAACTGGCCCGGCTTCAAAACCTGCCGACTTTGGCTATCGTCGCCGGCTTGGCCCTGGCGCTGCGCCGCTGGGCCATGCCGACGAGTGCGGTCCTATGCCTGTGCGTCTTCCTGTGGCTGCACACGCTGGGCGGGCGCTACATCTATTCGTTCGTGCCGTACGAGGATTGGGCGCACGCATTGGGCCTGCCGTCTCCGGCTGCTGCGCTGGGGCTGCAGCGCAATTCGTGGGACCGGCTGGTGCATTTGTGCTTCGGCTTGTGCTGGGTCCACCCGATCGCGACATGGCTCACGCGGCACAAGGGGCTGTCAGCCTCGTTGGCAACCTACATCGCCGTCGAGTTCGTGTTCGCGGGCAGTGCGATCTACGAGATCTTCGAGTGGCTGCTGACCGTGTTTATGGCCGGGCCTGACGCGCTCGCTTACAACGGCCAGCAAGGCGACGTGTGGGACCCGCAAAAGGACATGGCCATCGCCGGGCTGGGCGCCATCGTCGCAGGCGTGTTCCTGCGCCTGAAAGCGCGGTAAAACAAGCGTCTGGAGCGACCGAGCCGATGCAATCGGATCGGAACTTGCTCTAGCGCCAGCTCGGCAGCCACATCCACAAGTTGTAGGCGTTTTTGTACGGCAGCGGCATTCCCGAGATGATCGGGAAGAACAGCACGAACAAGCCGACCGCCATCCACACCGCGCCTTTGGCGAACTTGCGCTGCTTTTGGGTGCCATCCCAGAACGAATCGATCGCCAGCGCCAGCAGCGCCATCAGCCACGCCGCGGGCAGCAGGTAGTGGTAGTAGAACTGCACCGGCTTGCCGTTGACCGCCCACATCGCCACCGCGGGAACATACAGAGCTGCAAAGAACGCGGCGTCCCAGCGTTTGCGGACCAGCGCGGCCCACAACCCCCAGACCAGCGCGGCCAGCCCGGCCAGCACGCTGAACGGGTTGCCGATCAGCACGATCCCGCGCTGGGCGCCGTCGACGTTGTCGAACAAGTACCAGATGCCCCGCCAGTTCGAGACCCATTGATACCACTGGGTGCGATAGGGGTGCGGCTTCTTCACGCTGTCCTGCAGCCGGATCATGAACTCGTGCTGTTCGATGAAGCCCAGCGGCGATATTGCCTTGGTCGGGTAGAACATCGCCGGCAGGTACGTCGCCCAATAGATCGCCAGCGGCACCAGTCCGAGCCAGATCGCGGCCTCGACCAACGAAATCCCCTTGATCGGCCCGGCCCCGCGCTTGCCGATGAAGATCGGGCCGGTATCGCGGATGCGCAGGATCAGGAACACCAGGAACGGCATCGCCAGCGCCGGCGCGCTCGTCCACTTGGACGCGAACGACAGGCCCAGCGCCAGGCCGCTGACGATCAGCCGCACCCGCGCCGCGCCCGTGGTCCGCGCGCGCCAGGCCGAGGCGAATTGCCACAAGCCCACCATGCACAGCCCGGCGCAGACCATGTCGAGCATGGCGATGCGGCTTTGCACGAACCAGGTGAAGTTGGTGGCGAGCAGCACCATCGCCAGGATCGTCGCCCGGCGGCGTTGACTGATGTGCCACACCAGCCGCCCGAAGGCGAACAAGCCCAGCGATCCGAACAGCGCCGGCCCCACGCGCCAGCCGAACGGGCGGTCGCCGAACAGCTTGATCGTCGCTGCGATCACTTCCTTGGCGAACAGCGGATGCTCGCGGTTGGCGGGGATCAGCTTGAGCAGCTTGAGCGCGGCGGGCACGTAGTGCACTTCGTCGAAGTAGTAGCGGTGCGGAATGGCGATGCGCCACAGCACGAGGCATTGGAACGCCACCGCGATGAACAGGCACCAGTTCAGCGGATCACGGTTCGTTCTATAAGGCGACATCGGCGCGCGGGATAAAGTGGTTCCCGGTTTCACGCAAGTGCGCGCCGTGCGAGGTAGCGGGTCGGTTTGGATTTCGGCTTTCGCCCCAGTTGCGGTCGTTCGCCGTTAGCGCAATTATGGAAGACATGATCTCTCGGCCAGCCCTCTTGCAACCCCATGTGCGCGACGAATTGACATCGTATCTGTCAGAACTTGAAGCGGACGATCCGAGGGCTCTATGGCACGACGAGCGTCAGCGTGGGCTGGTGTCGGGCGTAGATCAAGTGTTCCACTTTTTCTTTGACGATCACGACTTCGACAACTCAGCGGTTGGATACTCGCTTTTCGATCAAGTCGAGGTCGGGTCGATAGAGGCTGTGAAGGCTCGCTTGGAAGCCATACTCGATGTTGTTGGTGATGCGGACGACGATGACTTCGTATCTCATCCGCTATGGGCCGAGGTCAGGCGGGCGGCAGCGGTGGCGAGCAGCCGTTTGAAAGAGGCAGCCTGACGTCCCCCTTCCACCATCAGCGTAACTCAAACTCACGCTCCACCCCTTGCGAGGGCCGCTTGCAGAGCGGCGCGGCTGGTCTTAGAGGCGAACGCTATGAAACGCTCGACCGGACAGGACCGCACCAAGACCCTCAACTGGCGTCCCGCCACCCGCGCCATTCGTGGCGGCACCTGGCGATCGGAAATGGGCGAGACGAGCGAGGCGTTGTTCCTCACCTCGGGCTATTCCTACGACGATGCCGCCACCGTCGCCGCGCGCTTTGCCGGCGAAGAGGACGGGATGACCTATTCGCGCCTGCAGAACCCCACCGTGGCGATGCTGGAAGAGCGGATCGCGCTGCTGGAAGGGGCAGAGGCCTGCCGCACCCAGGCGACCGGCATGGCGGCGATGACCGCAGCGTTGCTGTGCCAGCTTTCTGCCGGGGACCACATGGTCACGGCGCGCGCCGCGTTCGGTTCGTGCCGCTGGTTGGGCGATCACTTGCTGCCGCGCTTTGGCGTGGACGTGACGGTGGTGGATGCCAGCGACACCGCGCAGTGGGAAGCGGCGATCCGCCCCAACACCAAGGTGTTCTTCTTCGAGACCCCCGCCAACCCGACGATGGACGTGGCCGACTTGGCTGCCATCGCCGAGATCGCCAAGGCGCATGGTATCACCACGGTGGTCGATAACGCGTTCTGCTCGCCCGCGCTGCAGCGGCCGATGGAATTCGGCATCGATGTGGTGGCCTATTCCGCCACCAAGCTGATGGACGGGCAGGGCCGCGTTCTGGCTGGTGCCGTGTGTGGCAGCGAAGCGTTCATCAACGACGTGCTGCTGCCGTTTCAGCGCAACACCGGGCCGAACTTGTCGCCGTTCAATGCCTGGGTCGTGCTCAAGGGCCTCGAAACGCTGGACTTGCGCGCCAAGAAGCAAAGCGAGAACGCGCTCAAGGTCGGCCAATTCCTCTCGGGCCGCGTGCCCAAGATGCTCCACCCCTGGCTCGACAGCCACCCGCAGCAGGCCTTGGCGCACAAGCAGATGGACGCTTGCGGGCCGATCTTCAGCTTCGTGCTGGACGGTGGACGCCCCCAAGCTCACGCGCTGCTCGATGGGCTGGAACTGATCGACATCTCCAACAACATCGGCGACTCGCGCTCGCTGATGTGCCACCCGGCGTCGACCACCCATCACAACATGGGTGCTGAGGCGCGTGAGGAAATGGGCATCGGCGAAGGCATGATCCGCATCAACGTCGGCCTGGAAGACGCGGACGACCTGATCGCCGATCTCGACCAGGCGCTGGATAAGGCGGGGTTGTAAACCTCCTTATACCTGGCTGTGCGAGACCGGGTTGTAGCTTGGCGAAATCGTCGTTAGGCTGCCTGGTGTCATGAAGGAACTGTTCCAGCACGCCGCCATCACCGATGGCCTCACGGTCCGCGTTGCGGTCAATTTTCTGCCTGAGCAATCTCGGATCGAGGCGAGCAAGTGGTTCTGGGTGTACCACATCCGCATCGAGAACGAGACGGGCGAGACGCTGCAACTGATTACCCGCCACTGGCGCATCACCGATGCCACCGGCAAAGTCGATATGATCGAGGGTGAGGGTGTCGTTGGCGAACAGCCCGTGATCGCCCACGGGCGCAGCCACGATTACGTTTCGGGCTGCCCGCTCACCACCCCGCAAGGCAGCATGGAAGGTCATTACACCTTCCGCCGCGCCAATGGGCGTGAGTTCAAGGCGCTGATCCCGTTCTTTCCGCTCGCCGCGCCTGCGACAGCGGGTTGATCCGTTGCCCCGGCGCTCGTGAGCGCATAGGGAAACGTCCATGAAGCGCACGCATCTGCCCCTTAACGCCTTGCGCGTGTTCGACGCCGCCGCGCGGCATCTATCGTTTACCCGCGCGGCAGACGAACTGGCGGTGACGCCCGCCGCCGTCGGCCAGCAGATCCGCGCGCTGGAAGACCTGCTGGGCGTTGTACTGTTCCGCCGCACCAGCAAGGGCCTGGAACTCACCGAAGAAGCGGGCGCCGGCCTGGCCGCGCTGCGCACCGGGTTCCTCCACTTCGAAGACGCGGTGCAGGCGATGCAGGCGGGCCAATCCAGCCACGTCTACACCATCGCTGCCCCGCGCGAATTCGTCGCCGCCTGGCTCGCCCCGCGTCTGGCCCAGTTTCGGGCGGCCAACCCGCAAGTGCGCTACGTGCTGGTGGACGGCGAGATGACCGATTTCACCGAAGCCAACCTCGACCTCGCGGTGCGCTGGACGGACGGCCCCGGCGATCTCGAAGGCGTGCCGTTGGGCACTGCCGAATGGGTGGTGGTGGGTGAAGGCGATTGGATCGGCTGGCCCGGCGATCCGACGCCGGGCGAGGAGGAGGGCGCCGAGGCTGCTTCCGAAGACGCCAAGCCGCCGGTCACGGTCAGCGATGCCGGCCAGGCGCTGGTGGCGGCGCTTGCCGGCATGGGCAAGGCCCGCGTGCCGGCGCTGCTGGCGGCCCAGGAAGGGCTTGCGGCTGAGCCCTGCCGTCGCGGTTACTGGCTGGTGGCGCCGCTGCCGCAGTGGCGCCAGAAAAAGGTAAAGGCGCTGGTCGCGGCGCTGACGGAATAGAGCGCTGGAGCCGATTAGAGCGTTTTCGAAGCAGGTGGAATCACCTGCTGACTCGGAAAACGC
>NZ_AKFJ01000151.1 GCF_000272475.1 Novosphingobium sp. Rr 2-17
CCAGCGTGCCGGAATTGTAGAGGGCGATCTCCGCCTGGATGGTGCCGCTATTGCCCAACTCGCCCAGCGTCCCGCTGTTCAGGATGCCATAGGTGGCCCCGGTGATCGTGCCGCTGTTGATCAGGACATCCAGCGTGCCGGCGTTGTTCAGCGCCGCGCTGGTGGGTGCTGCGGAATCCAGCAGCACGCCGCTGTTGTTCAACGTCCCGATGCTGCCGCCATTGTAGAGCGCCAGTGCGCCGGCGATTGTGCCGCTGTTGCTAACGTTTTCGATCTGGCCATCATTGTACAGTCCGATCGCTTCGCCGCTGATCGTGCCTTGGTTGATGACGGCGCTGATCACGCCGGCATTGTTCAGGCCCGCCGCCAGGGTCGCCGGGGAATCGATCATGCTGCCGGTATTCACGATCGTGCCGATCGTACCGCCGTTGAACACGCCGACGGTGCCGCTCATCGTCCCGCTATTGGCGATGTTCTCGATGACGCCGTAGTTCGTGAGGCCGAAGCTGGTGCCATCCAGCACGCCGCTGTTGGTTAGCGTGCCGATGCTGCCCGATGCTGCGACAAAGGCTGCCGTCGACACACCGGTGATCGTGCCGGTGTTGTTCAGGTTGGCGAGCGTGCCGCCAACATAGTCGTTCTGCAGCGTCAGCAGCAGGTTGACGTTGCTGCCGATCGTTCCGATGCTCGTCGCGATCGACAGGCCGTTGATCCCCGACGCGACGTCGACGCCCATATAGCTCGATCCCACGCCGCCCTGCACCAGCGTGCCCGCGCCAACGCCGGCGATATAATTCCCCGCGCTGTCGAACTGGGTGGTGGTGATCACGCCGCCGCTGATATTGGCGACCCCGCTGACCTGCAGCGAGGATTGGCCCAGCGCCAGCGTGCCCAATGCCTGGCTGTAATTGCCGGTCACCGCAACGATGTTAGTCAGCTGGATAGTCGCGCCGCTGTTGATCAGCGTGCCGGTGCCGACGTTCACCGCGTCGTCCAGCACGATGCCGCCCGATTCCAGCACGACATTGCCCGCCAGATTGGTGATCGTGCCCTGGCTGCCGGCGACATAGCCGGTCAGCGTGCCGAACGTTCCATCCGCGCCGCCGGTGAACACCAGGTCCTGCGCTGCCACATTGACGATATCGCCCGCGATGGTGCCGCTATTGGCAATCGTGCCGAGCGATCCCGAATTGGTCAGCGCAACCGGGCCGGCGATGGTGCCGCTGTTGGTGATCGCGCCCAGCGATCCGGCATTGACGATCGCGCCGATCTGGCCCGATCCGGCCGAAACCTGGCTGTTGATCAGCGCACCGGTGTTGTTGATCGCGGCAATCGTGCCGCCATTGTAGATGCCGGCCGATGCGGCTGCGACGATGCTGCCGCTGTTGTCGATCTGGCCGATGCTGCCATTGTTGGAAATGGCGGTGCCGCTGACGTTGAACACGCCGCTATTGGCAACCCCGCCGATCATCCCCTGGTTCGACAGCCCGACAGTCGCGGTGATCGTATCGCTGTTGAGCAGCGTGCCGATCGATCCCGTCGATGCGACATAGATGGCGGTATTGGCATTCAGGCTGCTCGTATTGTCGAGCGTCGCCAGCGTGCCGCCGACATAGTTGTTGGCGACAGCCATCACCAGATCGTTGCCGCTGGTGACGGCTCCCGCCTCCAGTCCGCTCACGCCCGACACGTCGATGGTGGCGCCGCTATAGCTGGAACCGGCGCCGCCGGACACCAGCGTCGCCGCGTTCGTCCCGGCGAGATAATTGGCCGTGGCAGAGAAGCCGCTCGCCGAGATCGTGCCGCCGGTGATGTTCGCGGCCTGGCTGACCACCAGCTTGCCGGTGGTGCCCAGATTGAGCGTGCCTGCGCTCTGGGTGAAATTGCCGTTGACGTTGACGATGGTCGCAAGCGTGATGTCGGCACCGGTGTTGCTCACGGTCAGCGCGCTGGCGGCGATGCCGACGGCGGTGATCGTGTCGTTGAGCAGCAATGCGCCCGAGGCGAAGGTGAGGTTCGCGCTCGCGCCGATCGTGCCCTGGGTGGTGCCGGAAGAACCGGTGAAGGTGCCGACCGTGCCACCGCTGCCACCGATAATAGTGCCAACCACGCCACCGGACGCGTTGATATTGCCGCGGATAACCCCGCTGTTGATGACCGTGCCGAACGTGCCGGCAAGGGCGGTCTGACCCGACAGTGTGCCGCTGTTGTTGACGACGGCGATGACGGCGTTGTTCTGGATTGCCACCCCGGCGCCGGTGATCACGCCACTGTTGGTCACGGTACCGATCGTGCCGCTGTTCAGGATCGCCCAGCTGCTGTTGGTGATCGTGCCGGTATTGACCAGTTGGCCGATGCTGCCCTGGTTCCACAGCGCGGTGAAATTGGCGTTGGTGATCAGCCCCGAATTGCCCAGCGTGCCGATCGTGCCGCGGTTGTTGACGCCGAACTGCGCGCCGCCCAGCGTGCCGGTGTTCGACACCGTGCCGATGGTCCCGGTCGTCGCCACATACAGGCCGGTGGCTGCGCTGGTGAGCGACGCCGCGTTGGCCAGCGTCGTGAGCGATCCGCCGACATAGTCGTTGGCAATCGCCAGCAGCAGGTTGTTCCCGCTGATGCTCGACGAACTCGCTAGGCCGGTGATGGTGCCGGCCGACACGGTCGCGCCGGAAAGCGACGAACTGGCGCCGCCGGAGACCAGCGTATAGCTGCTCGCCAGGTAATTCCCCGTGCTGGACAGGCTGGCGGCGACAGTCCCGCCGCTCAGGTTCACCGCGCCGCTGACGATCAGGCTGCTGGTGCCCGGCGTCAGGCTCAGCGTGCCCGCCGATTGGCTGTAATTGCCGGTGATGCTGATGTTGCTGGTCAGCGACAGGCTGGCGCCGGTGTTGCTGACGGTGCGGCCAGTCGCGATGATCCGGTCGTTCAGCAGCAGATTGCCCGATGCGAACACCACATTGCTCAACGTGTTGTTGATCGTGCCGATGCCCGACGTGCCGGTCAGCGTGCCGATCGTGCCCGCCGCGCCGCCGGTGATCGTCAGGTTGTTGGCGGTCTGGTTGTCGATCCTGCCCTTGATGACGCCGCTGTTGGAAAGCCCGCCGAGGCTGCCCGAGATATACACGACGTTGTTGCCGCTAAGCGTGCCGCCGCTCTGGTTGACCAGCGTGCCCAGTGTGCCGGCGACGTTCACCGCGTTGGTGGCGTTGCCGATATAGCCGCTATTGATGAGCGACCCCAGCGTGCCGCTGACCTGGACGGCGGTCTGCCCCGAGGTGATCGTGCCGCTGTTGTTGATCGTGCCCGTATTGCTGTTGCCGTCGAGATAGATGCCCTGCGGCCCGCCGTGGATACTGCCGCTGTTGCTCAGCAGCCCCAGCGTGCCGTAATTGGCGAAGCCGGCCGAGCCCGAGGAAATCAGGCCAGCATTGGTAAGCGTGCCCAACGACGTGTCGTTCTGCAGGCCCGCCGCAGTGCCGCCCAGGATCGTGCCGGTCGACGTGTTTTCAAGTTGGGTGATCGTGTTCTGGTTGCCCAGACCCTTTTGCCCGCCGCTGATCAGGCCGCTGTTGGACAGGCTGCCGATGCTGCCGTTGCTGCTGAGGCCATCATTCAGGCCGGTCAGCGTGCCGCTGTTGATAAGCGTGCCGATCGTGCCGGTATTGGCGACGTAGAACGCCCAGGTTGTGCCGCTGATCGAGTCGCTGTTGTTGATCGAAGCCTGGGTATCGCCGACATAGATGTTGTTGGCCGACAGCAACAGGTCGGTGCCGCTGGTCTCGCTGCCAAAGGCGAGGCCGGTAAAGCCGCCGCTCGCCACGATGCTGACGCCCGTATAGTTGGAGCCGACACCGCCGCTCACCAGCGTACCGCCCGCCGCGCCCTTCAGATAGGTTGCGGTGGCCGAGAAGCCGTTGGCGCCGGTGGTGATCGTGCCGCCGGTGATGCTGGCCGCCTGGGTTACGACCAGCCCGCCCGCAGTGCCCAGGTTCAGCGAGCCCGCACTCTGGCTGAAATTGGCGTTGACGTTGACGATCGTCGAAAGCGTGATGTCGGCACCGGTATTGCTGACGGTGATCCCGCTGGCGGCGACGTTCTTCACGGTGATCGTGTCGTCGAGCAGCAGCGCCCCCGACGCGAAGGTCAGGTTCGCATCGACGCCAATTGTTCCCTGCACCGTGCCATTGAAGCCGGTAAACGTGCCGACCGTGCCGCCGGACCCGCCGATGATGGTGCCGATCGTGCCGCCATTGCCGTTGAGGTTGCCCAGGAAAAGGCCGCTGTTGCGCACCGTATCGAACACGCCGGCAATGGCGTTTCCGCCGCTCCCGCCCGACATCGTGCCGCTGTTGTCGATCAGCGTCATGACGCCGTTGTTCTGGACGGCGTTGCCCGCACCCGCGATGACGCCGCTGTTGGTCAGCGTGCCGATCGTGCCGCTGTTCAGGATCGCCCAGCTGCTGTTGGTGATCGTGCCGGTGTTGACGATCTGGCCGATGCTGCCCTGGTTCCACAGCGCGGTGAAACTGTTGTTGGTGATCCGGCCCGAATTGCTCAGCAGACCGATCGTGCCGCGATTGTTCACCCCGAACTGTCCGCCGCCCAGCGTGCCGGTGTTCGAGAAGGTGCCGATGCTGCCCGTTGTCGCGACGTACAGGCCGGTGCTGGAGCTGGTCAGCGCCGCAGCATTGGATGCGGTCGCCAGCGTGCCGCCGACATAGTCGTTGATGACCGTCAGCTGCAGCGCCGTGGCGCTCGTGATCGACGACCGGTCTAGACCGGTGAGCGTACCAATCGTCACCGTCGCGCCGGTCGTGTTCAGGCTCGACCCGCTGAGCAGCGTGTAGGTGCCGGCCAGATAGTTGCCGGTGCTGACGAAGTTCGACTGGATCGTGCCGCCGCTGGCGGTAATCACGCCGGTGGCGATCAGGCCCCCCAGCGGGTTCACGTCGAGCGTGCCTGCGGTCTGCGTATAGGCGCCGGCAACGTTGATGCCGCTGTTGAGCACCAGGTTCGCACCGGTGTTGCTGACCGTGCGGCCCGTAGCGTTGATATTGTCGTTCAGCACCAGATTGCCCGACGCGAACTCCAGGTTCGCCAGCGTGCTGATGATGCTGCCCTTGTTGGTCAGCGTGCTGCCGGTCAGGGTGCCGAAGGTGGCGCCGGTGCCGCCGGTGATCGTCAGCGCGTTGGCGCTCAAATTGTTGATGTTGCCGGCGATCACGCCGCTGTTGCTGATGTTGGGCACGGACACGCCCGACGCGAAATACAGCGCGATGGCGCCGCTCAGCGTTCCGCTGTTGATCAGCGAATTGAAAGCGCCGGCCCCGATCGAAATACCATAGCTGCCGCCGCTGATCGTGCCGCTGTTGTTGATCGTGCCGATCGTGCCGCTGGCATGAAAGACGCCGGCCTGGGCGCCGATGATCCGGCCGGTATTGGTGACCTGGGACATCGTCCCCGAATTCCAGAGGCCGCCGGTTGCGCCGCTGATCAGGCCGCTGTTGGTGATCTGGCCGATCGAGGAACTGGTCTGGTTGTTGCCGACGCCGCTGCTGGAACTGCTGACGATCGTGCCGGTGTTGATCAGCGTCAGGATCGAACCGCCGTTGTTGGCGATGCCGCCCGCGGCCTGCGAGGCTCCGGCGGCCACGCTAATCGTGCCGGAATTGTTGATGGTGCCGATTGTACCACCGGAGAAGTTGGAGATACCGCGCCTGGTGCCCGCAATCACCCCGGTGTTGCTGATCGATCCGATCGATCCGTAATTGCCCACGGCTGTAAAACCGCTGATCCGCCCGGCATTGGTCAGCGTACCGATCGTACCGAGAGTATTGAGAACGATACCCGTCGCTACCGCCGAGATCGTACCGCCAACGAGGTTGTTGAGCGCGCCGAGGCTAATCGTGTCGGTGCTCGTCGCGCCGATGAGAAGCCCTTTGCCGCTGGAGGCCGTGTCGTTGACCAGACCGCTATTCTCCAGCGTGCCCAACGTTGCGCCAGACCCACCGGTGATGGTGATGGCGTTCGCATCGGCGGTGCTGATGGTGCCGGTGGAGGTGATCGTGAAGTTGCTGCCCGGCGAAAGCGTGCCGCTCCAGACGGTGCCGGTGGTAATCGACGAAGCGATCGTCGTATCCTGGGCAAACACGGGCGGGGCGCAGGCCAAGCCCATCCCGATAACGATAAGCGACGACCCGGCCAATATGGCCCTGTTATAGTTCGTGCCCGCCATATTTCCCCCGAAATTTCAATGCGCAAGAGCGACATCACAAAAATCGGGCGGCAATCAGAAATATGACTAACGAATGTTTACCATTCTTATTTAGCCCATCAGCTGATTTCCGGAGATTTTTGCCAAAGCCCCTGCTGCAGTACACCCTCTCAACCGTCGGCCTGTCTAATATCGGCCGTTACGATGACTCGTTTGATACTATATTAGTATTTCGTCAAGGTGCTACTGTACTATTACGTACTGCGCAGCATCGCCCAAGGTTATTTTGCGGATTCCAACCGGCACGGGCCCATGCGGCACCAGGCGCGGCTGTGGTGTCGGTGGGGTTAACCGAGGCGTTTTTGCTCGGTGAGCGCGGCGACGACTCGGTCGATCACCTGGTCCCATCGCCCCCATTCGGTCTGCCGGAACAGCCGCACCGTTGGATACCAAGGGGTGTCGTCGCGACCCAGCAGCCAGCGCCAGTCGGGCAGCAGCGGAAGCATAACCCAGGCAGGGCACCCCAGCGCGCCCGCAAGGTGGACCGGCGAACTGTCGATCGAGATCAGCAGGTCCACCTCCGCAAGGATCGCGGCGGTATCCTCGAAATCGCGGATCTCGGGGCTCAGGCTGACAAGGTTCATGCCGGGCGGCGGGGACAACCCCTCCCCCTCGCTCGGACCCTTCTGGATCGAGAAGAACGTGACCCCGTCCTGCGCCAGCGGCGCCAGCGTCGCCAGCGAGATCGATCGGTTGGCGTCGTTCATATGGGTGGGCCGCCCGGCCCACAGGCACGCGACCTTGAACCCGGAATAGGGCGCGAGCCGATCCCGCCATGCCGCGCGCCGTTCGGGGAGCGCCGCCAGATACGGCATCGGATCGCCCGGCAGGTCACAGAGCCGAAGCCCCATCGCCGCCGGCAGGCTCATCATCTCGCAATGCACGTCAAAGTGCGGCGGCAGTTCGCCGCGCAGCGTGACCATGTCGAAACCCGGCATACGGCGAGCGATGCTTGCCATCTCGTGATTGATTTCGAGCACCACCTTCGCCTGGCTGCGCTGTTTCGCCCAGGCGACCATGCGCAGAAACTGGAACGTGTCGCCATAGCCCTGTTCGTCGTGGATCAGCAGCGTCTGGCCGGGAATCGGGCGTCCGTCCCAACGCGGGCGCTGGACCTTGCGCTCGATGCGCGCAGTGTGGGCGAGGCTGTAACGATAGCCATATTCGCGCCACCCGCGTTCGAAATCGCCGAGCAGCAGCAGCGTTTCCGACAGGTCGAATCGCGTCGGAAGATGGCCGGGAAGCGAGTCAACCAGCATCTCCTGGATCGGCCTTGCTTCCACCACCCGGCCCTGAACGCGAAACGCCTGCGCCAGCATCGCCCACAGGCTGATCGGGCCGCTTCCGTTTGCCAGCAACGGCGCGAGCATCGCCTCGACCTCCGCGCCGCGCCCCGCCGCGAGCATCGCCTGGGCCTGGCTCTCCAGCGCCTTCAGGTTCGGGATGGCCTCGCTCAAAGGGCGACTACCGGCTTCTTGCCGCGTTTTGCAGCCGGGGCGACCGGCGCCTGTGCGTCGATCCCCAAGCCCTCCAGGAGCGGCCCCAGATAGGGCGCATAAGCACGCCAGCGCCCGATGCTGCTGGCATAGAGCGGCGTCCGCGCCTGATTGATACTGGCGGTGCGGATCGTACGCGCGGTCTGGTGGAAATCGAGGCAGGCGGGGCTCCAGTCGAGCCCGCAAAAGTCAGTCAGGCGGCGCGCCTGCGCCTTGATGTCGGTGACCACATCCTCATAATGCACTTCGATGAAGCGATCGGCGGGGAGCACCGCGCGCCAATGCTCCATCAGCCGTTCATAGCCGCGATGGAAACGCGCAAGCTCCACCTGATCGTAGCTGAACAATTGTTCGCGTGTGAACAGCTTGGTGTAGCAGGACAGGCAGGTATCGGCGGGATCGCGACGGACATGGATGATCCGCGCTTCGGGCAATATCCGGTGAATAAGCCCCGCGAACAGGAAGTTGGACGGCATCTTGTCGACCAGCCTGCGATGGTTGCCCGCCAGTGGCGTCACCGCATCCAGATAATGGCGGCCCAGCATGGCTTCGTTCTCCGGAATGAGCGCGCTTGCCAGCGCCGGATAGCCACCCGCTTGATGAACAAGGTTCTGGAGCGTCGCCAGTTCGCCGGCCCCGGCGATTGCAGGATGCGATGCCAGGATCTGCTCGATCAGCGTCGTGCCTGATCGCGGCATGCCGAGCACAAACACCGGCAGGTCGCTGCCAGGGACGGCCGTTGCCGGGCGGTCGATCAACGCGGCGGGAAAGGCAGCGATGATGTTGGCGATCCACTGATCGATGGCGTCGGGATCATAGGCGAAGGTCGCTCGCTTCTGGCGATTGCCCTCGGCCAGATAGGTGAACGCACGTTCGGGATCGCCGGCATCCATCCACGCCTTGCCCAGCGCGAAATGGAGCGCGGCGCGATCGGCGTGGCTCTGGACGCCGCCGGTCCGGATCAGCGCCTCCATCGTCGCGATGCCGGGATCGCCGGGGGTGAAGCGATGCAGGTCCGCCAGGTTGAACCACGCCGATGCCGAGCGGGGAAATTGCGCCAGCACCTGATCGAACGCCGCTTTCGCTCCGTCCCGGTCGCCCTGTTCCATCAGCAGGATGCCGCGATTGACCAGCGCCTTTTCGGGCGCGAACCCGATCGAGGCGGCGGCGCGATCGAATGCCGCCATCGCCTCGTCCGCCTTGTCCTGCGCCTGGAGCACTTCGCCGAGGATATTCTGGGCCTCGCCATTGTCGGGTGACGCGGCCACGGCGCGGCGAGCGTCGGCCAGCGCCTCGTCCAGCCGCCCCAGCCGGCGCAGGATCGTCGCGCGCACGCCCAGCGCGCCGACATGAATCGGGGCATGGACCAGCAGCCCGTCGACCCAGCGCAGCGCCTCCACATAGCGATCGCGCGCCACTTCGACAGCAGCCGCGTTGATATAGGCGTCGGACAGCCGGGGATTGGCGTCGATCGCGCGGCGGGCCATGGCCAGCGCCTCGTCGGGCTGGCCCAGATCATTGAGCAGGTTGGACAGGTTGCTCAATCCCTCGGCATAAGTCGGGGCGAGCGCAAGCGCCTGTTCATAGCCCTGCCGCGCCTCGTCCAGCCGCCCCAGCCGCTTCAGCGTGTTGCCCAGATTATTATGCGCCTCGGCATAGTCGGGCTGCAGCGCGACGACGCGCTCAAGGCAGGTCAGGCTCTCTTCGAGCTTACCGGCTTCCTGGAGGATGATCCCCAGATTGTTCCACCCCGCGACGAGGCTGTTGTCCATCGCCACCGCCCGGCGCGCGGCGATCTCGGCATCGGCGAGGTGCCCGCCCTGGCGACACATCTCCGCGAGGTTGCTCAGATAAATTGCGGGCGCGCGCGGGGCGAGGCAGGCGCGGCGCAGATGATCGATCGCAAGGTCGAGATTGCCATAGGCATGGGCCATCAGCCCCATCAGGTGCAAGGCATCGGTCTGCCCCGGCCACTGCACGAGCACCTGTTGGCAAAGCCGTTCGGCCTGATCCGCCTGGCCGGCGTTCCAATGGGCATTGGCCTGGCCAAGCGCCTGTTCGATCGTCAGGTTCTGCTGTTGCGTGTTCATGCTGTCTGCCGCGTCTGAAAGAGTGGAAATGGCGCCGCGTGTACGGCGGACAGTATTGGCGCGCCCGGCGACCGGCCTGCGGCCTCTATCCTTATGGAATCCACCTTGCGTCCTGTAGTCATTAGCCTCCCCCTCGTCTTTACAAAACCCGCTACCTGCTTCAAATCTTCGCCTACTCTAGCGGCACACAACTTACCCGACTACAGTCTTGATCCTGCTTCTACCGCGTGTGGAGCGCGCCGAGGATGGACGTGGTCGAACGCCCCGCCAGCAGCGGCGCGACCACCACCTGCCCTCCGCCCTCGCGCACGATATCGGCGCCGACGATGGTGTCGGCGGTATAGTCGCCCCCCTTCACAAGGATGTCGGGCCGGATCGCGCGGATCAGGTCCAGCGGCGTATCCTCTTCGAACAAGACGACATGGTCGACCGCAGCGAGCCCGCTGAGCACTTCCGCGCGGTCGTCGACGCCGTTTACGGGGCGCGGCGCACCCTTTAGCCGCCGGACCGACGCGTCCGAATTGAGGCCGACGATCAGCACATCTCCCTGTCGCCGGGCCAGGTCGAGCAGGCGGACATGCCCGGCATGGAGCACATCGAAACAGCCATTGGTAAAGACGATCCGCGCGCCGTCCGCGCGCGCATGGCCGAGCTTGCCCAGCAGCATCGGGAGCGGCACCAGCTTGCTCGTCGCATGACTGCGCCGGTGCAGCCGTTCCTCAAGGTCGCTGCGGGTGACGACATAAGTGCCCGGCCGCGACACCGCGATGCTGGCGGCCAGATTCGCCTGGTCGATCGCGGCGGCTATCGGCAACCCTTCTGCGATAGCGACCACGAGCGCGGCGATGATCGTGTCGCCAGCGCCGGTGACGTCAAACACCTCCAGCGCCTCGGTCGGGTGATCGACCACCTCGCCGGTGCGCGTCACCATCATGATTCCTTTCGCACCGCGGGTTACCACCAGATAGTCGAGATCCAGCTCGGCCAGCGCCAGTCGGGCGCGCTCGGCGATCTGTTCTTCCGGGCATGCTCCGAACAGCGCATGGAATTCCCGGACGTTGGGCTTGAGCAGGAACGCGCCAGCGTAGCGGGATGGGTCGGGCGCCTTCGGATCGACGAAAGTGGGAACGCCGTGGCGCCGTGCGATGGCAATCAGCGCGGGAAGATCAGCAAGCACGCCCTTGTCATAATCGGAAAAGATCACCGCGCGCACGCCGTCCAGTAGCGCCTCGAAGCGCCGCGCAAGTTCCGCTCGCGAAGCGTCGCCGGCGGCTCCATCCTGGTCTATGCGGGCGATCTGCTGCACGCCCGAGATCAGGCGGGTCTTCTCCGTGGTGCGCTGGCCCCGTTCTACAACGCAATCGAGCGCTACACCGTGCATCGACATCAGCCGGGCGAGATCTTCGCCGGCAGGATCATCGCCACAGATCGTCAGCAAACTACAGCGCGGACCAAGCGCCGCCACGTTTGCCGCTACGTTTGCGCTACCGCCTGCACGCATCTCCTCCCGACCTGCCCGCACCACCGGCACCGGGGCTTCGGGCGAGATGCGGTACGTCTCACCGATGATGTAGCGATCGATCATTGCATCGCCCACCACCAGGATATGGGGACGGTTGGGCGAGGGAGCGTCCCAGCTCATTGTACCGCTCGCGCCCAGCCTTCGATCCACGCAAGATCGGGGCCTGACGCTAGCGCGCGCCAGCCCGCCGCCCAGCAGCAGCCATGGTCCTGTCCGGGCACAATGGTAATCGTCACAGGCGCATTGGCGGCCATGCGCGCGGCGAAGCCTCGGGCAATCTCCGGACCGACCACACGATCGTTAGCGCCTATAAAATGCACCTGCGGGATCCGCGATAGCTGCGCCGCATTGGCAGCAGGATCGATCGAGCGCGACAGCGGCGTCAGGCGGTGGGCGGCGGTCCAAGCGCCAAGATCGAGATTGGCGGCCACGGTTACCAGCGCGGCAACGTCGCTGCGCCGCTGCGCCAACAGCGCCGCCAGCGCGCCGCCGCCCGAATAGCCGACCAAGATCAGCCGGGTAGCTCCGCCGGCATCGTCCTTCAGCCGGTCCAGCGCGATACCGGCACTTTCGACGACTTCTGGGGCGTAGCGGGCGATGCTCCAATAGTCGCTGCGGCAATTGCGGGATCGGGGGCCATATTGGCAGGGGCGAGCGAGCCATGCGACCGCGCCGCTGCCAGGGTGCTGCAATGCCAGCCGCAGCGCGAGCGGATCTGTTGGCGTCGGGTCCATCGAGCGGCGGCCGGACGCAGCGTAGGCGAAGCCATCGCCTTCGATATACACGGTCAGGACGGCGGAGCGGACGCCGGGACGCAGCGCCGTCGCCAGATCGAAAGTACCGGCTGGATTCACTGCCCATTGCCAGCCTACCTGGTGCGCCAGGTCGGTAGCGGAGACACGTGCCGCAGCGACATCACCGACAAAAATTGCAAGGAGGAAAGTAAGTATTTTTACATACTTCATCAGGGCGCAACTGCCGAATGTTCGATCACCGGTGCCTGACCCTCCCCGCTTTATTTGCGCACGCGCCGTACTTGTCTGACAGCGACAGCCATGCTTATTAAACCATCCTATACCGAAGTGAATTGAAAAATGGCGATCGTCACGGCGCACCCTCCGGAAACAGAAAAAGGCACGCCGTTGCGCGGAGCTTTTTTGGATCGGGACGGCGTGCTGATCCATGATACTGGCTATCTTTCGAGCCCCACAGAAATTCGCTGGGTGACAGGGGCACAGCGCGCGTTGGCTAGGCTGGCCGCGCATGGATACCGACTGTTCATCGTGACCAATCAATCGGGAGTAGCGCGCGGCTATTTCGAGGAAGCGGCGATTGATCGGGTCCATGCGGCGATGCAGGCAGCCCTGCCCGCCGATGCACGAATTGACGACATCGCATATTGCCCGCACCACCCCGAAGGTAGCGTGGCACGTTACGTGACCGATTGTAACTGTCGCAAGCCGGCGCCGGGCATGCTGGAGCGGCTGATAGAGTTGCATCGGATCGATCGCTCCGGCAGCTTCTTGATCGGCGACCGCGCCAGCGACTTGGCGGCTGCAGCCGGCGCGGGAATTCCCGGTCACCTCTTCCCTGGTGGCGACCTCGACAGGTTCGTCGCCGGGCTGCTGGAGCGGATATGACGCCGACGGCGCCCGCCTTCTGGACAGACTGGCTGTGCCGCTTCGCACTACCACTTTGGAGTGAGGCGGGCCTTGACGACAATAGCTTTGTCGAGCGGCTGGCGCTGGACGGCACCCCGCAACCGGACGTGCCGCGCCGGGTGATGGTGCAAGCGCGACAGATCCATGTCTTCGCAACTGCGGCGCGGAAGGGCTGGTTCCCGGGAGGCGCCGATCTTGCCCTGCGCGCCGGCGAGACCATGATCGCTCGCTATTGGCAGGCGGGCGGCCAGCCAGGCTGGGCATTTTCCTGCACCAGGGCTGGCTCGGTCGTCGACAATCGCCGAGATTTCTACGCCCATTCCTTTGTGCTGCTGGCTCTGGCCGCAATGATCCGGCTGGATGCCGCGCCTCGCACCGTGGCGTTGGTACGTCGGACGCTTGCCTTTCTCGATGATACGCTGGCGCATCCTGCGGGCGGCTATGCCGAGGCGTGGCCGTGTAGTGTGCTGCCACGCCGGCAGAACCCGCATATGCACCTTCTGGAATCTCTGCTGGCGTTGCAGGAAACCGGCCTCTGCGGGGATTTCGGCCCGCGCATCGCCGCGATGATAGAGCTCTTCGACACTCGGTTCCTGTCTGCCGGGGACGATGTCCTGACGGAAGACTATGATGCAGACTGGATGCCCGTGAACCCAGACGGAGCCTTCGAGCCGGGGCATCATTTCGAATGGGTGTGGCTACTCACTCGCACCGCTGCATTAACCGGCATTACCGTGGAGGACAGGGTAGCGCGGCTGCTGCGGCGAGGCCTATATGGCATTGATGCCAGCGCGCGCGTCATCGATAGGATGGGACTGAACGGGCCGATAGCGGAAAGTTGCCGACTATGGCCTGCAATGGAAGCTGCGAAAGTGTTGACGGGTACAGCGCGCGAACGGGTGCTGGAGGCGGCGTGGCATACATTTTTCGCGCCTGCCCATCCTGGTGGATGGATCGACCATGTCGATGCGCGAGGCACCCCCCTGACCGCGTATATGCCTGCCAGCTCGCTTTACCATATCGGCACGGCGCTGGATCATCTCGGCGGAGGCTGATGGGATCCGCCCAATATGCACCTGCGCAAGACGCGGTTCTTCCGGCGACTTGCTGCCAGTCCAATCGCACCTCGTCTCCGCTTGCCACATGAATCCCCAAACCGCGGATCTTCAGGCGACGAGCCTTGAATAGCACTCGGCGCGAGTTTTTCGTCAAAGGCAAGTCGACCCAGGAGATCGTAGGTGCTGCGCTCGGGTGAAACGGCTTTTACATACGAGCGTAGCGTACAGCCTTTGCCTATGTTGGGGCCGTGGGCTTCGGATCCGAACACCCTTCTGGAGACGAACAACGACAGGGCGCGGCGCGAGCGGCTGACGATGGTCAGGTTGTTCGAGGAGTTGTCGTGGCTGGGCAATCGTGGCGGTTACGACGCGGTCCGGCGGTATGCAGCAAACTAGCCACGAGATCAGAGCCTGCTGCCAGCGTACGATCGGTCGCGGCCTCATCCCAAAGTGTGCTTGTGTCCGTCTCGAAATGTCCGCCGCAGACATAGAACTGAAAATAATCAGCGAACAGATCGAGGCTATGAAGCTGGGTTTGCATCGCAATTAAGTACCGCAATACATGTAAGCTTTCTAACGCATTTGCTGGAAACCGGACAGGCCGCTGCCGCCAATCCGTGCCTCAATCCATCCGGTTCGCGACCTCGTTGAAATGGCCTTCGCTAGCGGTCCCTGCTCCGTCGTCGTAGAGATACAATGTGATCGGGCATCGCTGGCTGTTCGCCCAATCGACGGCCTCTTTGACCGTGATGCTTTCACGCTGGCCATAATCGATCACATCCAGCGGACTGCTTTCCGGGGCTTGGTCTGCATCCGCGACGCTATTGTCATGCTCGACGGCCTCGATGATCGCATTCACCCGCCTCCAGCGATAGGGATGGGTCCGGCGATCAATGATGTTCCAGATCATAAGAGCTGCTCATACATCGATCCGCCAACGTAGATTATCTTAGCTATGCCGCCTCAAACCAGACAGAAAATCCAACACTTTTGCGTATGGGCACGGACTGACAGCACCATATTACTTTCTTGGATCCGGCAGCTTTTCCTTTTTGCTGATCACGCCGAGCAACAGGCAGGCCAGGTGGAGCATCGGAGCACCTGCTCTTGAAAAGGCGATTTTCTGGAGTGTAGGCCATTTCTTGGCGATCGGAAGTTGTTTGGCGCTGACATGCACTGTCGCGTCCGCCAGCCCGGCAGGATCGACGCGCCGCTTGATCAGCCGCATCCACGACGCAACATTGCTGTAACGCGGGCTGAACAATTCGATCAATGGTCCCGCCATAAAACCCATCAGTCCAAGCCTTGGGTTGCGGTCCACCATATTGAGGTGTTTGAGGAAGCCTTTCCAGCCAGCCGCGATCCCTTTAACGCTACCTGCCTGCGATGCCAGGATGTTTTCCGTCCACAATTGCCGGCTCTCGGTCGGCCATACCCAGCAGCCTTCCTTGCCGTCGGCTGCGAAATTGCGGCCAGGCATGCGATCTTTTGCCATCAGGTCCTCGCTGGCCCGGATCACGTCCGGCAGCAGGCCGAAAGATTCCATGACGCCAAAGCTGGTGCCACCAGAGCCGGCACCGCGGAAGACGCGGCTTACATAAAGCGACGTCACCAGCGTTCGCACCAGCACTTCTGCGTCGTTCTGTTCGACCGGAATCATCCGCCCGCCGGTGGTCGCAACGATGTGCCGCACCGTTTTTTCCTGATACGCCGTCTCCCCCGGAGAATGGCCGACGGTCAGGATCTGCCAGCTGAACTGGTTTTCCGGTCGGGCGCATTCAGGCAGTTCACCGGCCTCGCGGCGGCGCGCATATTCGGCATTGGTCCCCGTCAAGGTCCAGCCGATGTGGTTTGGCGGTATGCGCAGCAGCGCAAAGGCAACGCCGGTACGGTTCAGGCGAAAGCTGGCGTCGCGCATCTGCTCGACTGTGTCCCAAACCGGCACGAACAGACGCATGTTTGGCTCCAATGCCATGCCACGCATAGGGCTCCGCCCGGTCAAATTCATGTTCGCAGGCCCGGCCCACGGATAGAGTTTGTAGCCAATGCGGGTGAACACGCCGAGGGCGCCATTTGCGCCAATGAGACCGCGGATCATCCCGCGCAGACCCGGGCCCGGCCCTTCCTCGCTAAACCAGTCATCATCACCGCCCAGAGAACCCATGCGAACAATGTCGCCCTGTGGGGTAACCCATTCTATTCCCATAATATTACGGAAATTTACGCCGGTGCTCGAACCTGTAATGCCAACCCCGAGAAACGACGTGGCAGAGGCGAGCGGAGAATGCGAGGGGCCCGCGCCGACAATATGACACGTGAGACCCACTTTCATGGCCTCTGCCTGCAATCTGCCCGCTGTGACATAAGGCTCGATCACCGCCATTTGGTTCGCGGCATCCAGCTTAATCAGGCAGTTCATGCGGCACAGGTCCATCACCACCACATTTTCACTGGCGCTGAGATAGGTTCCGCCATTGCCCGAACTTAAAGGACGATAAGAAAGCTGGCGTGCAAGACAGCATTTGATGATCGCGGCGACATCTTCGGCAGAGCCGGGCATGACGACGGCAATGGGCCAGTTTTTCAGAAACTTGGGCCCCGGCATCGAGCCAACACCGCTATTCCAGGCATAACTGGCGATAAAGCTGGGGTCGTTGGTGACATTGGCCTTGCCGACGATGGATTGAAGTGCCTGCAGAACTTCGTTGCGATCAGGAGCCATGGTCATTCTCCAGCCTTGTGCGAGGCGTCCGAGGCTGATGCGCTTTGTCGGGCGTGGAGATATTCGATCAATCCGAAAACCCGGATCGAAGCCCCTGCCTCTTGTGCCACCTCTTTCATGTAGCGGCTGCACGCGGTGCAACTGCTCACGAGGAACTCGGCGCCGGTACGCTGGGCTTCCTGCAGCCGGTTGCGGGCAGCGGCACGGGCAAAATCCGGGCTGGCCTGTTTGCCGCCACCGCCTGCGCCGCAGCAGAAGGCGAATTCGCGAATTCGCTCCATTTCGATAATCTCGGCATCCACCGCACGCAGCAATTGCCGTGGCTCTTCATAGACGCCATTCACGCCGAGATAGAGCTCGCCTTCCGGCACGCGCACCGGAATGGAATTATAGGCCATTACCGTTTCGCCCTCCCACGGAAGGCGCTCTTCTCCCAATCGTCCAAGGCGGCAGGAATCATGGTAAGTCACCGTGTCACGCCGCTGACCTGCCGCCACGGTCGCCGGGTTTTCCGCCAGCCATTGCGCGATATGAATGACCTTGATGGGGTCAAGCGAAAGGCCAAGGCGGGGATAGATATTGCGAAATGCGGAAAAAACGTCATCGCTGTAGACGATAACTGTGGCTGCCCCGCTCTTGCCTAGCCAGGCAAGGGTTTGCTGTGCCAGATTCAGAGCAAGATCCTGATCGCCAATGTCATATGCGAGCCCGCCACTATCCGGCTCGTCAACGCCGCCAATGATGAAATCGACACCACGCCGCTCAAACTCAGAGGCGATATGGCGGATGGCAGGCCATTCTTCGTTGTCGAAAGCCACATCGCCGACATGGAAGAGCACGGGTGCCTGATCCGTTTGGGTTTGCTTCAGGCTAAGGCCGCGGAACCATTCACCGCGCATTGAGGCGGGCAGACCCCATGGGTTACCCAGTGTCCGGAGATGGTCCAGCATCTCGCGCAACGGCTCTGGCGCATGCCCGTCCGCCGTGACCTTCTGGCGCAGCGCATAGAGCGAATCGAGCGGCTCGACCGCATCGGCCAGCAGGGTCTTGCAGCTGGTATCACAGCCGCCGCACATCGAGCAGGAATAGACGTTCTGAATGAAGTCCGGGGTATAATCGATCCGATTGTGCAACAGCGCATAGCCCGCAATCAGCTTGCCGCCCGCCGTATGCGAAAAGAATTTGCCATGGTGAACGCTGGGGCAGATTTCCGCAAAATCCTGACTGCGCACTTCCGGCACCCATTTGCAGAAGGTGCAGCGCGGGCATGCACCAAGCTTGTCATGAAGCTTCTCGAGAGTCGGGCTGACATTGGTCATTTGAAGCAAAGCCTCCCTGGATTGAGAATATGGTCCGGATCGAAGATCGATTTCGTCTCACGAAGGAATGGTTTGATGGTGGGATTGCGGGCAAAAGCCATGTCCGCCCATGCTCCATAGGGCCGGCTGAAGAAGCCGCCCGCCACGCTACAAGCCTTGGCCAGTTGATCCGCAAGGGCATCGTTTGCCGATGTCTGTTGCGGCGAGGCCGGATCAAACGGCAGCACCAATTCCACATGACAGTTGCGGCCATGCAGGCGTGGCTGGACGTAAATCGCAACATTTGCGCCCAGCCGTTCGCGTGCCAGAGCTATGAATTGCTCTGCACGGTCCATTTGGCTGAGAAAAAAGACGCTCCGATGGGCACCCGCGATGCGATCCTTGTAGTTGCCTGCCGGTGGATGGGCTTGAAGTTGCGTAATCTGGCTGGCTGAATAGCCAGCCAGATCCGGGCTGGCCACAAGTCGGGTATCTGCGCACAGTTGGGTGACGTCAGCCAGTTGATAGGCAATTTTGTCTTGAGGGAAATCGCAGGCAGCGGTGAACTGGATGTAGAGCACAAAAGCCGGAAGCTGCGCAGCAAGATCGGCAATCCGGTCAGGCTCACTCTCCAGCACCGAAGCAAGGTGCAGATTGCTGGCAATGAAACTTGCCATGCCTATACGCCGCCGATGCAATTCTGCCGATAGGTGCGCCAGCGGAGCGATACTATCGGCTCCGACAAAGCGGGCCTCTTCGAGCGCCGGAACACGCTCACACAGAATGGCCGCCCAATTGAGAATGCCAAGCGTGCCTTGAGAACCTTGCATGACACGCAGAAAATCTGTGCCTGCAGGGCCCATGGCGGTCAGATAGCGCAACCCTGCTTTCCAGTGTTCATCAAGGGTGCCGCTGATCGCCGCGCTACCGGTGCGAAAGACATCACCGGTGCCAAATACCATATGTGGACGGCCTCCTCCCTGCAAGGCGGTCACAGTGATTTGATCTAATCGCTTGCGTCCATATGTCCGGCCTTTGGGTGCGTCCGCGCATGG
>NZ_AKFJ01000152.1 GCF_000272475.1 Novosphingobium sp. Rr 2-17
GGTCGTCCACATATGATTCAAGTGTCCTCTGGAAATGAAGATTGCATGGCGCGCCGGCGATATGAACTGAAGGACAAGGAATGGCTGACCATTGAGCCATTGTTGCCCAACAAGCCGCGCCGCGTGCCGCAGGTTGACGACTGGCGTGTCCGGAACTGCATTCTCTAGCGCTTCCGCTCAGGTGCGCACTGGGAGGGAATCCTGGCCGATCCCATTGATCGATCCCGGCACCGACGAAATCCGTGGGGTGCAGCTGTTCGTCGCAGTGCTTGGAGCCTCGAGTTAAATCTTCGGTGGCGAGCCTGTACCAGTGGTTGCCCAACTGGATCGAAGGCCAGATCCGGGCGCTGGAGTACTTCGGCGGAGTGCCCACTTCCATTGTCTGACGCAATCTCAAGGCGCGCAGCCAAGGCGCTAGGGTTCAAGCGCCCCTGACCACGACCTTTGCCGCCATGGCGGAGCATTACGACAGGACGGTCCTGCCGACTCGGCTGGCGAAGCCGAAGGACAAAGGGAAGATCGAGTGCGCGGTGCTAATCGCGGAAAGGTGGATCATCGCGCGCTTGCGCAATCGGGAGTTCTTCGACCTAATGGCGTTCAATGCCCAGATCGGCCACTTGCTCGAAGTCCTCAATGGCAAGACAATGCGTCACGTCGGCCGTTAGCGCCGCGAGTTGTTTGACGAGATCGAGCGCGGGGCGCTCAAGGCGCTCATTAGCTTTTACTGTATGCCGGGCACTGGCTTTGTTCATCATGTCGAAACATCGAAGCACCGAAAGTTAGAAAATGCCGATAAAGACATATCTAATCGCGATCTTAGCTTTGGTCACTTCCGCTTCGGGAAGCAAAACGCAGTCATCTGACGATGACGATGTTTCTGGGAGTATCGGTTCGGCGCGCGAGCTAAGCGCGGATTTTGTCCGTGGTGGGGTGGATGTGTTTAAGCACTTGACCGCAGAACAGCGTGCTGACGTTAGGTCTTGTCGGATTGCGCGAGATGTGACTGCGGGCATTCGCTCGGCAGTAAGAGAGGCGGTTTTGGCCGGTTCGCATCGCGTTGTGCTACCAGATGGCTGCTACCGCACGACGGGGACAATTGCATTGCCATCCAACCTCGAGCTAGTCGGTGCATCGATGCGCGGAACCAGAATCATGCCATCGGGAAATTTTCCGGCTATTTCGGCCATAGGTTCATATGCCAAAGGTTTGATAGGCCTTGGGGTGCAGAACATGAGCATTTCCTGCGCGGGAATGACTAAGTCGAACGCGATCGGCGTGAAATTCGTGTATGTCAACCGTGGCAATCTGAAGGACCTATATTTCAACGGTTGCCATCATGCCCTCGGTCTATACGACCAGTGGCAGACGCGAGTAGACAACATCACCGCCGATGGCCTAGGTGCCCAGCAAAACGAAGTCGGAGTATATATGGGTGCGCCCACGGATCCGGCAAACAAGACGCCTAACAATGCCGTTATTCTATCTAATTCCACCATGCAGAACGTGGCACGGTACGGTTACCAACTAGTATTCTTCGCCGGCTCCAAGTTCCTGAACGACGAGGCTATGAACGGCGAGGCCGGCTGGAAACTTTGCGGCGAACCTTACATAATTGCGGGGCAGGCCTGCCAGTTCGGACACTTCTTCAACATCATTGCCGACACTACCGCGGGTGCAGGCATCGTCGTCGACCAAGGTGAGAACGCCAATCCAGTAAATAACGTAATGCTCGATCATGTCTGGATTGGCAGTTCAACCGTTCATGGGCTTTATCTGGCCGGCGTCACCTACAGCCAATTCGACAATATCCACGTCACGAGAGCCGACAATGGCGTCTATTTGCACAACAGCAACAACGTGAAAATCAGTGCTAACGTGGCGCAATACAACAGGAACAACAACGGTTCGCGCGCTGCCATCATCAGCGGCGGGTCTAACAACACGCTGTGGGCGACCAACAACCAGTCCGACCATCCGACTGGATACAACGGCATCACCGAAATTAATCAGACACATAGCAATTCAATCTGGGGCGGCCTTGCTTTTTGCACGCCGGGACTGGTTTTTGGCAATGGCGGAGCCAAGGGCTTGGCCTATAGTGCGCGGTCGTGCAGCTACGAAGTCCAGGGCCGGCAAGTACGCATGACCTTCAGCGTAGGCCTGTCCGCTTTAGGATTGTCCACCGGGACCGCGATTTTAGAAGGCCTTCCGTTTCCAGTCGATGCAGGCCAGCCCGAGGAAGGCGCGGTCGGGGGCATCTTGGCTAATGGGATGGTCGGCCTTAGCGGACCAGTCGTCGCGCAAGTGATTCCAAACAGTTCGGCGGCCAGGCTCTACAGCCAGAGCGGAAACCGTTCAGTTGCGCTAACCCGAGGTAATTTCACTGCCTCATCCACCCTTTCAGGCACAATGGAATACACCAAGAAATAAAGGGGTAGGGCAAAGCAGAATGTCCACAATCGCAAAAAATCGTTTGCTTGCGTCTTCGCGGAACGTGGTGGAAGAAGGCAGCGATGAGCGGAATGAAACCGAACGTGTTCGAGAACAGTGAGGCCGATATCGACCTGAGCCGTTGCCCTGCAGAGCAGATCGGCGCGTTGCTAGACCTTGTCCGGTTCGACCGTTTTCTCGATTACGTCTACTCGGTCCTGCTGAAACGTGAGCCAGATTGCGAGGGCCGGCTACACTATCGCCAACTTACCGAGGACGGCTTGCCCCGTCCGACCATCGTGCGCCGCCTGCTGCTCTCGCGTGAGTACCGGCAAACCTCAATCGAGGCGAAGGGGGTAGCCATCGACGAGTTCGTCAATCGCGCCTATCAAGACATCCTAGGGCGATGGCCAGACCAGGCGGGGCTTGACACCTACGTACGCATCGCGGCGAAGCCGAACGGGCGTAGGAAGGTGGTCATGAACCTGCTGGCATCCGACGAGGCGGTACGCAAAGGCGGCGGCAGGCTGGCGCGGATCACCGCTTTGCGTGCTTACACAAAAGCAAGCTGGCTTGTTCGACTTCCCCTTGTGGGGCAAGGGTTTGCGCGACGCCGTAAGTTCCGGCAGCGCCTTGAACAGATATCCTTGAGCCATCACTTGTTGGCCCAGCAAGTCGCCGCTTTGCGGCAAGAACTTGAGGAAGTGAGCCTGAACCTAGCGAAGCCGTTCGGGTTCATGCCCGACGGGCAGGGCGACTTGGCAAACACGATTTTTCAAAACGCTCTCATCCGCGTCCGGCGCGAAGCATAGGCGGTATTGCAGGCGTGCGTATCGGAGTAACCAATGTCCAGGTCCCGTTTGTCAAGGGAGGCGCGGAAGTTCATGCGGACAATCTCGTTAGCCAGCTACAGGCACGTGGTTTCGAGGCGGAACTCATTACCATACCGTTCAAGTGGTATCCACCAGAGCGCTTGCTCGAAAGCATTGCGATAGCGCGTATGCTCGACTTGTCGGAATCCAACGGCATGCGGATCGACCGGTTGATCGGCCTCAAGTTCCCGATCTACCTGGCACCGCATCCCGACAAGGTTCTGTGGATACTGCACCAGTACCGTTCTGCCTACGATTTGTGGGACCATCCTGAACATGGTGACTTGATCAATCTGCCTCAAGGGCAAGCGGTCCGTGCCGCCGTGCATCACGCAGACAAGCGCTTCCTGCCCGAAGCGACCGCGATCTACGCAAATTCGCGTAATGTCGCTGACAGGTTGAAGCGTTACAACGGGATAGCAGCAACGCCGCTCTACCACCCACCTTCCGGGGCGGAGCGCTTCCGTAGTGCCCCGGCGTTGGACTATTTCTTCTTTCCTAGCCGCATCACTCCATTAAAACGGCAAAACCTGGTGATTGAGGCGCTGGCCCGTTGCCGGGAGCCGGTGCGAGTGGTCTTTGCAGGCACTGCCGAAGTTTTATCCTACATGGCCGAGTTGCTGGAGCGTTGCCGCGAAGTTGGGCTGGGTGACCGCGCTGTCTTCAAGGGTTTTACGTCCGATGCGGAAAAGCTCGACCTCTATGCCGAGAGCCTAGGCATCATCTACCCCCCAGTGGACGAGGATTACGGCTACGTGACGCTGGAAGCCATGCTGTCGCGCAAGCCGGTTATCACCACGAACGATTCCGGCGGGCCATTGGAGTTCGTCGAACACGAACGCACCGGCCTTATTTGCGCGCCCGATGCAACACAACTGGCTGCGCGGATGGACGAGTTGTGGCGGGACCGCAGTATTGCTTCGCGTATGGGAGAGGCCGGGCGCGGATATTACGACGCACTCGGCATTTCCTGGGACAATGTCGTCGAAGTGCTGACAGCATGAGCCGTACATTCTGGTTTAGTCCAGTTTCTCCGGCGCGCACCGACATCGCCCGGTATTCTGAGCGGGTCGTTCCCAATTTAGCTCGGTTGCTGGATCTTAAAGTCGTGCCTACTGGCTTCTCATCCGCAGATTCGGTCTCGGCTCCCCGCTGGCCGACTGTGCAAGAGATCAATGCCTCGCATACGTGCTTCTACAACATCGGGAATAACCCATTGTTTCACGGCGAAATTCTTCGTGTGGCCATGCGCCATCCTGGGATAGTGGTGCTGCACGACCTTTCTTTGCAGGATCTATGCCATTCCGTTCTCGGTACCGATGCCGGAGGCGGCGGTGCTTGCGCCGGGGGTTACCAGGCAGCTATGTCTCGTTGGTATGGTCGTGCTGGAAGCGAGGCGGGGCGTGCCGCGCTTGTCGGGGACATTACTGTTTCGCAGCTCAGCCGGGACTTTCCGCTGTTTGAGGTGGCGCTTCAGGGCGCGTTGGGAGCGGTGACGCATAATCCAGACGTGACCGCACGGATCGCGGAGCGTTTTCCCGGAATGCCCGTCATAACGCTCCACCTTCCTTACGACTGTAGTACACCGCCCGCACGCGCTGTGCCGAGGCTGGGCCCGGATAGGACAATCCGTCTGGCCATGTTCGGATATCTCAATCCCAACCGCCGTTTGTGCGACTTTTTGCGAGCCTGGGCTCAATCGCCATGGAGGAAGCGTTTCGAGTTGGACCTAGCCGGGGAGATGAATAATGGCCCGGAGGTCAGGGCGGTTCTTGCCGAGACGGGATTGGGCGGCCAAGTTCGCGACCATGGATTTGTCACCGACGCGCGGTTGGATGAGATGATCGGACAGGCGCATATGGTGCTTAACTTGCGCAATCCGACCATGGGTGAGGCTTCGGGGTCGCAACTGCGCATTTGGGCTAATGGCGCCGCTTCGGTAGTGTCTGATACGGGCTGGTATGCCCAGCTTCCGCAAGGTTCGGTCCTGCGGGTCGGAACCGAAAGCGAGCATGAAGATCTGCTGGCGCTGCTGGACGAACTTGCCCAGGGCAGAATCGACCTTGCGGAAGTCGCACGGCGGGGGAGACAGTGCGTCGGGGCCTGCGATCCGGCACCCTACGCCGCATCCTTGTCCCAATGGCTAGACCGAGAGCGGGAGCCGATGTTTTCCCGTTGGGCTGAGACGGCATCTATTGAAACTGTGGCACGGGCCTACGCGCTTTGTACGCCGAGGCGGTTCGTTCCGAAATTGCCGGAGCGCTTGCTGAGTTGATCCTTTATCTCGTCAGGCAAGACGGGCGCATCCAAGGGCGCGAACAAACTCCTGCGCTGCCGTATGCCAATTTGGCAGGGGCGGCGTATGCCGCTCCCCGTTATCCATAGATAGTGCGGAAAGGATTGCATCGGCCAGGGTCCGCGCATCCGCATCTTTAGGGAAATAGCGGATGCTATCCTCCTCTTGGTGACGATGGAATACGGGAATGTCGCGGGCGAGGACAGAGGAACCGAGCGCCCAGGCCTCGTCAAGCGGCAGGCCATACCCTTCGGCCAACGAAGGAACCAACGTCAGCCGGCAATGCGCATAAGCGGCATGAAGCGAATCGTCCGACACGTTCTCCAGCCAAAACAGCATGCGACCATACTGTTTATGATGCCTGATCGCGGCTTGCAGTTCGCTGGTGTTCCAGCCCTCCCGTCCGATCATCACAAGAGGGACGTCATGTCCATGGCGCCACAGTAGGTCCATGGCGGTAAGCGCATCAGCGTGCCCCTTGCGGGGCTCCAACGTGCCTACTACAAGTACGGCGCGCGCAAAGGCCTTGGTATCAAGGCCGGGGGCAAGGGGCAGAAGTTCGGAACCAACCTCTCTATCAGCCGGGGTGATGTTGTAGCCTGGGGTGACGGCGACAATGCGCGGCAGGTCCATGCGACCGTAGCGGCTCATCATCATGTCGGTAACTTGACGCGCCACTTCGGGCGACACGCAGAATATGCCGTCTGCCAACGCGGCGCAAACTCGCATCCAGCGCCGGTATTTAAGGCGCGACGGATACGTAAACCAATGCGGATGGCTCATTGGCAGAATATCGTGGACGAGAAACCAGATCGGGGTTCCACTACGCCGCAAAGCAAGCAATTGCCGCCGCGCATGGTAAACGGAATCTGTAGCAAAATCTAGGCCGAAGAACAAGCTATCCAGTCCGCCTGCGGGCTCTGCACCCGATGTCGTGACATAGCCTTCACGCAGCTTGCGTACGACGATATGCTCGATCGTGGTGCTTGCCCGCACGACTTGCGGCAGGTTATCGCGAACCGATCGCACCACGCGTTGAATGCCGGTGCCGGCATCGTGGTTTTGTATCACTGAAACGTCTACTAAAAGCCGTTTAGGCCCATGCGAAGGTGACGGTGGAAGCGACGCGCGTACCTTGGCAACTATGCGCGCTTCTCGAGGGCGCGGGAATAATAGGCGATCCTGAAAGTCGCGCTGTCTCCAGCGCAAGTCGATGAACTTTGCTTTTAGGCAGCGGAAAATACTGGTCATCACGCAGGCTCAATCCGCAGTCTGCAACGCCGTTACCTGCGCATAGTAATCGAAAGCCGCGTCTAGATTTTCGAAATAGCTCAGTTTCCCGGCCGAAAGGACGGCAGCATTGTGGCAGTGCTGCCGGATATAGCCGGGATCATGCGAAACGATAATCTTGGCCCGATCAGCGCGCTTTTCGAACAGTTCGATCATGCACTTGGCATGGAAGCGAGCGTCGCCCACTGCGATGATCTCATCGATCAGGTAGCAATCGAAATCAACCGTCATCGAGATAGCGAAAGCCAGACGGGCACGCATGCCGGAAGAGTAGGATCGGATTGGCTCTCGCAGGTAGATCCCCAGTTCAGAGAAATCCTCGACGAACCCCACGCATCCCTCGGGATCGACACCGTAGACCCGGCAAATGAAACGCAGATTGTCGTATCCGGTCAACGTTCCCTGAAAGGCCCCCCCGAATGCCAGCGGCCAAGACACGCTCATGGACCGGCGCACCTTACCTGCGGTGGGCAGCTCGGTCCCGGAAATGAGGCGGATCATGGTCGATTTTCCGGCACCGTTGCGCCCCAGGATACCAAGCTGCTGGCCAGGTTGTACCTGTAGGTTCACATCGTCGAGCACGCGCACCATCCCCGACCGCGTGCGGTATTCCTTAATGACCTTCTCCAGCTCGATCATTCGGGGATCACTTCATCGGCGACGACGCGCAGGATACACAAACCAAGCACCGTCAGCACCATATTACAAGTGGCCATGTAACCCATATCATAGATCGCGTGGATCTTCGAACCGAAGAAGCCCTCACGCAGATATTCCACGCCATTAATCATGGGCAGGTATTTCAAGATCGCCTGTGCTTGGGGCGGCAAAGCGCTGAGCAAGAAGGCCGCCCCCGACAGCGGAAACATCAGATAAGAGACGGGATGCCACAGTTTGTGCACAATTTCGGACTTTTCGGATGCTGCGCCCAGGAAGATTGCCAGCGCCGCCCCAAACCATGCCAGCATAAGCCACCCCCCGATGACTTGCAGAATGTCTTCCGGTTGGCTCATCTGTCCAATCGCAATAAAAAACGCGGCCAGGACCAGGAGCGAACTGGTCGCACCGGCCGCTTCAAGCAAGATTCGCGACAGGAAGATATCAAGTACCCGGACATTGCGGTGAAACAGCAACGAACGGTTGGGTTCGATTGCGTCGATGCAGCGTGCTGGCATATTACGCCATAGCAACACGGAGGAGTAGCCCGTGATCGCAAAGGCAACGATCGGGAGATCGGAGCCGTGAACCGATTTCGTCGCTGTCCAAATAGCCGTCACGCCCAGAGTGAACATCATGGGCTCCACGAACAACCACAGGAAACCGATGTTGTGACGTCCGTACCGGGTGAGCACCTCACGCATAAGCAAGGCCCATATCACCCGCCCTTGAATCGCAAGCGATGTGCGGAATGGCTTTTCCGTGACTGAACCAACTGCCATTATTCGCGATGCTCCCGTACGCCAGCAAGCAGCATGCTCAGCACGCCCCAGGCAATCAGTCCCAGCGCGAGCGCAGCGAATATCCCGCGCATCCGTCGCGGCTCCAGCGCTTTGTCTGGTAGATTAGGCTGCGCGATCCGCTCCACGTATGCTTGCTGGTGCAGCGCCTCACTGCGAGCTTCCTGAAGCGCGGTCATCGCCGCGCCAAGACGCTTGCTTGCCATGTCGTTGTCCAGAACCAAACGTTCGTAACGCGCGGCCTTGGCCGAAAGGGAGGAGCGGTCACCCGCAACCTGACCCTGTCCGCGGGCGATTTCAGCCGACAAAGATGCGATCTGGGTCCTCAAGCTTGGAATTTGCGGGTTGTCGGGCACGGAGGCCTGCAACTGCGCAAGCTGGTTGCGCGTAGCGATCAGCTGATCCTGTAGCTTTGAGATCATTTGCAACTGGACCGTCGCCTGCTGCTGGGGGTCAACTACGCCTGTGCTGTTGCGATACTGGGCTAGCCTCGCAGCAGCTTCCCCAGCCTGCTGTTGAGCCTCCCTCACCTCGGTTTCTGCATACTCGATCAAGTCCTTGCGCCCGCGCTGGTTGAGCCGGTTCACCAGGCCTTCGGACTGCTCCAGCAGTTCACGGTTGAAGCGCTGAGCATCGTTGGGATTATAAGCCCGGACGGACAACGTCGTGATCGTAGAGCCGGAATCGAAATCAGCGCTCACTTTATCGCCGAAATACTTGTGCAGATCCTCGAACGAGCCGCTCGAGCCCAGAGGATTGAAACGGTCGAAGATCGAAATGGAGGGCGAGGCGTAAGATCGGCTGACTTCCTCGTTTCGGTTGATCGCAGCCAGAGCATCACGCGAACCGATAAAAAACTTAGCAGCTTGCGTTTCGTCACCCGCATTTGCGAATCCGGCAGTCTTGAGAATCATGCCCAAGCCCGAAGAGGCCGGCTTTTCAGGGCTGCGGATAACGAAGCGCGATTCCGAGATGTACACGTCCGAGGCTAGCAATCCGTAATATATGATTGCAAGCGACGTCGGCAGCATCACGGTGAGCAGAAACAGCCAATCGACCTTCTTAAGGAGATTGGAAAGCTTTTCTCTATTCATGGATGGCCTGCTTCAAGGTTCCAGTCAGCACGATCAGCCGGGGCACCCGGGCAATGGCGACTTTACAAGAGCGGGCTTTTGCAGCAATTTCCGAGCATTGCAACCAGTGAGACTGGCATTCGCTAGGCTTATGCGCCCGCTATGATTGCCAGCCAATGGTTAGCAATGGCCTAACGCTGGTCCGTTTACCAGAGGAATGCATTAGCTTCATGGCAAGATAAGGCCCCGGCGGGCAGCACCGGCTTTGCGGCGATCGAGGACACAAATGACTGACGACCATCCCGCGATCATAGGGAACGCCCCGATCTTCATCTACTCTGGTTTTCGTGCCTCGAGCACCTGGCTATGGAGCAAGTTTCGCCCTCACGAAAATCTGTTATGCTACTACGAGCCCTTTAACGAGCAACTTGCACGATTGACCCTTGAAAACATCGGGCAGGCGCGTCCAGACGGTTGGCGATCACATCACCCTAGCGGCGCTCCTTATTTATTGGAATACGCTGGAATGCTGGAGGATGAGGTAGGCGTCCCCGGCTTCCCGCAAAGTCGAAATCTTGGCGAACGCTATATAGGGACGGCTGGCCCTGAAGGGCCTTTGGATACTGATGTTTCAGCTTATGTGCAGGGCCTAATAGGCCATGCCCAACATTTGAGGCGGGTACCGTTGCTTGCCTGCACACGCCTGCTGGGCCGTGCCCAAGGTATGCGCACCGCCTTTGGTGGCTACCATATTCTCTTGCTGCGAAATCTATACCATCAGTGGAATTCTTATGCTGGACAGGCTCGGTTCGGAAACTGGTATTTCCTTCAGACCTTGTTTGAGACATTAGAACTTGCTGATCGAGACCCGGTGATCGCGCAACTCGCTAAAGTCTTCCCGGAAGGCACCTGCAACAGCTTTGACATATGGGTGGCGCCGGAAAACTTTGATAGAGTGTTTTGCTATTTTATCGGATTTCACTTGTATTTTTTGACGTTAGCGAGACGCTCGGCGGATGTGGTCGTGGACGTGAATATGCTTGCCAAGCATAATCTGGGGTACCGCCATAAAATCGTTGCTAAGGTCGCCAGCGATGTCGGCATACGGCTGGATCTTAATGACGCGACTGAAAAGGTGGATTTTCCGCTCTATCCGATTGCCGACCGGTCCGGCTGTGCCACCATAATCGACGAAATGGCAGCAACAATAAAATTGTCATGCAATGCCCGCGCCAACGAGAAAGCCTTTATAAATGATCTAATCGCCGCCCTGTGGCTGGAGCAAGGCGCCTTTATGCGTCAAGCCTCAGGCGCCATCGAATATGTAGCTCAGTTGGAAGGAACCCTCCGCGCTGCCGAGCGCGACCGCTTAGATGAGGTAAATAGTTTACGCATTCTGCTCAACGAAAAGCAGTCCGAACTGGACGCTGAACGTGCCCGCATTGCGAGTCGCGATGATATATCGCCGATTGGTTAAACCAAATTAGCATTGTCAAGAGCTGGACACCTCGAAGAGCTGGCTGTCCGAGCGTGACTCGAGACGGAACGTGGAACAGGGGCGCGAAGGGGTTTGCGATAAGGAGGTTTTTGGCGGGTTGGAGGTGACGTGCTCCCGTTATTGTTACGGTCTGGACCCAATAACGGGGTTTCGCTTTGAGCCTGATCGTGATTCACTGCCTGATCGAGGACGCGATCAGATGTCTGATTTCTTTTGGTTTTCCGATACTCAGTGGGCTCGGATCGAGCCGCTCCATCTGACCTGTTCCCCTGATTGTTACAGTGAGAGGTAGAGTCCGGATCGTTCATGATGGTTGGTTGAGGTGATGGCAACCTGTCTGGGGGCATGCCCCCAGACAGGTTGGCCGGCTTTCTCGGCGGGGGTTGTCCCGCCCAGTTTCGAGTGTGGCCTGACGTGGTTGTAATCGTCCCGCCAGGCATCCAGCACGAACCGAGCATGCGGCAGCGACGTGAACAGCGTCTCGTTGAGGCATTCGTCGCGAAAGCGACCGTTGAAGCTCTCGACAAAGCCATTCTGCATCGGCTTGCCCGGGGCGATGTAGTGCCACTCGACCCGCCGCTCCTGCGACCAGCGCAGGATGGCCGATGAGGTCAGCTCGGTGCCGTTGTCGCTGACCACAGTGTGCGGCTTGCCGCGTATCCCGATCAGCCGCGTCAGTTCCCGCGCGACACGCGCGCCGGATAGCGACGTGTCGGCCACCAGCGCTAGGCATTCCCGCGTGTAATCATCGACCACGCACAGGATGCGCAACCGGCGGCTGCACGTCAGCGTGTCTGAGGCGAAGTCCAGCGACCAGCGCTCGTTCGGCCCATCCGGCAACACCATCGGTGCCCTGGTTCCCAGGGCGCGTTTGCGGCCACCGCGGCGCCGGACCCGCAGGTTCTCTTCGCGATATACCCGCAGCAGCTGGAAACCTCGAAAAACTGGTGGCGCTTAGCGGCGTGAGATGATTCACTGCCCGGGCGCGACGGGAGGCAGCGATGGTTGGACAGCCGGGTTTCTTCGATCTT
>NZ_AKFJ01000153.1 GCF_000272475.1 Novosphingobium sp. Rr 2-17
ATCAATGGGTCCTGAGCCTAATCACTCGCGCTCCCCAAGCCCGCAAGCGGTCTTGGCCCAAGGTGACGATCCACATGGCAGCGATATCAGCGCTGCTTGTCGCGATACTCGTAAACGATCGGATCCGCGCCCTCGGTGCTTTTCAGGTCGCAATGGCCGCCGCTGCGGCCTTTCGCCTCCGCGCCGCGATAGCAGGCGTCCAGCGCCTTGAAGCGGCGCTGCTCCCATTCTCCTTCGATCCGGCCTTTCTCCCAGCGCGCCGCGATCCGCCGCCATTGCGCCGCGTCATAGCCGCAGGCGCTGGTCGCGCTGCGGGTCACGCAGTTCGGCGTCTCATCTGGCTCCGGCTGCGGCTGCTCGACCGCGACGACGAGCGCGCGCCCGGTCAGTTGGTCAGTCCCCCTCCGTGCGATCAGCATGACCTGCTCGCCGGAATCGCGCAGGCCGGTGAAGCCGAAGTGCATCTCCGCTCCGAGGCCGGAGTTCATGTCCACCCCGCCGATGCTGAGCAGCGCCGTGCCGGTGTTCTTTTTCAACTCCTCGTCGGCATGGGGCTGCGGCCGAAAGCGGAAGGTGTATTTGCCCTCACCCTGCGGATAGAGGAACTGGACATGGCTGGCTTGGCTCTCGATCGTCACTGTCAATCGCTTTCCGCCCTCCGCGATGGGCTTTAGCCCGTCCGGCGGCGGCAGGGTCCGGTTCTTCTCCGCGACGATCATGCGCCAGCGCTTCTCCGGCACCGGGATCGGATGGATGAAGACAACGCCGCCTTTCGCCAGCAGATCACCGCCGATGAAGATGGTGAGGTCCGATTGGATCTTGTCCGACGCCGCTTCCGAGCAGGCGCTGGAATAGAGCGCGACGGCCAGCAGGGCGCCTTTGGTGCGGTGAAGCAGAGACATCGCACGATCATAGCCGCACGGGCGACAATTTCACCCGCAAAAACGCTCATCCATGAATTTCCAAACAGGTTCTAAGCTCGACTTTGTACGATCAGGTGCCAAAGCATAGAGCCTGAACCATACGTTCGACGCTTATCAAGATGCTTGGATTCGCCGACGATGGGCGCTGACCGTCTGCTCACGCATTCTGCCCGTAGTAGGCGGAAATTCAGAGTGACGCCCGTATCGCCCCATCTGCGGTCGCCTTCGCCGACGCCAGCAACAACCCGATCGATCCACCCAGCACCTATGCATCAAATAGACCAGATCATCAGAACCGGTAGTTCCACCTCAAAGTGAAGTTCCGCCCCCGACCGCTATAGAAACGCGCATTGTCGGTGGGTCCTTGGGTGTCGCTATAATAAGTGACATAGTAGGCGTCTGTGAGATTTTCCACACTGAGCCCCACCTGGCCAAAATCAAAGTCGTAACTCACATAAGCGTCAAAAAGCTTGTAGCCAGAAAAGTTGTTGACTTCGTCCTGCCCATCAAAAGTACGTGACAGGTAAAATCGACCCTGGATGCCGGCGGCGAGGGGGCCATGCGCGTAGTTCGCCGACAAGTTGAGACGGTCAGGGGAAATGTTGGCGCCATCCAAATCTTCATCCAGCTTTCCGTCACCATCGTCATCGGTGCGACCCACGACGTGGCTGTAGCCTACGGTGACCTTGAGGCCGGGAACCGGCGTTTGGGTAACGATGTTGAGGTCCAGCCCCTGAATGTCGATGGGTTGACGAGAGGTGGTGTATATGCCGTCGTCGCCGCGCTCCAATACCTCACCCAATTTGCTGGAAGACCAATAGTAGCTCGCGCTCGCTTTGACCGGACCGCGAGCAATCTCGACGCCAATTTCGCGGTTGTTGGAGACGACGGGGGTTAGATCAATGTAATCGCTAACGTGAACGCCCGCCTTGCTGATGGAACGAAGGATGCGTCCGACGTCCGGGATCGTATAGCCTTCCGAGTAGCTCCCATAGGCCCGAATGCCCTTGACCGGTTCGAACACGACGCCGCCGTTCCACAGTGCCCTCTCGAACGAGGGCTTGCCACCGTACACGACGTTCGATCCGTAATAAGCGAGTGTAGTGTAAGTGGGCACATCGAGTTGGACGTTTTCATAGCGCACGCCGCCCGCGAGCCGGATCACGCCGCCGAACAAGCCCCAGTTCAACTGGCCGAAAGGGGCAAGACTACGAAAGGTCGTTCGGGGAACCCATGTGCGGTTGGTCTGGATCAGCGTCTGAGCTGTACGGTCGAACAGAGCATCGAGTCCGACGATCGCATTCAGGTCCGAAATTCCCGGGACGGGCCGCTCATAACTGATCTTGCCGCCGAGCTTACGAGACCGATTTTGCGACTGATCGAACAAGGTATTCTTGGGAGCGATGGACGTGTCCTGGTATGTGGCGAGGGTTCCGCCACTAAAGGTATCTTTTGAGCGATTGAAAAATCCTTGAAGGGTTAAGGTCCCACCCCCAAGATCCTTGTCGGTAAGCGAAGCGGAAATCATTTCGCTCAACGTTGAAGCTGGCTCGCCTTCTACATCGCCTCGCTCGCTGGTCGCCGTAATGCCTTCATCACGGTTGCCATCAATTGCAACGTAATGATTATTATTTTTCAGGTTGTACCGACTTCCAATGACTTCAAGCCGGGTGTTGCTGGAGAGATCAATGCCAACTCTCCCAAAGAACGACAAACTGTCGGTGTCCTGCAGTTCGCTACGGTTGGAATCAATGCCGATGTGGCGATCATGGCCATCAAGGTAAACGCCCCGGCGCTCGAAGACGGCTCCGCCGGTTACATCGAACACGCCGGTGCGGTAACTCAACAAGGCGCCTGCCTTCCCGCCCATCGATGCGCCCGAAAAGTTGTCGCCGGTGTTTCCTTGCACCAGTGCTCGTCCGCTAACCCCATCCTTTGTCGGCGCCAGTACCGTCACTTGGTTAATCACGCCACCAGTGGCGCCAATGCCCTGAAGCGCATTGGATCCGTAAATGACTTCGACACGGTCGATGAAAAAGGGGTCGATCGTGTGGCTGTCGCGTGCGCTGTCCCGGATTGGTGTGGACTGGGGTACGCCATCGATCGTGTAGAGGATCGAGCGACCTCGCAATGTTTCGCCGGTCGAATTGTCTTTTTCGCGGGGCGGGGAAAACGCCGGCAGCAGAGCAGAAACCGCGGCAACAGTGGTCCCGGACACGGCGACCTGTCGCGACAGGTCTTCAGACCCGATAACATGCACGGTTAACGGCAGCGCGCTAGCCGGCAATTTCGTTCGCGCGGCCGTCACGACGATGTTTTCGCCCTCGGTCGAAGCTGCGGCATCGGAGCCGGCCTCGGCATCCTGAGCGTGAGCGGAACTACATCCGACAGCCGACGCCATCAAGAAATGCACCAGCTTCAACTTCATTTTTACCCCCATTGGTCGCCCTGCAGGATCTGCGCTGGGCGCATATACGCTAATGCGAACCGATATCAATTACCGGTTGCATGTTTGCCATTGCGAGTCATTCGCAATGTAGTTTTCCAGTGCGGATCAGCGAATGTGAGGAGCCAGCGGATGCTGCTGACACACTGGGAAAAACCCGAAGTAGATAAGGAAGGCGTCCACTGTGTCGCCGACGCCGCAAGCTGCCGCGCTTTATTCAATTGTGTGGTCCGTGAAGTCGCGCTGCCGGGTGGGCTGGCACGATACGAATGGCCGGCCGCGAAGGGCGGCCTCGCTGTCTTGAAGCAGCAAAAGCAGGGTGTCCCGCTACACTTAATGTTGCCCGGTGGTAGTGAGTATTTCGTACTCGTCGATCGCCGCGATGCTCTGGGCAGCCATCGTTATCTGTCGGACATTTGGGCGCTGGAGCACGGAAAGCAACGTTGGCGCCAAGCCGATTTGCTCGACTTGGCGCGCGGCGCGGTTGCCGGCGGCGTCGACCAGGATAGCAAAGGCGAACTTCTCGACCAGATCGTGGCTAACCGCGACACGTTGACTGAGATCCTGCGCGAAACCGAGGCAACCATGCCCGATCCGCTTGCAGACTACGTGACAAGCGAGCGGATCGGTGTGGTTCGGCTATCCGGCGCACCCAGCGCCCAAAGCGCGGCTCTGGGCGGATCCACGCGATGAGCGGTGTTTCGCGCCGGAATACGGCGCCAGCTTCCGGCTTCATCGCTGGGAAGTTGATGCCGCAGGCTTGTACATTCGCACAAGCGGCATGGACAAAGGGGCGGCACTGACCGCTGTCGCGGATCAGATGGGAGCGGCCCGCGATCGGGCCATTCTCTCGCTCCATCCCGTGCAGGCGAAACTCCTACTGCGCGACCCGCGCGTCCGCGATCAGATCGAGAGCGGAAGGATCCGCGATCTCGGGGCGACCGGCAAGTTCGCGCGTGCACTTGCCTCGGTCCGGACTTTGCTGGTCGAGAGCAGCGATCACCTGCTGAAAACCTCGCTCGCGATCCGTATCGCCAACTGTGTTCGAAAGAACGCATGGTACGAGCTCGAGAGCGCGGTCGTCATCGACCGTGTGATCACGCGAGTGCTTGCAAAAGATCCGGATGGCTGCGGGGGGTTGTCCGTCATACCCGAGCCGGCGTCGCTCGGATGGTCACCGGTTGATGCGAGCCCGGTGGATGAGCTTTGGTTTCGATAGCCATAGTCATAAGGACGCCGTCGCACGAGATATAACGCTAGTGCTGCCGCTGACTGCGACGCTTGTCCATGATTTGGTTACTGGTCATGTCTACGGTCTTCACCAAGTCCGAAGGGGATGGCAGGTGGTCGATGGCGGCACAGGACAAAGTACCAAGGGCGAGATGACGGAACGGATATCCGGCCAAGCTGATGCCAACGGGCCATTGATCCGCATGGGCACGGAATGGCAGACTCTGGGACGGCTTTTAGAAATGAAATCCCGCGTGTGTTTGATCATTTCATGAAGAATTCTACAGGCACCACGAGTTCAAGGGTTTCACCGTCTCTGTCGACAGGCGGCCTGGGAAGTGGTGATGCGCGCTTCGGCAGCGAAACCGCCTCGCGGTCGAGATCGGGGAAGCCCGATGATCGTTCAAGGCGCGACGACCGCACTTTCCCCTCGCGGTCCATGACGAACCTAATATAGGGCACGCCCTGCTGCCGGCGCGCCATCGCCATACGCGGATAGCGCCGGTGGCTGTTGAGTTGCGCCAGTACTCGCTCTTCCCAAGTGTCGGGCGCGTTGCTCGACGCCTGGGACGCTGGCGGTGCCGGCGCCGTCTTTGGCGCAGCGGTTTCCTCGCGCCGTGGCGCGGGATCCGGCGTCTTCGGCATGCCGGCAGGCTGGGGCGCCGAAACTGCCGGGATCGGAACGATGGTCTGTTCGATCGGCTGCGTCTTGGGCCGATCGAGCGGTCTTGTCATCTTCTCGATGGGACTTGGCGCCTGCTTCTCCTTGGGCGGCGTTTCCGGCGGGGAGGCAAGCGGGAGAAGCTCCACCACCGTTGGCGCGGAGGGCGGCTGCATAGGCATGGCCATCCAGTCGATGGTCAGGAAGAACCCCGCCAGCACCACCGCAAAGATCCCTATTGTGCCGGTCAGGCCAATGATGCGGCTGCTCGCCGCGGGAGCATAAGTGCTACGCTCCGCCGGCATAGCGTTAGGCTCTGCCTGTGCCCGCAGAGCGGACTCGCCTGCTTCCATTTGCTCATTTGCATGAGCGAGAACGACCTTCATGCCGGAAGCCCCGGCGTTAGGAGAAAAGCGGCCAGTGCCAATGGCAGGCTTAGCACCAGCCACCACCCCGATGCGCGCACCGCGTTGCGCGCATGGAAGGCAACCATCGCGACAACGGCGAAGATGATGAAACTCACCAGCGTGGCGGCGGTGACTGCCTCGGCCCGGTTCATACCGATCCGGGCCATGAGCAGCGACAGGATGACCGTCGTCAACGAGGTGAATGCATAACTCCCCAGCGTTCCCGCTAGGACGCGAAAGGCGACTGACCATCGCCCGCGCGCTCGTACACTCAAGCGGGTCATGGCCTGACCTTTCCCATGATGCGTTCGCGATTGGTATTGGCGATAACGACCAGTGCCGCCGCGATCGTGAGCCAACCGAACCAGGACACTGCGCCATATTCCCAGCCAAGGCCCGCACCGGCGAGTGCGAACGCCAGCGTCAGCGCGGTAAAGCCCGACAGGCACAAGGTACAGTTCAATGCCGGGCGCAGCTTGCGGCGGAGCCAATCCTGTTGGTGCCGCGCCATGCCGAGCATCAGCATGACGAACCCGCCCAGCGACAAGAAGAAAATAGCGGCATGGATCATGCGACCGCCTCCACCAATTCGCGCGTATTGAGGCGCGGTTTCGCCTTCGGTTTATGGGTGCCAACCCTCCATGCCGTGAAGGCGCAGCCGGCAGCGATGGCCAGCATTACAAGATCGAAACCGGCGAAGGCCCAATCCTGCGCCATCAAGCTCGGGACGAGGCCGCGCGTCGTGGTCAGGGCGTTCACAACAGGAATCAGCGCATAAAGCGACGCGCATGTTGCCAGCGTCTGTATCCATGCCAGCTTAGCAGGACGGGCAAGCGCCCAAACCAACACCGCACCCCAGGCAATGAACAGGCTGTTGATTTCCCACTCAGCCCGGTTCGCAATGTCGGGGGGCAGGAACCGGTTAGCAAGGAAATACACGCCGATCCCCGCAGATGATCCTGTAATTACGCCGATGTTCATTTTTTCCACGAGGCCGAAGCCGAAATGCCGCCGTGCCTCGTCGGGCAGCTTGGCGCGGCGCTTGACCGTCCACAGAATGAGGCCGCTTGCCACCATCACCGTGCCGCCAATGCCGGACAGGAAATAGAGCCAGCGCACGGCCACACCAGAAAAGCGCCCCGCGTGTAGGTCGATCATTACGCCTTGGCTTGCCATGGCGATGCCGGGTCTTGCGGGCATCTGCATGACATTTCCCGTGCTGCCATCCAGATAGAGCGCATCGGATGGGCCGCCGATCCGCGCCGGCGACGGCCAAAGTTGAACGATCGAAGCGAGATCGCCGGGGTGCTCAACAACGATGCGGGCGGGAGCAAAGTCGTCCAGCACACTGCTTGCGCGTGATACCGCCTTGTCCAGCGACAACGAAGCGATCCTGTGGCCTGTAGGATCCCTGACGGGACCGGGCGGATAGGCGGCCTGGAAATAACTTCCGCGATCGGGAAAGTGAGCGCTGATCGCCCAGGGCATCAGCGTGAACAGTAGTGTGACGAGGCCTGTATAAGTGATCATCAGGTGGAAGGGCAGCGCCAGGACGGCGGTGACATTGTGCGCATCGAGCCACGAGCGTTGGCCTTTGCCGAAGCGCAGCATGAAGAAATCCGCGAAAATCTTCTTGTGGATGACGATGCCGGATAGAATTACCACCAGCATTGTCAGTGCGGCTGCACAGACGAGGATTTCCGCAAACCAGTAAGGGAGATAGTGGAGTTCGAAGTGGAAGCGGTAGAGGAACCATCCGCCGCGCGTGTCGCGGACTGCAATCTCGCGGCCTGTGGCGGGATCGAGGATTGCCGTGCCGGACACGGCCGCATCGCCGTTCCCACTTTTCCAGGTCACCATCAGCGGATCGCCGCCCCGGTTTGAGGGAAGGACGATGATCCACCGATCCGCGTTGGGCGCCTTGTCCGCCAGAAGGTGCGAGGCCGCGCGGAGCGCCGTGCTCGATGCGGTGCGTCCTTCGAGTTCGGGGCGCATCCAACCGGATATCTCCTGCTGGAAGAACGCTGCCGTGCCAAATAGGAAGATGATGAACAGCAACCATCCGGGCAGGAGACCTGCCCAGGTGTGAAGCCATGCCATCGACTGGCGAAAAGATTTGTTTCCCATGGCCCGCCTCAGTCGCCGTCGCTGGCCACGGGGAAAGCGGAGCGCTCGCTCACCGTCAAAAACGCGCCTTGAGAGCGACGGTCACATTCCGCGGATCGCCGTAGAAATTGCCATTGGCCTGCTGGGCATAACTCGGAATATAGTACGTCTTGTCGAATATATTGTTGACGTTGACGGCCGCAAGAAGCGCTGGCGTGACCTGATATCCGATCCGTGCATTCCAAACCGAATACCCAGGAATGTCGAAGCTGCGGTCGTATCCTTTCATCTTCGACTGGGCCGTGACTCCAAGGCCCGTGCTGATGCGCTCCAGTTTGCCAGGCAACGTATAATCAGCCCAGAGGCGCAACAGGTTACGCGGTGTCCAGGTGCTGAACCATTCCCGCCGCAGATCCGGATCCTCGAGATATTCCGTCTTGTTGTAGGTGTAGCCCATGGAAACCTGCAGGCGGGGCAGGATTTCGCCGTTGGCCTCGAACTCGACGCCTTCGCTGCGCACCTTGCCGGACGCGATCGAGCAATACCAGCCACTGCAGGCGAAGCCGCCGTCAATGTCGTTGACCGCGCGATTGCGGTGATCGTAGCGGAACAAGGCGAGCGAAACATTGGCGCGCCCTTCCATCAATTCGCCTTTGACGCCCGCCTCGTAATTCGTACCCTCGATGGGCTTGAGCATATTGCCATCGGCGTCGCGAGATGTCTGCGGATCATAGATGGTCGCGTAGCTGGCATAGACGGTCCACCCATCGCTCAGCGCATAGACCGCGCCGACATAGGGGGTGAACTTCCCCTTCGTCTCGGCTGTGGTCACGCTTGGCGCACCGTAGACGGCCGCAGTGCCGGTTCGGCTTGTATAGCTATGGTCATACCAGTTCAGCCGTCCGCCGAAAGTGATAGTCAGCGCCTCGAACGGCTTTAGCCGCCAAGTGCCATAGATGCCGTATTGTTCGATGTCGTATGCCGACCGTTGCGAGAACTGTGTGGCGATCAGATCCGCCAAAGTTCGCTGCGACCGATAGTTATTGACGTTGCTGATGTCGCTTACGGCGCTCACGTTGAATTGACGGGCGAGCACATCGTCCGTCTTGTGAGAGAGATAGTTGCCGCCGAGGATCAGTTCGCTATCGAGGCCGGCAAATTCGAACGACCCGGTGACATAGGCGTCAATTCCGGTGCCTTCGGTTTTATAATTCGTTGCGAAGTCAGAGTAATTCGCGCCCAGTCCAGTGGTTCGGGATATGCTGCCGCTGACGAACTGATAATTGGAACGGTTTCTTTCGTCGAAATAGACACCCGTGACTTTCGCCTTCCAGTTGTCGCTAAAGCGATGCTCCAGATCGAGGTGAAGCATGGTTTGATCGCTGGTTACGCGATTCCAATCCGCGCCCAAGTAGGTTGAGCGGGCCAAACCCAAGTCGCCACCGTCCGCGTAACGGGGCAAGCCCCGTTCGAACTGGCGCCCATGGGAATGGCGGTTACTAACGGCCACGCCCAGCACGGTATCTGGACTCATATCGTAATCTGCGGCGAGGTAGAACGAGCGGGTTTTACTCCAAACCATATCTACGAAGGAATCGGCCTGGTCATAGTCGGCAATGGCCCGGACCCGAAGGCGCCCATCCTTGTCGACCGGACCGCCGAAATCGACCTGGCCACCGAAATGGTTCCATGAACCTGCAAGCAGGCTGACATTGACCGTTTGTTCTGACTGTCCACGCTTGCGCACGAAATTGATCGCGCCACCCGGTGCGTTGGCACCTTGCAACAATCCGGCGGCTCCACGCAGAACCTCGATCCTGTCGTAGAACACCATCGAATCGGCCATGAAGCTACCCGTGCTGTAAAGATTCCGCGCCAGCGGCACGCCGTCATATTGCAGCGCGCTGATCTCGAAACCGCGCGAATAGACGAACGATCCGACACCCGGCGAACGCGCCAGAGTGATGCCCGGAATGGCCGTGAGCGCTTGCCCGAGCGTAATGAGATTTTGGTCATCCATGTTCTGACGGGTCAGCACCGACACCGACTGAGGGATGTCCTTGAGAGCTTGCTCGGTCTTGCCGATGGTAACAACCGAGGGCGCATAGGAGCGGCTCCCCTCGGTCGTGGCCGGACTGAACGCCGCACCAAGTGGCTGAACGCTTGCGCCGCCGGTTTCGCCCTCAACACGTACAGGCCCTAACTGAATTGCGCCTTCCGCCGATTGCGGTGCGCGCTCAAGCGTGAAGGCACGAGGACCAGTTTGACGGAAGGTGATGCCGGTGCCAGCCAGAGTATGTGACAGGCCCTCGGCAGGACCATAATTGCCCTTGAGACCGGGGCTTGAGATTCCTGCGGTCAGTTCCGCTCGGTAGGCCAGTTCGACGCCTGCCTGGCGCGCATAGGCGTTCAGCACGTCGGTTAGGGGTCCGGCAGAAATGTCGTAGCTGCGGGTCTCCTGCGCCAGCGCTGGCGTTGCCGCGATCGCGCTAGCGCCGAGCGCCGTCGTCGCCAGCATCAGTGAAGCCATCAGATGGACGGCACCTTGGCGGCCCCGTGTCGTCGTCGAAATACCCACTTCTTTCATTCCCCGATCATTCATGCTCGAACGCTATCCCACTGCTAATGCGAATGCTTCGCATGTATGACGATTGGGCTTCCCAAAACGAGAGGTCGGGCCGGCGGTTTTTTTCGCTCAGCCTGAGATGAAGATCAGGCGATCGGTCAGCCGGGCAGAGCGCAAGCCCAGTGAGCGTTGAAGCTGGCCGATCGCCGCCACGGGATCGTCGATGCGAAACACACCACTGACCCGCAGATCCTGCGCCTCGCCGAGTACGCGGACATAGCCACGATGATAGCGCCCGATTTCCGCAACGACCTTGCCGAGGGGAGCATCCTTGAACACCAGCACGCCCTCGGTCCACGCCATCGCATCGGCGGCATTTGCCGGCACAGCTTGGCCGAGGCCCCCCGGACCGTAGGTAAGGCTCTGACCTTCGGCAACAACCGCCGAAGGTCCCTGCGGGGCAGGGTAAGCGACACGGACACTGTGCTCCGTTACCGTCACGCTCGCACCGCCGTCCTCGTTGTGCACGAGGAATCGGGTGCCGAGCGCTGTTGCCGAGCCCCCGTTGGCCTCTACGGTGAAAGGCCTATTGCGATCGGGGGCGACGATGAAGGCTGCTTCGCCGCCTAGCAGCCGTACCACGCGTCGATTGCCGGCGAAGTCGAAGGCCACCGCGCTGTCGGTGTCGAGGTGAATGATCGATCCGTCGGGCAACTTCACGATGCGCCGTTCACCGGTCGCGGTCATTTCGTCTGCTTGCAAGCGGATCGGCAAATCCCCTGCCAAGCTGATCAGCACCAGCGCCACGCTCGCGGCCAGCGCTGGGCCGATCCAACGTTGCGGGCGCGGTACGACAGCACGCAGGACTGATCGTGGAGTCCGGCGGCCCGGTGACGTTGGCAGGCTTGCCCGCAGAGACAGAGTTTCGGGAACGCCCGCCATATGCGCCCAAATGTCCTGCATCTCAGCGAGGGCGCGGGAATGGCGCGGATCGGCCGCGAGCCAGGCATCGCGCGCGGCCCTCTCTTCGGCTGACAGCGCCTCGCCTTCAGCGGCGGCGATCCAGCGCGCCGCTTCATCGGTGATGGATTTCGGCAGGGGATCGTCGGCCGGATCGGGCATCAGCGTTCCTCCCTGTTCCCGTTATGCGGCATCAGGCCACAAGAGTGATCACTGTTATGACGTTCGGTGTGAGGAAAACGAGAGGTGCGACCGTGAAAATATCTCACGCAGGCTGATCGCCTGTAAGTGCCTGATGGCAGATTTGCAGGGCATGGCGGATATGCTTGCGCACCATGTCCTGGGTTATTCCGAGCCGGGTTGCCGTCTGCGCCACGCTAAGCTCGTCGAATTTGATGAGCACAAAGACCTGGCGGCAGCGCAGGGGCATTGTCTCGACCACGGCTGCGAGCCGGCGGACCTTCTCCTGGTCGAGCAGGCGGCTCTCCGCGCTTGGCTCGGTCGAAGGCACATGCGAGGTATTCACGTGGTGGGCGAACAGCGCATCGTGCCGCCGAGCCGAACGAATATGGTCGATTGCGAGGTTCGACGCCAGACGGAACAGGAACGAACGCTTGTTGACGATCGGGGGATGATCCTCGACCGTCTGGACCTTGATGTAGAGGCTCTGCGCGACATCCTCGGCTGCCGGCTCGCTGCCGATGATACTCGCTACCCAGCGCACGAGCGACGTGCGCTCAGCGATCAGGAGGCGTGACAGGGCAATAGCATTGGTTGGCATTGCGCAGTGCATTTGCGCGATCTGCGAATGAATCGCAACAACTCGATCTGTCTGAGAAATTTTCAACGTATATTAAAAATCGCATTTTTTCGGACGACTAACTTGCCATGGAAGCTGGTTTGGATGGGTAAAAAGGGGGAGGTCGAACCCCTTTGTTACCACCAGCGTCGATCGAGCCGCAGGCCATGAGTTTGTTGCCGTCAAAGATCTGGATCGAGGCGAGAAGGGCGGAATCGCCTCCTGCTGCTGACAACGGCGGTGGAATACTCGGCCACGGTAGCGGCGGGATAGGTCCGCTGCGGGCGGCGTAAAAGTCGTCCACCTTGAAGCCTTTCTGCATGGCAGGGAGGACTGAGGATTTTCAGCGTGGAACTCTATCTGAAAGTACGTCTGGCTTGCGCGGAAGGGCTGAGCCAGCGGAGCGCTGCGAAGCGTTTCAATGTGTCACGCAACACGGTGCGCAAGATGCTGTCGTTTTCATCGCCACCCGTTTACCGGCGCCAGGCGGCGCCTGACCGCGGGCGAACTCGCGAAAGACGCGGGAGTTACGGCGCAAACGGCCAGCGGCCATCTGCGACAGCTCTACGAAGGTGGCCTTATCAAGGTGGATGCTCAGGGTCGGCATCGCTATTACAGCCTCGCCAGCGCCCCTGTGGGCGAGTTGCTGGAGCAGCTCCTCGGCGCGGCGACGCAATTAGGTCGCCACCGGACCCGTCCCGGCCCAAAGGATTCGCAAATGCGGCGCGCGCGTACCTGCTATGACCATATGGCTGGGGAAATCGCAGTCGATCTCTTCGATCGCATGGAGCGGGCCGGTCTTCTCACGTTTTCACGCACAGGCTTGGTGTTGACATGCGATGGTCATGGCGCCCTTCAAGCTTTGGGCGTGTCGCCGTTCGATTTAGAGCGATCAAGTCGACCGACGTGCAGATCTTGCTTTGATTGGAGCGAACGTCGTCCCCATCTCGCCGGGCAAGCCGGTGCGTCCTTGCTGCGCAGATTTATCGACCTTCAATGGGTCAAGCGCGACGGTCGAGCCTTGCGCGTCACCGTTGAGGGCGAGAAGGGATTTGGGCGGCTCTTCATGTGAAATCCGATGGCACGAATCCCATCAAGAGCCTGTTGATCTCACCGTTGTTGGCGGCTTGGACTAAGCCGCTAGCGATGAGGGGGCAACGCCTATCATCGCCAAGCGGGTCATCTTAAATCGGGCCTGGCATCCCTTTACCAGCTCTTAATGCGGCCCTCCTTGCCTCGATCTGCCGGATGGATTATTTGCGAATAATTCTCAATAAGGAATCGTATGTCAGAGCGAAACGCTTACCAGGTCGCTGACTGGAACGGCCAAAACGGGGAGCGCTGGGTCGCTAACCAAACGCGGCTTGACGCCATGTTGGCGGTGTTCGGCGACGCCGCAATCAAAGCTGTTGCGCCCGCCCCGGACGAGCGGGTGTTGGACGTCGGCTGCGGTGCCGGCGCATCGAGCCTGGCTCTGGTCGCCCGCGTCGGCAAGAACGGCAAAGTGCTGGGCGTGGACATTTCCGTACCGCTGATCGAACGGGCACGTGAGATCGCACCGGCGGATGTGCCGCTCACGTTCCAGGTGGCAGACGCCAGCAGCGCCGAGATGTCAGAGGCCGCGTTCGACCTGTTGTTTTCCCGCTTCGGGGTGATGTTCTTCAACGATCCGGTAGCAGCGTTCACCCACATGCGCGGTAGGCTCCGGCAAGGCGGACGGCTCGCTTTTGTTTGCTGGCGAGGCATGCAGGAGAATGACTGGGTGCACCTACCCATGGGTGCGATCAATGGCATCGTCCCGCCGACCGCACCGCCTGCCCCGGAAGCGCCTGGCCCTTTCTCGTTCAGAGAGCGAGCGCGCGTCATGCACATTTTGACGGCGGCCGGGTTCGTAGACATCGCCATCGCGCCCTTCGACGCTTCGATACCATTCGGTCAGGGCGCGACACGAGAAGCGGCCATTGACGATGCCGTCGAGATGGCGTTCGAGGTAGGGCCGCTTTCACGCGCACTGGCCGGTCAACCGGATGACATCCGCGCCCGCGCAACGTCTGCAGTACGTGCAGCCTTCGCGAGCCGTCCCGGCGAGCGGTCGGTCATGATCGATGGCGCCGCGTGGATCGTGACGGCACGCAATCCTGCGGCGTAACCGACGCTATTAGACATAAGGCCCTGCTTGGTGGACCGAGCCGTCGTCATTTCGGTCAGCAACCAGATCAGATGGCGCTAACCGGGCTTATCGGTCTCGACGAGCGCGGCACGGTCAGATCAAGCGGCGCTGTGAGATATCCGCGTTAGCTTCGACCAGTATTGCCTTGCAACGGACCAAATGAAACCTCCATCAAGATGCTTCTTGTTAGCAGCCTATAACGCGCGGAGTATAGTGCCATCCCTTCGGGGGCCTGCCGATGGCTGCCCGGGCACAGACGTCGGAAAACACATGAATCGCGCCACCCCAGGTTGGCGCTTGCCGTAGGCGACCATATCAGCGTCAATGCCCCCTGACAGAAAACCCCGTTCGTGAGGTTGGGGTCGGTTCCGGCTGAGGGCCGAATGACACCCTAAGCGCTGCCGTCCCTCGGCCAAAGATATTCGCCAGTGAGAAGATCCCATGAGGAGTGGATAGCGGCCTGCGCTGTGGCAGAGTGGGTGCGCTAACAAACTCTCCGGAGGCTAATCATGGGAACGACCGTTGATAATCTCGCAGCAGCTGCCGCTATCCGCGTCAAACTTGGCGCAATATTTGCTTCCGTGGAACTCGGAAAATCAATTTGGCTTGTGACATCGCTGACCCCGAGCAGCGACAAGATGTCGCGTCGCACGGTGGCCGGTGGTGACACCTCGGCGCTATTGGCCTGCCTGGTTGGCTTACGCGATAAGGCTCAGCTGCGGCACGTAATTTGAAAGAAGGAGACGCGACATGCACGATCATAATCAACCGCGAGAAACCGAATACACGCTTGGCGAAAACGCGGTGCCGGTCCAGGTGCGGATCGCCCGGCCGACGGATAAGCTTAGTGATGTCATTGCTTTCTATCGGGATGGACTTGGCTTGCCGGAACTCGCCCGCTTCCAAGCGCATGCCGACTATGACGGTATTATGCTTGGGCTGCCGGGAAAGGCCGTGCATCTTGAATTTACCCAGCATGAAGCAGGCAGTCCTTGCCCTGCTCCCAGCCTCGACAACCTTATCGTCCTCTATGTGACGGAAACCGCTGCCTATGATCGGCTCAACGACCGTATGCTGCGAATGGGTCATGCGCCGGTTGAGCCGGAGAATCCATACTGGCTTGGGCGCAGCTTCACTTACGCGGACCCAGATGGCTGGCGGGTTGTTGTCTGCCGTGAAACGGGAATCTGAACGTTTCAAAACGCTACAGGTTACTCTGGCGGATGCTGTCGGCGTCGTAGGCCTTGGGCGATCACGCGCAGTTCAAAGTGATTGAGAAGTTCGTGGACGATTTGGCCATCATGTGCCCGACCAGCGGTCAGGCAGAGCCGGATCGGGACGCAGCGGCTGTTTTCAACAGCGTCGTGCAATGTTTCGCCCCGAAGCTGAGCGTCGGATGAAACGCGCCGTTGAGGAAGTAGTTGGTGATCGAGATACGTGGCAACAGCCTCATGGCAGGGAGGGACGGCGCCGTTCGATGAACTTCACAACAGCGATGCCATCAGCTTTGCCGAAGCCAGTAGAAGAACGGCTGCGAACAGGCATTCGAGGGCGGGTCTGATACGCAGATAGGCGGCACGAGGGCCGGGGGCGGAGATCAACGCGATGACGATGGCGTACCAGAGACTGGTTACGATCACGACCGTCAGAATTGCGGCCACGATCGTAACCGACGAGAGCGAAACGAAGATCGAACTCAAGGCCGTAGCGAAGAAGATCGCCGTCTGAGGGTTGGCCAGCGCGGTCGCAGCGCCGTCAAGAAAGGCCCGACCATTCGCAGGGGTGCCGCCGACGCCTGCCATGTCTCGCTTTGCGAACGCACTGAGCAACAGTCTTATCGCGAACCATGCAAAATAGCCGGCGCCGGCGACGCGGAGCACCTTTGCCAGTACGGGATCCTGCGTGATCGCGGCGGCACCGAGCGCGGCTATAAGGCACCAGATCGCGTTTCCGGTCGCGGTGCCAAACGACGTAACAATCGCCAGGCGCGCGGATCCTGTGAACGCCGCCGAACTCACTCGCACAAAGTTGGGACCCGGAAGGGCGACATTGGCGGCCCAGAGTCCGGCGAAAGCTAAGAGGGAGGCTACAAAATCCATCCATGGGGAATGCCGAGTTCACAGCCGTCGGAGCAAACGTGTATTCCGCCGAGTGCCAATAAGTGATACTTATGGGTCGTGTATTCGAGACTGTTTCCGCCCATCGCATCCATTCGGGCTCTAGAGGCCGCCGTTCGTCTCGGCGGGTTCAGCTCTGCGGCGCTCGAACTGGGCGTCAGCCAGTCAGCCGTGAGTCAAAGCATCCGACAGCTTGAGCGGCAATTGGGTGTGAACATGTTCGTCCGCAGTCCTGGTCGCGTCGTGCCGACCGAAGCGGGTCGGCTTTATGCCGCTGCCGTTGCACCAGCCCTGGCAACGCTCCTTGCGGCGGCGTGGCAGGTTCATCCCAACGGAGGCAGGCCGGTCTCGTTCGGCTGCAGCAGAGCACTACTGAACCACTGGTTGCTACCGCGACTTACCAGGACGTTCGACTACCCTGGTTTGGTTGATGTCGTGGCACTGGGGCGCACCCCAAAGAATCTGAGCGGCCTGGATGTCGCCCTTGTCCATGAAGGATCTTCGCCACTGTGCGAGGGCGCGGAGCTTGTCAGGCGAGAACGGCTGTTCGCAATCGGCACTCCGGAACTGGTGCGGACGACCGGAGGCAACCTTGAGGGACTGCCGTCGCTGTCGGGGGTAAGATTGCTCGGCGGAGGGTGGGATCTTTGGGGGCGATCGACCGGCGTCTCGATCCCGCCGCAGAGTGCGATACGTCTTCGCGAAACAAGCGCGCTGATGGCCGGTGCGCGCGCTGGCGATGGCTTTGCGCTTTTACCCTCGCTCGTATGTGCTGACGATCTCCGGGACGGCAGGCTAGTAATGGCGTCGTCCGTCACGGTCGATCGCAAGCGCGGCTACTGGCTTGTTGAACCAAATGGTGGCCAGAGCCATGCTGCAGTCCTGGTCGCATGGTTGCGTCAGATTTTCAGCGCGCTGGAACCCTCGATCTGAATCTGGCGACATGAGCTAGCACCACTTTCGTGTAGTCACCCCCAGTTGATGCATCAGTCCGAAGCAGGTCGCGACATCGGTTGCGTCGTCGATCGCTGTAATGGCGTGATCGGTCGTCATCCCGTTACCCTCTATGCGGAGCCAGCGGTGGGAAATGCAACGCTCCTGCGATGCGGTTCCAGGCATTGATGTTGGCGATGGCGACCATGAGGTTGAGGATTTCATCTGCCGAGAAATGGTCATGGAGAGCGGCGTAAGCACCGCCATGCGAATGGTGCTCCGTCAATCTCGTGACCTGCTCCGCCCATCCAAGCGCCGCCCGTTCCCGAGCCGAATAGGTGCCGGCGTCCCTCCACGCCGCCACGAGATCCAGCTTCGCCGCATCTATGCCAATGCGGCGTGGGATCTGGAGGTGAAACTGGATGCAAAACGTGCACCCATTGATCTGTGATACGCGAATCTTGACCAGTTGGACACCTCCAAGCCGCCAAAATCCTCCCCGATCGCAAACCCCTGCGGCCCCTGTTCCACGTTCTGTGTCGAGTCACGCTCCGCCAGCCGGTTCTTCGAGGTGTCCACCTTATGCCGTCGATGGCTCAGCAGGGGGAGATGCTGACAGAGAGCAATCAACAGGGCGATTGCCACCCGGATGATGTAAGGACTTTCCGCTTCTGCGGGAGTGAGGGTATGATCGTCGACCGCCGACTAGTTAATGCGGCGCAAGCGGCTGCAGCAGCGGGAAGACGATATGTACGCACCGGACAAATACCGCGAACGTCGGTCCGACGTGCTGATCGCGGCGATCACGGAAATCAGGTTCGCCACCATAGTTGGGGTCGGTTCCGGCTCGGGGCGAAATGACACACTAGCTTACCGGTAACCCCCTATCGTGCTGTTTGCGACGTCCCGCGCCGGAAAACCCTGCTGTCGGGAGGTAGGCTGTCCGCGATGATGAATTCTTACGCCACCGTCGCGTTCTTTACCGCGCCAAAGTCTGATTCAGCCAATTCGATATTCTGCTTAGGACTTCCGTCATGTGCGACTGCCCTTGCCGATCAATCATAGTGTGGTCGTAGTCGGGAAATTCCCAGTATGTGAGGTTACTACGCCCAGCCTTGCGAAACTTAGCAGCGAAGAGCCTTGCCGATATAACGGGATTTGACTGATCCCATCTACCCTGAACGACTAGAAACTGCGTCGTGGTAGCGCGCATTGCGTCGTCTGACAGTCGCCGCTCCATTATATCCGACCACCATAAATAGCTGTTTGCGAGCCAAGTTCTCGTGCTGGTTGGGTCCTTTCTGATAGCAGCTATGTGTTTGGGAACCGTTCGCGCCTCTGAAGGTGGTAGAACGCGAACGAACGCCTCTCGAAAAGGCATGCCGGTTGCCGATGAAAAAATCACGGCGGCGTCCGGATGAACCTCCGCGGCGAGGATTTGCATCGCTGCTCCACCTTCTGATCCCCCGAACAGAACAAGTTGCCCGTTCCACCATGCCTCCTTGCGCAAGCTGACGATGATCTGCCTGTAGTCGGCCACTCTTTGGCTAATTGTAGGCGCTTGCCAACGTAGTGGCCTCTGCTCGCAAACAGAGCGGATTTCTGCTCAGATTATCTGACAATGGGCGAGGCCATCTGCTCACGCTATCTGCCAACGTGCTCACAATCATCGCGACGTGCTCGCAATCGAAAATACCTGCTCACATTATCTGCCAGCAGGCAGCGGACATTCAGCGCGGCACCCGTATCGCCCCATCGGCGATCCCCTCGGCGACGTTTGAGAGCATGACGCCATAGCGATACAGGCCGGGGAAACGCCTGGCGTTCGCCTCGATCTCGCCGTTGTACGGGCTGTCGAGCAGCGCCTTGAAGTCGGGCATGAGGTCGAACATCCCGCCCAGCAGATCGATGTCCGAGGCACCGGTGAGCAGCAACCCGTTTGCTCGGGCGTCGAGACGCTTCATAATCTCCAGCATTTCGGTTCTGGTCATCGGGGTCTATCCGTTGTGGTGTTGCGCGATCCATCATGGACGCTTTGCTTAAGCGGTCGAGCGGGAATGCTGATGACGTAGCCACTCGTCGCGGCTGATCTCCCAGAGTTCCATTTCCTGCTCTCCCGAAACCAGTCGAGACACGAATCGAGAAACCACCCGCATACCTTGCTTCTCGGAAATTCGACGGGATGCGGGGTTGGCTGCCGCCTTCGGCACGCGGAGCACGCTCTTGCCGAGTGTGCCAAACCAGTAGTCCGTAACCGCGTTGCTGGCTTCCGTCATCAATCCTTGGCCCTGCCAGGCAGGGTCCAGCCAGAAGCCTCTGTTTTGCTCCGGGCCTTCAAGTAGACTGATCGAGCCGATCAGAAGGTTTGCGCGCTCTTTCGGGCGTATACTCCAGTGCCACGCCGTCTTCGCGTCATGAGAGGGAATGACGAGGTTCCTTAGGAAGGTTGCGGCTCCATCATCGGGGTAGGGCCAAGGAACGGTCGCTGTCAGCCAGCGAACGATCTCCCATTGCGGAAACACATTCTGCATGGCCGCCGCGTCGTGAATAACCAAAGGCAAGAGCCGAAGTCGGGCTGTCTCTAGAGCATCCATGTGCTCATATTACTGGTGGAAGCCATGTCGGCAATGGGCGCTCCTGCCGATCTTCCGTCTTCTCTAAAACCAGGGTTTCTGACGAGTGCCGGCACCGGCTCACCCAGTCATGCATTTCTGCGGCGCGTCGTTTGTCAAAACTGTTATAGAAACCTTCTTCGCAAAACGCTATGCTTTCGACGGGTTTAGAGAAGATCGGACGTCCATGCGGGTGGGATATGCCAGGGTCAGCACCAGCGACCAGTCGCCCGAGCTTCAGCTCGAGGCGCTCCGGCGTGCTGGCTGCGAGAAGCTGTTCATCGAAAAGGCATCCGGTGCGCGTGACGATCGCCCTGAACTGGCCCGCATCCTGTCCGAGGTGCTCCGCGCCGGCGACACGCTCGTGGTCTGGAAGCTCGATCGTCTCGCCCGATCGCTCAAGAAGCTGATCGCGACCGCCGAGGAGCTGGAGCGCGAGAAGATCGGGCTCGTGTCGCTGACCGAGAACATCGATACGACCACGCCGGGGGGCATGCTGACGTTTCACGTCTTCGGCGCCATCGCCCAGTTCGAGCGCGCGCTGATCCGCGAGCGCACGACCGCGGGGCTGGTCGAGGCGCGTCGACAAGGCCGTAAGGGCGGCCGCCCGCCCGCCATGCGCGCAAGCGATGTGACCGCCGCGCGCGCCATGATGCGTGAAGGATCGCTGCCGGTGCGCGATATCGCCAAACGCATGGGTGTGTCGGTTGCCACCCTCTATCGCTACACCGGCAAGCGCGGCAGGATCGCACCCGTGCAGGAACCCGTCGCGGCGCATGGCTGAACGGGCGAAGCGACCGCCCGGAGAGGCGCTGGTCGATCTTCGCCGTCGATTGTCGCTCCTGTCACCGCGTGATCCTGGCCGCACCGAGATCGTCGCGCGCGCGGCGGACGCCTACGGAATCTCGGTCTGGACGATGTATCGCGCGCTGCGCGAGTTGAACCGGCCCAAATCGGTGCGCCGCACCGATCACGGCACCACGCGGATCGCGCCGCAGGCGGAGATGGAGCGCTATGCCGAGATCATCGCCGCGCTGAAGATCAGGACGACGAACAGGAAAGGGCGGCATGTTTCGACGGCGCGCGCGATCGAGTTCCTCGAAACCGATGGCGTCGAGACGCCCGATGGCCTCGTGAAGGTCGCGCCGGGTCTGCTCAAGCGCGCGACCATTGACCGGCTGCTGCGATCGTCCGGACTGAATTATGCGCGCGTCACGCGTCCGCATGCGGCGGTCCGCTTCCAGGCGCGGCGCTCGAATGAACTGTGGCACTTCGACATGAGCCCGTCCGATCTCAAACAGGTCGAGGCGCCGCTATGGATCGAGCAGGGCCGCGGCAAGCCGACCCTGATGCTGTTTTCCGTCGTCGATGACTGCTCGGGCGTGGTCTATCAGGAATATCGTTGCGTCTATGGCGAGGATGCGGAATCGGCCCTGCGCTTCCTGTTCAACGCCTTTGCGGCAAAGCCCGAGCCCGAGCTGCCGTGCCAGGGGCTGCCGGTCACGATCTACATGGACAACGGCCCGGTCAGCCGGTCGCGGGTGTTCCAGTCCGTGATGGGCAGCCTCGGTGTCCGGGTCCTCACGCACATGCCGCCCAAATCCGAGGATCGCCACACCGCAGCGCGCGCGAAAGGCAAGGTCGAGCGGCCGTTCCGCACGATCAAGGAGGTGCATGAGACGCTCTATCACTTCCACAAGCCCAAGGATGAAGAGGAGGCCAATCTGTGGATCAGACGAGCGCTCGTCACCTACAATAATGGCGATCATCGCTCCGAACCGCACGCGCGCATCGAGCACTGGCTTCGACACCTCCCCGGCGAAGGGGTTCGCGCCATGTGCTCCTGGGAACGCTTCTGCGCCTTCGCGCGCGAACCCGAGCGCCGCACGGTCGCGGGCGACGCGACCGTCTCGGTCGAGGGCGCCTCCTACGAGGTTGAGCCGGACCTGGCCGGCGAGACGGTGACGCTGCTGTGGGGCCTGTTCGACCAGCAGCTCTTCGTGGAGCATGACGGCAAGCGCTACGGCCCCTTCGAGCCATCGCGTGGCGCGGTGCCGCTTTATCGCTACCGCAAATATCAGAAAAGCCGGGCCGAGGAACGTCTCGACAAGGTTGTGCGCCTCGCCGATCAACTCGGGTTGCCGCGCGCCACCGTGACAGGCGGCGATCGGCCGCTGCCATCGTTGCCGCCCTCTGCCATGGGGCTGGTCGTCCGCCAGACGCCATTTCCGGAACCTGTTGTCGAAACCGCCTGGCCGACCGGGCTGGCGGCGCGCCAGGCGATCGTCGAGCAGATCAGGTGCCCGCTCGGATCGCTTCCACAAGAGGACCGCGCCTTCATCGACGCCCTGTTGGGCGAAACCCTCGACAAGACCATCATCACCGAACGCATTCGCGAGCGGTTCACTGCGCGAAGGACACGCTGATGCTCGCCGATGTGCAATCCAGCTATGGCCTTGCCCGGCCATTCCAGGGGGCAGGCAATTTTGAGACCGAGCATCAGCGCACCATCGTGCGTGAGGTCTGCGCCGTCGTTCAGACCGGCAGGCTGGTCGTCGTCTCCGGCCTGGTCGGATCGGGGAAGACGCACCTGCTTCGCCGCATCGAGGACGAACTGGCCCGGGCCGGCAAGGTCGCTGTCGCCAAGTCGCTCGCGGTCGATAAGCGGCGCACGTCGCTCCCGTCGCTGATCGAAGCGCTATTCTACGATCTGTCGCCCGGCGACCGTGCCCAGGTAAAGATCCCCAAACAGGCAGAGCGGCGCGAGCGCGACCTTCGCGATCTCATGAAGAAGGGCAAGCGCCCGGTCGTACTCGTCGTCGATGAAGCGCACGATCTTCACCACAAGACGCTGACCGGCCTCAAGCGCCTGATGGAGGTGGTCGCCGACGCCGGGGTGCTGCTGTCCGTCCTCCTGGTCGGCCATCCCCGGCTGCGCAACGACCTTCGCCGCCCGCAGATGGAGGAGATCGGCTATCGCACCACGACATTCGACTATGAGGGCATTGGCGCTGCGCGCCGCGATTACGTCACCTGGCTGCTCGGAGCCTGCGCTACCGAGGGCGTGAAGGTGGCCGACCTGATGGATGAGGATGCGATCGACCTGCTTGCCGATCGGCTGCGCACGCCGCTCCAGATCGAGATGCACCTGACTCTCGCCTTCGAGCAGGGTTTCCGGATGGATGCCAGGCCAGTTACCGTCGGGATCGTCGAACAGGTGCTCTCCCGCGCGATTGACGATTTGGAACCCACGCTGACGCGCAACGGCTACGACGCCAGTTCGCTCGCCGGCCAGCTCAACACCCGTCCCTCCGATGTCCGCGCGTTCCTCGCCGGCACGCTGGACCCGGAACGCACCCAGGAGTTGACGGAGCAACTCCGCGCAGCGGGCGTGCCGCTGTAGCCTGCGCTTGTGTCCGGGCTGGTCATCGGTAAGAATCAAACCTTTGTATGGGAGTATTGGCTGCATGAATATCGGTGAACTTGCGAAAGGTGTCGCTGCGGCGACGAGCACAAGCGAAGCAAACGCCAGAGCCGCAATCACGGCGGTGTTCGACCAGATCGGCGATGCGGCCGCCAAGGGCGAAGAGATCGCGATCCCCGGCTTCGGCAAGTTCTCCGTCAAGGATCGCCCCGAGCGCCAGGGCCGTAATCCGGCCACCGGCGAGGCGATGACGATCGCTGCGTCGAAGAAGGTGTCGTTCGCGGCCGCCAAGGGACTGAAGGACAAGCTCTGAACCCAGGCGCGCCGGCGGACCTGCTCGCCGGCGCCGCCACCTGGCGACGGCATTGCCTCATTGGCGCAAAGCGCTAGCACGGGGCTCCGTTTGCAAGCAGACCTCGATGATTGCGAGCACATTGGCAATTAATCTGGGCAGGAAGCCGCTCTGTTGGCGAGCAGACGCCGCTACGTTTGCAAGCACCTACAGCTAATGGTGTGGTGAGCCGTATAAGCGGGTCTGCAGTCCTCTGGGAAAGCCTTCGGGGCATCACCCCCCAGCACACCGTACTTTTCGACCATAACGATGGCGGCGGTTGGCACGAGTTTCTTGGCTGCCTCAATATTGGCGCTGGACGTCACTGACATACATCCCGATCCCTGAGCTAGGACGAGGATGGGCTGTTGCGCTTCACTTGTTTGCCGGTCCAGATACCATGTGATCGTACTCCCATCGGGACGAACGCTGGAATGTGCCAATGGCCTCCCTACAGCCGCAGACCCGAAGGCCAAAAATGATAATGCGATGACCCAGCGCCACGGCTTCATGTAGCACCTCCTTGATGTGGACGCGTATGCATTTCAATATTATGTATGAGCCTACATAATTGTAAAGGATGGATGCTATGCGTGCCTGAAGCTGATGAAAGAGCCGGGGATTTTATCCGAACCGGAGGACTATTTTTCCTAGCCCATCGGTTGCGCCGGCTATCTGATGATCTGGTGACCGAATGCGAGCGGTGGTTCGCCGAAGCAGGAATCATCGCTCCGGCTCGAACAACGTCCATGCTCTATTTGATCGAAAAAGACGGGCCTCAGCGTATCACCGTGATCGCATCTGCTCTTCGGCAGTTCCATCCTGTCATCATAGATTGGGTGGGGAAGTTGAAGAAACTTGGCCTTGTCACAACAGCCATCGACCCTGTCGATCGCAGACGTACGATCGTCTCACTCACTCAGACGGGTCGACAGGAAGTCGCTAAAATTCGCACAGCCGAAGCTGCGATCACAGCGGCGTACGCGGCCCTGGAAGACGAAACCGGGGTGAGTCTGATCGAAGGAGTTGCAATGTGGGAATCGGCTCTCTGTCACAAATCCTTATTGGTCCGGATCGGCGAGAATGAGGTTCCGCCACCCGCTTGATCTCATCAAGAACGGACCCAGATATACGCTCTCATGACTGCCATCAGAGATGCTGGGCGAGTTTACTCCTTCGCCGGTCGTGAGACCAGCGTTTGCTTTCACCTTGGCGGGTGTGCCGCGGGCGCCTGATCGACGACGATTGATCATGCTCTCATCCGCGGATTGGTCACCGCACTACCCGTATCCGTCGCTGGGCTGATCCCCCGTCTAAGTCCGGGCGTCGGACGAACCTGCCCCACCGTACACCGTGGATTGCCCATCATAGTCGGGTGCCCACGGCACGCCGGCCAAGGCTATACAACTGGTGCGCTGGCGCCTCCTCTTGTTACGACCGCAGGACGGTCAGTTTGCCAGTTCGGGTGAGACCCGCCTGGCAATGTCCCAAGCGTAGCCGATCAGTTCACGCGCGATCGCGGTGGTCACCTTGGGCTGGGGCTTGTCCCAGAGACAGTCATTCCAGTTTAGACATTAAGCGCCCCGCCGCACCCTGTTCTGCAGCGAGATTGCGATTGTACGCGAGCGGCATGCGCGGCGATTTCCAGCGCAAAGCGTCCATGATCCCCGCAAGATCCTCGCCGCTCGTGAAAAGGTCCTGGTTGAGCCCAACCCGCGTTGAATGCGCGCTGATCCCCTTGAGCAGCCGCGCCAGATCATCAGTCGTGAGATCGGCCAGCGCGCCAGCATCAAATGCCCGCTGGATCATCGATCGATAAATCGGCCCGACCGACGCGGGATGGAGCGCCTCCGCCCCCACATCATACTCCACCCGTGCCGGCACCGCCGGTTTAGGCAGCGTCTTGCGGAGATCCCAGGCCTCACGGCTTGAGATGCTGTCGATTGACCGCCCACGTACCGCGGCTTTGGCTTTGTAGCGCCGGACATTCACGCGCCGAAACACCGCCCCCTTCTCGATCCCTGCCGCCTCTAGCCAGGCCGAGATTGCCCGGGCGGTCCGGGGGCTGAGATAGGCAGTCGCCCCCTCCCCTTCCTGATCGCCCTTGCTGCGCGGAATGCTGAGCAGCCGCGCATCCGGATCAATCGCCTCAATGATGTGCGCGACCTCGATCGCCACGAGCTCCGAGGCGCGCAGCCCGGTGTCATAGCCGGCTGAGAGCAACGCGCGGTTCCGCAGGCCGGGCAGATCATCGCCGCAGCTTTCGAGCAGCGCCCGCACATTGAGCCCGCGTGGGGTATCGCGCTCGACGTTGCGGACGGGCCCTTTGAACCGCAACGGCCGGGCCTGCGTCTGCGCGGTGCCGAGCCGGCGACGGATCGCCTGCAGGCGCAGTTTCACCAGCGAGGCCGGGGTCGGGTCCTTGAGATCGAGCAGCTGGTGGATCTTGGCGATCGACGCCTTGTAGCGGCCGAGCGAGGCCGGCTTGCTGCCCTGCCCTGCCCGCGCGTCGAGATAATCGGCCACAACCTCCGGCGTCGCCGGCAGCGCGATCCGGTTGTGACGCCGGCACCAGAAATTGAACGCCTCGAGATCGGATTTCAGCGCGCGGATGCTGTGCGGCGAGGACGCTGCCTGGTACGCCGCGATCAGCGCCTGGTTGACGACGATGCGTGTCCCCGCGCGCATCTGCACGACGGCCCAGGACAGTTCGTCGGCCAAAGCCGCCGGCATCGGCGCCCCACGTTCCCCCACGAACGGGGCGTTCTCATCGATTGAAGCGGGGTGATCCATCGGCGCGATGTGTAGCGCACCTTATAAAGAGAGGTCAAATATGGACATGTGATAACTGCAATTATCACATGTTTGTTTATGGACGATCCAAGCAGTTGTGCAATGATCGCCGTTTCACTACACATCGAGCATGGAGCGCTTCCATCCGCTGGCCGCCGATGCCGACATTTCGCCCGAGGATCTGGCTCTCACCCAAGCCGAATGCGCGCTCGCGCTGGGACGGCTCGATGGCCTTCTCGTCGGACTCTCGGCTAGTGAAGAACGGCTGTTTTGCGCAGGGCTGCTGCGCGCGGTGCTGCTCTCGGCCTTGGCACAGGCGGGCTTTGCCGACGCCGAATTGCGCTTCAACGCCTGGTTCGCCGGGATCGATCGCGCGCCGCAGGAGACCCCTCTCACGCCCTGCTCCGCCTACGCCGTAGTTCGCGCGCTGCTGGGCGAATTTGGCCTTCATCCCTGGGAACCGCTGGCCGAAGCCGCACGGACCATCGCTCTGGCCGCCCGCTTCAGTGCCGACCGCCCGATGCAAGCGGAAGACGCGGATACGGGCGAGGCGATTGTCAGGGCGACCGAGCTAACCAGCCAAGCCGGTATTAGCAGCGACACCGCCCTGCCCTTCTCGGGGCTCGCGCGCCTCCACGCCCTGCTGCACCAGGATCCGCTGTTCGCACCGGTGGAGCGCGGACTGCGTACGTTCTCGCTTGGTGGGCGCGACGTAACGATCGAGCAGGCCGCGCCGCGCACGCCGCTCTGGGCCGTGGACGCGGTGCTGGGCCGCGTGATGACCGAGTGCGGGGCGTGGCAGCTCTCCCTCCCCTGCCCCGGCGCGATCACCGCCGAGGCGCTGCAGCCTCACCTCTGGCCGGGTGAAGGCGCGATGGTGGCGGCCCGCAGCCTCCAGGGTAGCCTGGCGCGGCTTGCGGGCTTGATTAAGGACGCGCGCGCGCGCGCAGCGCTGATGGACGCGCACCTGAGACACCTGCGCTCGAGCGCGCGGGCGCCGCAAGTCTGGACCGTGCTCGCGGGGTTCGCACCGCTCGGGCTCGACCAGATGACCTCTGCGTTCGGGGTCAGCCGGCGCGGCACCTATGCGGTTGGGGACGCCCTCATCTCGGCAGGCCTTGCGCGGCGGGAAATCGTCAAGGGCAAGGTCCTGCTCGCCGCCGAAGAGCCGATCCCGTCTCGGCTGTCGCCGTCCTTAGATCAGGCTCCCGCCCTCTCCCGTCCGGCGCTTGCCGAATTCGACGCGGCAATGGCCGAGATCGACCGGTTGCTCGTCCGTAGTTCCGGGCAAATTTGAGCGAACCACGCACGAAAGTGATTTCCCCTTTGTAGGGGGATGCTGCCAGCCTGCGGCCGTGGCGAGTCTGCTAAACATCACTCCGTGGGCGCGAAGAAGCTCCTGCGGACCTCCAAGGGCTGTTCAGACCCAGTGTTGGTCTAGCACCGCGCGAATGGCCTCCTCCGCCTCCTGACGAGACGCCCCGCCCTTGCTGAGCAAGGTCAAGCGGATACCCTTCCGGTCGGCGCCCTCGATTCGCAAAATAGGTTTCCCCCCCGCGCTTGCTATCGTTTCAGGCTTTCCTGACTTCTTGGGGGATCCTGACTTCGTGGGGGGATCCACCGCCAGGGCTAACGCCTTGATCACGTCGAGCACCGGCATCGGATGTCCACTGTTTTCCTGGGCCGTGGCTAGGCGTGCTGCCTCTCGGAACGCCCGCTCCTTCCGATCAGCTGGCTTCAAAAGCGCTTTCAGGGCAATCGCATTGCGGACGCCGAGCTCTTGCGGCTCGCTGAAGGCGCAGGTCAACTCTGTTGGCAAGCGCGCGAGATCGAGATAACGCGTCAGCCAGCTTTCGGAGACCTTCAGCCTTTCGGCCATCGTCCTCTGCCGCCCGTCATAGTAGGCGTCGAGAGCGCGCAGATAATCCCTCGCCCTTTCCAGATCCGTCAGGTCATCGCGAGCGCGGTTCTCGATGTCGGCTAACCGAAAGGCTTCCTCATCACCAATCGCGCGCACATCGACGAGAAACTTGAAGTCCGGATAGTTGTGAGAACGGAGCCAGCTGATCGACCAATGCCGACGCGCTCCGCAGATAACTTCGAAGTCGTGATCGGGGTCCCCGGCCACCCTCCGAACGATAGCGGGGATTTCCTGTCTGCCCTGCGCTTTGATGCTCTCTATCAGGTCTGCGCACCGTTCCTCGCTCAACAGGGCATAGTCGCGATTATGACCTGCCCACATTCTGCATCTTGAGGGGTCAACGAGTTCATGCGTTCTGTTGACCACGGCTCCAGACGCCAGATCCGCCAGGCGGTTGGAACGCCCCGTTAGCACGTTTGCAGCTATGCTCGATCGACGAGGTGCCGCCACTTCCTCAGATAGGTCTATGCCCGCAGCTAGATCGGCCGCAAAGCCGCTGTTTTTCCTGCTCATACGAGCCTCCCTCGGAGAGAATTGCACGCGTGCAATTTTCCTGATTTGGCCGATATTGCACGGGTGTAATATCGGCTCCTCATGCCAACGCCTCTTGGCGCAACCGCTTCTGGTGGCTCGGCCACATCGAGCGGATATCGACCTCGATCTCGGAGTTCACGCCGTCCAAGTAATTGAGGCAGCGGTTGCGGACCGCAGAACTCGTGCTCGGGCCATCAAGCTCATAAACGGTCATCAATCGAGCGGTCGCATTATCGATTTCTGCCGAGTCCTTGAGCGGTGTGCGCACCATTGCGTGGCCGAAGAGTGTTCGCATGAGCTGCAAAAGCTCTTTTTGCATCGATTTGTTCTCATCGACCTTCGAGGCGACAAAGCGCAGGAACCTCAGCTCCGGCGCCATTCCGCGTTCGGCCAAGTCCTCAATGGTTTCATCCAGCATCGACAGGAATGCCGCAGTGGATGAGAAATCCATCACCGTTGGCGGCACCGGCACCACCAAGGCATTCGCCGCCCGGAGCACCGATAGTGAGATCGCACCAAGAGCTGGCGGCGGGTCCATCACGACGACGTCGAAACGATCCGCGATGCTTTCGACGCCTTCCTTCAAACGATCGAGTAACGACGGACTCCCCCGCGCCATTCGTGCCGCTAGCTCATATTCAGAGTTGAACAGGCGCAAATTCGCAGGGATGAGCTCCAAACCGTCAAAATGCGTCTTGCGTAGAGCGTAATCGAGCGACGACCGCTCTCCCTCCCGAAGAAAGGGATAAAGCGTGTCGTCCTCTTCAAGATCGAGGTCAGGGACATACCCAAACAGAGTCGTTGCCGACGCTTGGCTATCGCAATCAAGGAGCGCAACACGGTAACCTCTGATCGCGAGATACTGGGCTAAGTGGACTGCAACGGTCGATTTGCCGACCCCGCCCTTGAAGTTCTGGACGGCCACAACGCAGCATGGGTCTTCGGGAGCCCGATACGGCCTAGTCCCGAAAACCCCGCGCATGTCGTTGATCTGTGCCAACGTATAGCGTTCGCGGCGATTGTTGTCCGAACGAGCCGGTTCTGGGAGTCGGCCGTCCTTCTCGGCATCTCGAATCGCAGCCGGCGTCCGGCCCACAAGTTCGGCCGCCCTGCCAATCGTGAACGTAGGTTCACGCCGATCGTCAGCACGGGCGCTCCGCGCAGAATCGCGAAGCTTTTGGAGGACCGACGAGGTCCGACTAGCTAGCGTGGCGACCGACACCAGGTGCTCGGCTTCCTCTATCTCAAGACCGTTCGACAAATGCCCACCTTTCGCAATTGGGCAGGTGGTACACTCACTTGCGCATTTTGGTCAACAAATTCGGAAATTTCGAAAGTTGGGGTGTCCTGACGGAACTGAGGTGGCAGTTTGGATGCCTATCCTGACTCTGCGGGGGAGCCGAAATTGCACGCGTGCAATTTTTTCCTCAGGGCCGGCCCCGCCGGTTAAACCACCCCTCACAAAAACCTTTCCACGCGGCCACCATTTTCACCCCACGCAGCTTTTCTAACCGGTCGCCCATGTGCCCACGAAATCCGTCGGCAATCAGATCCACGTCCCAGCCCCCACCATGCTGCCGGCCAATCGAAACCAGGTCGTCATGGCCAAACCGCAGCGATCCTGTGGGGAAGGACTTCTCCTCGGGTTTGCCGTTAGCAATTACCTTCGGTCGCACGCGAATAGCCCCCTGCCCCACCGCCACCGTCTCGACGGTTCCTTCCCGCCGGGCCTGGCGACCGGACGAATGCCGGTCGAGTTCATCGACGGTTTCGATAACCTCGGGAGCACCCTTCGGTTCGAAGCGAAACTCCAGTTCAGCGACGGTACGGCCCCGCCTGATTTCACGCCATTCCACCCTAAAGTGCGCAAGCTGGTCGATCTCAGCTTTCGCCTTCTCGAGCACTTTACGCCGAAGCTGCGCAAAATCTGTGTAGACCTCAGGCGGAATGCCAAGCGCCGCTCGCAGCGCCTGCATGTCACCTTTCCACGTTGCTTGCCGGCGATGCAGCCGCAACGCACCCAGCTCATAGAGCTTCAATGCATAGTTCGAACGAAATCCAAGAACAGCTTGCCGATTGAGAACTGCGTAGGTTTCGGATGCCTGGATAAGCTTGCGTGCATCAGGAGTGAACTCCCACTCGATCCAGCCCGTCTCACCGCCGTCCTCCTCCGTTTCCTCACGCGATCGAGAGATCAACGAGAATAGGAGCGTCGCTTTCTTGCCTCGCCAGGATCGGTCATCAACAGCAAACAACGTTCGATGAAGCTCCTGCAGCATGTCGGTGATGCGCTCATTGCCTTTGTGACCTCGGCGGATGTCCGCCTTACGGATGCGGTGAGGTTTATCCTCCCAAGCATCTCCACCTGCGGTCAGAATCATCAACGCCAGTAATCGAGAGGCCGTCAGGCTGAGCGACTCGCCTTTGACAAACTTTATCTCGATGATGCTGCCAGGTTTGGCGAACTCATCGCCGCCCTTTGCCTTCAATGCTGCGGCAACTCGCATGGCACGGCCCAGCGGTGCTTCCTCCGCCGTTTCCTCAACTGTTTCGGCTATTTGGCCAGCTTCGGTTTCCATGCCATTATTACGATCAGGACTGAGTCTATGGAGACTGTTTGTTGCCTGACCTGACCTCATCCGTCAAGTCAGGTCAGGATTAAACCGCTCTTGGATCCCCCAAGCGGTCAGGATGAAAGCGCCGTGAATCGCGCATGCAACGAAGCAAGCCCGCCGAGTCGCACGTTCCACGAGCCATTGTAGTTTACGCAGCTTGATTTCAGGCTGTTTGCGATTCAATATCGCTTGATGATGTCCGGCATACCGCCAATCTAATGGTGTCCCCCAAGAGGTCAGGATCGCCCCAAGCAGTCAGGTAAGCTCCCCCGGCGGGTCAGGCTTCAGCCCCCAAAGGGTCAGGCAAGCACCCCCGTCTAGTCAGGTCAGAGCTACCATCGCATTGTAAACGCACCGCTTTATGGGGCCTGAATCAGAATCATTAGAATCATGAATCCTTCCGCTGCGAGCAGCGGCGTCTTTAAAGATTGATTTCTAAAGAATCGTCACTCGGTCGCCACCTTCGATGACAAGCATCACCGGACGATCAGGGGGCAACGAACACAGAAGGAGGGGAGGGCGCAAGCTAGAGTGGAGATGCAATCCCAGAACTTGCCCATATGATGGGCACCCTTGTCAGTACGGGAAGCGGGTATATGGCGATATGCCAAGCCGGATTATGTTCGCAGAGGTTGGTGGACATCCGATTGCCCTGGTGGAGTCGGCCGCGATGGTGTTGGCTATAACCCCTCGGTCTCTAGATGAATTATATGGTTCTATGCAAATCAAGTAGAACTCATTAAGACAGCTAGAATGGATCCACGTCGCAATCCCTTCGCGCCAGGTGCAGGCAGTCGTCCTCCCGAACTTGCAGGTCGGGAGGACATCCTCGAAACCGTCGCCATCGCGCTCGACCGTATCCGCAACGGCCGTCACGCACAGAGCATGATCCTTTTAGGCCTACGCGGTGTGGGCAAGACGGTGCTGCTCAATGCCATGCGGCGCGCAGCGGAAGGGGAGGGCATCCTATGCGTGCCCATCGACGCCCCTGAGGGCCAGTCGCTGCCCGCCATGCTGGTGCCCGCGCTGCGCACCGCGATGCTCAAGCTTGATCGCGGGCAGGCGGCGATGACGCTGGCCAAGCGGGGCCTCGGCGCGCTGGCACGGTTCGTAAAAGCGTTCAAGCTGAGCTACGGCGAGCTGGAAGCCTCGCTCGACTTAGGCGAGGTGGGGGTGGCCGACAACGGCGATCTCGAAGCCGATCTCATCGACCTTATTGACCTTGCCGGAGCGGCCGCCGCCGAGCGGGGCACCGCGCTTGTCCTGTTCATCGACGAACTGCAATATGTACCCGAGCGCGAGCTGGCGGCGCTGATCACCGCGCTCCACCGCGCTCGCCAGAACGACCGCCCGATCACGCTGGTTGCAGCCGGCCTGCCGCAACTGGCTGGCCAGATGGGTAAGGCCAAATCCTATGCCGAGCGCCTGTTCCTGTTCACCAGCATCGGCCCACTGGGTGCCGATGCGGCCAGCGCCGCCATCGTTCACCCGATCGAGGCAGAGGAATGCAGCATTGAACCGCAAGCCGTCACGCGGATCATCGCGGTGACCGACGGCTATCCCTATTTCTTGCAGGAATGGGGCAAGCAATGCTGGGACGCCGCCGAAGCCTGCCCGATCACCGCAGCGGACGTAGAGTTGGCACACCCAACCGCGCTGGCTGCTCTCGATGACAGTTTCTTCCGCGTCCGCTTCGACCGTCTGACCCCGTCGGAAAAACGTTATCTGCGCGGCATGGCGGATCTGGGGGAGGGGCCCTTTGCCTCAACCGCGATCGCTGAACACCTGGGCCGCAAATCCTCCAGCTTCGGCCCCGTCCGGGCCTCGCTGATCGCAAAGGGCATGATCTACACGCCAGGCTACGGGGAAACCGCTTTCACTGTGCCGATGTTCGGGGCTTTCATGCGGCGGGCGATGCCGGCCGCGGATGAAATGGCGGAGCAGCGGGAATAGGCACCGACGATCGATGACCTTGTCGGGACTAACCATGGTTGGGTTGTGATCGCGACAGCGGCTATGCGATTAGGCCATAATGATGGGGAAGGGGCGTAGTCGCGTACAAGCTAGGGCGGTGAGCCTAACGCCAGGTCCGAACACGCCCGAAAGTATTGTGTGGCACTCCACTCATCGAATAATGCGGCAAGACCTAGTGGTCAAAATCACACGCTTGGTACCCGATCCCGGAACGCCTGCAAGCGCCCCAATATCGGACGTCACTTGAGATCGGGGAGACCGCGCACGACGCACCTCACTGGTGGCCAACATTGTAAGCCGGACCGCTATCCCGCAGATAAGACTTATGGACGAGCAAACTGATGTTCTTGATGTTGGCGACCAGGCTCGTGCCGAGCTGGCTAACCTAATCGACCGGCAGATGAGCCCGCTCGGTTTGGCCGCAATGCATGCGCTTGCCCTTGAGCCCAGCCATACCGTTCTGGACGTGGGGTGCGGTGCAGGTCAGACAATCCTGCAATTGGCAGACCGAGTGGGCTCGTCTGGTCGGATAATCGGAGTTGATCTAGCTCCCCGCGTGTTGGCCGTTGCGGGCCGAAGAACGGCTCATCTGCCTCAAGTGACGTTGCTTCAGCAGGATGCCGGTGCTCTCGCGCTGCCCGAGCAAAGTTTGGATCGAGTATTTTCGCGTTTTGGAACGATGTTCTTCACCAGCCCCGTTGCGACCTTCACCAACATGCGCAGGATGCTGAAGCCGGGTGGAAGGTTGGGGTTCGTCTGCTGGCGATCAATGCGAGAGAACGAACTCGACGCCTTATGTGTCGAGGCAGCCGGATTGCCGATCAACGTCGACGCGTCGCCGTTCAGCTTTGAGAGTGCCGCCGCTATTGAGCAGGTGCTCGGTTTGGCAGGGTTCTACGAGATCAAGGTCTCGGCTTACGACGCGCAGATCTCGTGTGGCGACGTAGAGGCGACGTTGAAGGTGGTGACACGCGTCGGTGCGCTGGGGAAAGCACTTCGAGAGAACCCCGCGCTGCTTGCTGAAGCCGAAAAGCCCGTGCGCGCGGCCCTGGCCGCTCGTGAGCAGAACGGCTCGGTCCATCTCGGTGCTGCGACGTGGATCGTTGTCGCGACCGCATAATGAACGCGGGCTCTTGGCAGCTTTCCCACCCCAACCAGGCCATCCGCTGCGCGCTAGCGAGTACCTGAAAGGCGACGCTGGTTCACGCCTTCGTTGCCACCCCCAACCTTCGGTTGGCCGCCACTAACCATGCAAAAGGGAAGAGGGCGAAGAGACATGAGGTCGAGGCGATAAGGATTCAGATACGCGATGCCGGCTCGGCGGCGGCTTCCCGCTCAGCGTCGGCGGCCAGGGACGCCAGCGGGCAGACCCAGTGTCACGAACAGAGCTGATCGGGCAGGATTCGTGTCATAGAGTTGTGATAGCTTCGACATTGGTTCCGGCCTAGCGGGCAATCTTGGCTGTCAAAGGACACATAGTCCTGTAACTCCATGCCCAACCGGTCATTTCGGGAAAGTCGCCCAGTGGCGAACGTGTGGCGGCCTCACTTTTTCTTAGCCGACCCGATCATCCTTCGTTTCTGGGAAAGCCGGCGCTACCGGTATTGCGTGTGGTTTACGATCCAATCGCCTAAGGTCTGCAACGCGATGGGAGCTACCGTCTCCTCAATGCGGCTATATTCGACGACTTGCCCGGTGTCGGCGGTCTGAAGGAGGTGGTTCAGACCCGGCAGCTTTATGACCGTCACATCGGGGTTGCCGTGTAGTGCTAACTTGATGCCCGCAAGGTTACTGTCGGGTGCGACCTGAAGGTCTTTCGAGCCGCCCACGGCTAACACGGGGCACTTTACTTTGGCCAGAACGGGGCGAGGATCGTAGCGCACGAACCATCGCATCCAAGGCGATGCGATAACTTGGAGCTGCGCTGGCACGCTGCTGGTTGGTTGGCCCTACTCAGCCGCGATGGCCTCCCACGCCGTGCGTAGCGACGTGTCCGCGGAGGCTTGATCGGGCGCGTCCTTAACCGCGTCATAGAGCTTGCGCATCGTTTGGGCGGATCGGTCCACCGACGCAGGTGGTAGGCCCATGCCGGTTTCAATCAGTCGCTTCTGTTCAAGCATCAGGGCCTCGCCTGTTTCACCGGACCCGGCGAGCATGACGATAAAAGCAATGCCTCCATCCTGCGCTGCGATCATCGGGGCGATAATCGCTCCTTCGCTATGGCCCATCAGACCGATCCGGTGCGGATCGATGTCTTGGCGGGAGCGAAGAAATGCCACGCCGGCAGCCACATCGCCGGCGAAATCGGCTGTGGTCGCGATGCGGACCTCGCCCGTCGATCCACCTACCTGCCGGTCATCCACCCGCAGCACGGCAATGCCACGCCGCGTCAGCATGTCGGCCCAGAGGAGGAAAGGCTTATGACCGAACACCGTTTCGTCCCGGTCCTGCAAACCAGAGCCGGTGATGAGCAGTACGGCCGGGAAGGGGCCCGTCGCGCTCGGCAGCGTCAGCGTGCCGGCAAGGTGGGCGTGGCCGGCGGGATTGTCATAGGCAACTTCTTCGCTGCGATACGGAAAAGGCGGTTGGGGCATTTGCGGCCGAGCCGGCAGAGCCGAAGTTGAAGCCGCCGTCCGCATCATGGTAAGAGGCAGCGAAGCACCACCCTGCGACCATGTCCCGACCAGCGTCTGTCCGTCTGGCGAGAGCGTGGCGACGTAGCTGGCCTTCGGAGCAGTGATCTTGAAATGGATCACAGCCCCTTCCTGCACGACCGCAGCGATCGGCAGGCCTGACGCACGCTGTGACGGGCTGTCGAACGTCGCTGTTAGGTGACCACGCGTGCCGGCGATATGCAGTACGAGAGGGATAGACTGTCCTGACACCGACAGTGCCCCATGCCATTCACCTTCAGCCAAGATTGCTGTTGCCTCGCTGGGTATCGGTGCGGCGTGAACGTTCTGGATCGGCATTATCAAAGCCCCCAACAGTCCCACCATCGCGCGCATCGAGCTACTCCGCTATTCGTCGTCGGGCTTTGTAAACTGGAGCGATGAAGGTTGCGAGGGCATATCGCCGTCAGATGGCTTAGCCGATTACCCGTAGTCGGTTCGTGGTGCTGTTCCCAAAACTCCTTCGCCCGACGAATTTTGGGAAGGTGTTCATATTCTCAAAGAGCGATCCCAATGAGAAAGCCGGGAACGGCAGGACGCGCCCAGTTGCCGACGTTACTAAAGACAGTCACCGCGTGCGCAGGCGGCAGCAATCTCGCCAAATATGTATAGCGGGATTGTCATCGCCGGTAGGCTGGCGAC
>NZ_AKFJ01000154.1 GCF_000272475.1 Novosphingobium sp. Rr 2-17
AAACGGGTGTTCAACTTGGGCCAGAGAACGCGCGGTCCTTTTCGTAGGCATAGCCCAGCAGGACGGACAAGCCGTCGGTCGGCTCCCACAGCACCTTGGCGCGACCGTTCAGGCGCTTGCGCTTACCGCGCTTGGCCTCACCAAAGTACCCTTCGCCTTGGTCGCGATAGTCGCCCGCAAGACGCACCGCCAGGGTGCTACCCACCGGGATGTTCACGGCACCGGTGTAGTGCTGCAGATCATAGCTGCCGTATTCAAAGCTGCCGTTGCCGTTGAATTCGCTAAGCGTCGGATTGCGCGTGTGGAACGCGACGACACCTGCCGTCGCGCTGCGTCCATAGAGCGTTCCCTGCGGCCCGCGCAGCACTTCGACCCGATCAAGGTCGTAGCCGCTGCCAACGCCTTCATAGACGCCGTCCACGTAGACGGCGGTGGACGGTGTTGCCGAAATCTGGCTGAAACCGGCGCCCGCGCTTTCGCCAGGGGTGATACCGCGGATCGTGATGTTGGTGCCCTGAACGTCAGCACTGCCGGTGTTGCGCGAGCCGTTCTCCACGACGCTGACGCCTGGAATGTCGTCCAGAACCTGGCGCGTCAGGTATTTGCCCTGCGCGGCCAGCTCCGAGCCGGAACGCACGCTGACAGCCGTCGCGACGTTCTGAACATCGCCCACACGGCGCTCAGCGGTAACGATGATCTCTTGGATGCCTTGTACGCCACCCGTCGTGCTCGGAGCGCCGGCTTCCGCCGCTGGCGCAGTATCGGTCGTTTGAGCGAATACCGATGCTGGCATGACGTATGCGACGCAGACCAGCGCGCACAGCATATCTCGTTGTTTAGGACGCATTTTTATCTCTCCCCCTGTTGCGGTCGCTAAAGCCGCTTTTGTTGGAAAAACGCTATCTGGAGAACGGAGCGAATATAACTGCCTCAATTCCGGTGTCCCAAGCGGATCACGGCGATAAGGGGCTGCCAACGGCGTGTCGGCGCATTTGGGAGCCTTGGATCGCCGTCCGCAAATCGAGGCTATTTATTTGATTTTAAAGAACAATCTAGCCTGCGGATAATGTCAGAGCCAACGCCAGCGAAGCTGGGCGTGCAGATTAACAACAGTCGCCATAAAATCGCGCTGGCTTATACCGTCAGAAAAACTGGCCGCGTTGTTTATCCGGTGGGCAATCACGCAGCCTAGTTCATTGCCATCAACCAGCGCCTACACGCCGCGCTCGCCCAATTGGCAGAGACTCTCATTTAAAGTATTGTAAAATCACCCTCGCCCTTGGTGCAGCCCATGCTTCTTCAGGCAATGCCGCAACTGATCATACGTCAGCCCCAATGCCGAGGCGACTTTGCGTTGGTTCCAGCGCAGGCGCTCCAGGGCGGCGAGGACAAGGCCACGTTCGTGGGCGTCCACCGCCTCGCGCAGGGCCACACAGGCGTCAGCGGCGGCTTCGGGCGTGGATGGCGCGGCAGGCGCAACCGCCGCCGGGACCGCCACGCCTTCGTCCAGACCCCGCATCGACCAGGCGCTGGCGAAGGGATCGAACACCACTTCGTCGATCGGACGGCTCTCGTCCGCCCAGCGGTAGACCGCGCGCTCGACCACGTTGCGCAGTTCGCGCACGTTGCCGGGCCATTCGTAGGCCTCCAATGCCTCAAGCGCGGCGGGGGAGAAGCCAGGCCAGCGGCTCCATTCCAGCTCGCTGCCCATGCGCCGGCCATAGTAGTCGGCCAGTTCGAACACGTCACCTTCGCGGGCGCGCAAGGGCGGCAGGGTGATGACCTCGAAGCTCAGGCGGTCGAGCAAGTCGGCGCGGAAGCGGCCTTCTTCGGCGAGGCGCGGCAAGTCGGCGTTGGTGGCCGCGACGATCCGCACGTCGACCGTCACCGGCCGCGAGGAGCCGATGCGCACGACCTCGCCATATTCGATCGCGCGCAGCAACCGCTCTTGCGCGGCCATAGACAGCGTGCCCAGCTCGTCGAGGAACAGCGTGCCGCGATCCGCTTCCTCGAACCGACCGGCGCGGGCGCGGGTGGCACCGGTGAAGGCGCCCGCCTCGTGCCCGAACAGTTCCGCCTCGATCAGCGTCTCGGGCAGCGCCGCGCAATTGAGGGTGATGAGCGGTTCGCCCCAGCGCGGGGACAAGTGGTGGAGGCGCTGGGCGATCAGTTCCTTGCCGGTCCCCCGCTCGCCGATAACCAGCACCGGGCGGCGGATCGGCGCGGCGCGGCTGGCCCGCTCGACCGCGTCGAGAAAGGCAGTGGATTGGCCGACGAATTGAACATCGCGTTCCATATCCCAAGAGTTAGCGAATTTTCCCGTTCATTGGCAATTCATTTTGACGACCAACCTTGCGGTGGATCGCAAAACCCACGATTTCCGGGCTACGCGGCATTTGGCACGCCCCTTGCGATAGTGTTTCCATCATCGTTACGCACCTGAGGGAAAACACAATGTCTCCGCGCTCTTCCATCTTCGCACCGGCGCACGAGCCGGTCCGCACGGAACGGGTCCGCACCAGACTTGACCGGGCCATCGTCATCAGCCTGCTGGTGATGGGCGCGCTCAACTTGTTCGTCATGGCTGATCAGGTGGGCGCCGCCCATGCCGCGACGACGATCCCGACCCACGCTTGCGGCGCGCCGCTGGCATGAGCAGGCTCGACGCGGAGATCGAAATTCTCCAGACTTCCTCCGAGTCTCAGACTTATCCTGGGGCGAAGCGGAGCAACGGCGCCGGCGCTTATCGCGTCGATTCCGGCCCCCGCCCGTTCCGCCCGACCACGACGCACGCTTTCACGAGGACCACTGCCATGGGCATCTTCAGCCGCACCCGCGACATTGTCGCCGCCAACTTCAACGACTTGCTCGACAAGGCCGAAGACCCGGCGAAGATGATCCGCCTCATCATCTTGGAGATGGAGGAAACCCTGGTCGAAGTGCGCACCAGCAGCGCGCGCACCATCGCCGACCAGAAGGAACTGCGCCGCCACGTCGCCAAGCTGGACAAGCTGCAGGCCGACTGGGGCGACAAGGCCCAGCTCGCGCTCAGCAAAGGCCGCGAAGATTTGGCCCGCGCCGCGCTGGTCGAAAAGAAGAAGGCCGCCGACATGGGCGAGCAGATCAAGGCCGAAGTGCTGGTGCTCGACGATGCGTTGCGCGCTTACGAGGCCGACATCGAAAAGCTGCAGACCCGCCTGCGCGAAGCCCGCAGCCGCCAGTCGTCGATCGCCGCCCGGTTGCAGAGCGCCGAAAATCGCGTCAAACTGCGCACCTTGCTCGCCAGTGAGCGCGTGGACGAGGCAATGGCCCGGTTCGACCAGTTGGAGCGGCGCGTGGACTACGCCGAAGGGCGGGCCGAGGCGATGAGCCTGTCGGACAGCCGCCAGCCGTCGCTGTCAGAAGAAATCGCCGCGCTGGCCGACGGCGACTCGATCGATGCGGAACTCGCCGAAATGAAGCGGACGATGGGGCCTGCCTCGTCGAACGGACAGTAACCCAGGCACGGCACCAGGCTAGTTACGACACCAGGCCAGATTCGACACCAGGGAAGGGATACTACTGTGTCACGCGGAAAATTCTACCTCGACAAGTCCAACGGCAAGCTGATGGGCGTGTGCGCCGGGATTGCCGACTATACCGAAATCGACGTCCTGTGGGTCCGCCTCGCAGCCGTGCTGATGCTGGTGTTCGGATCGCCGATCATCATTCCGATCTACCTCGCCTTCGCCTTCCTGGCGGAAAAGCGGCCGATGGGCCTCTACACCGAGGAAGAGGAAATGCGCCTGCTGCGCCGGATGGAGCGTAACCGTCAACGCCGCCGCAACCTGCCGATCACCATGCCGTCCTCCTCGCGATCCAGCCATCTACAGTCCGACTTGTCGGACATCGATCGCCGCATCCGCGAAATGGAAGCCCACTACACCACCAGCAATTCCTCGCGCCTCGCCGCCGAAATCGACTCGCTGCGCTGATCCAGCGCGGCTTACCGGGAAACAGGGACACTACGACATGTCAGACTTGGGCATTCTGATACCACTGGCGGGGATTTCGCTGGGCGCCTTTTCGATGTGGACCAGGCATCAGCGCCGCATGGCTGAGATGCACTTGCGCGGTACGGCTGAAAAAGCCGCACAGTACGCGTCCGAAAAAACGCTGCTGGAAGAGCGCGTGCGGGTGCTGGAACGCATCGTCACCGATGGCGGCTATGACACCGCGCTCCAGATAGAGGCCCTGCGCGACCAGCGCGAGGTCGATGCCACGCGCGCAGCGCCTGCCGCCGAGGTGGAGACACGCCAGTGAGTAGCGAAGTCATGGGCACCGCGTTGATGATAGGCGGCATCGTCGCGGTCTTCGCCATCCTGGCGAGCGCTTACAAGCGGCGACTGGCCTTCAAGGAGCGCAAGCTGGAACTCGATGCCGGTTTAGGCACGGAGGCGGCGAACCGGCGCGATGCCGATCTGGCCGCGCGCCACGGCCTGCTCGAACAGCGCCTGCGCGTGCTGGAACGGATCATCACCGAGGCCGGCGACTCCCGCGACGTGGCGCTGCAGATCGAAGCGCTGCGCGCAGAACCCAAGCCCACCCCTATTCTGGAGTCCGCCCGATGAGCCCCGGCGATTTACTCAGCCTCGTCGCCGTTCTGTGCGCCTTGATTGCGATGGTCGGCATCCTTGCAAAGGTCTATGTTCGGCGCCTCGCGTTCCTGGAGCGCAAACTGGAAATAACCGCCGGCCAGACCGCCGAAAAGGCTGCGCAGTACGCCGCACGCAACACCGAGCTGGAACAGCGCGTGCGCGTGCTGGAACGTATCGCCACTGCTGGCGGGATCGGCGGTGGCGAGTTGGCCCTGCAGATCGAGCAACTTCGTGATCGTGGAGTGACTGCGCAATGAGCTTTTGGACTGCCGTCGTCGTCCTGTTCGCCATTGCCGCCGTCACCTGGCTCAAGGCGCAGCGCTACCGCACTTTGGGCGAGCGGCGCGAGGATGGAACCTATGGCCCTTCGGGGCGCGAAAAGGAACTGGAGCGTCAGGTCGAGGAAATGCGCAAGCGCCTCGCCGTCCTCGAACGCATCGCCACCGACGACCAGCGCGGTCGCGACCTGGCGCACGAGATCGAGAAACTGCGCGACTGAGAGGCTCAACAGCTGAGCCAGTTATATCGAGGCGCGCTGAATCATTGCGATGCCGGAAGCGGGGAAACACGGCCCATTCGCCCGGCCCCAGGCCGCCCCGCCCCCCCCCCCCACACGTCTGAACTCCAGTCACCTTGTAATCTCGTATGCCGTCTTCTGCTTGAAAAAAAACA
>NZ_AKFJ01000155.1 GCF_000272475.1 Novosphingobium sp. Rr 2-17
GGCGGCGTATAGTCGCGAAGAACTTGTCGCCGAAATGACGGCTGCGTTCACCTGCGCTTCGCTCGGTATCCAGCCCACCGTTCGACATGCCGATTACATCGGAGCGTGGTTGGCGGTCTTGCGAGCGGACGAAAAGGCGATCTTCCGCGCCGCCAGTGCCGCCAGCAAGGGCGCGGATTACCTGCTGGCGTTTGGCGCGGCCGACAGCGGGGAGGCAGTGTGATGATCTGGCATCCTGCCTATATCGAAGCGCGCATCCGCGAGCTGTTCCTCAAGAACCGCTATTGCGAGATCGAGCCGCCCGAGGTGCGCTGGCTCATGCGTGCCCGAATGTCGCTACCGCGGTTCTACGACGACGTCGCCCACTTGGTCCTGAGCGAGCATCGTGGCTGGACCGAGATTGCCGAGCTGTTCGATATCTCGCCGCGTCAGGCACAGAAGTCCTACTACCTGGCGATGAAGATCATCATCCTGTCGCGATTACGCCAGGAGCGCAAAGGCTGGTGAGCAACGAACCTGCCGCCCGGCACGCCGGGCGGCAGTGTGCTTTTGCGCAAGGCCAATTGTTCAGGCGTAGTCATCGACCGAGTAGAACATCGGGTTTTGCAGCCATCGTTCGATGGCGCTTTGGCGCCAACCGACGCAGCGCTTGGCGATGCGCACTTGGGCGGGGAAGGTGCCGTCCTGGACTTTGCGATAGAGGGTCGCGCGCGACAGCCCGGTGCGCTTGAGCACATCGGGAAGCCGCACGAAGCGGTCGGAAGTGGGTGTGTTCATGTGGCTGATCCTTTGCCGATTGTCGGGGTTGGATTGGCCGGCCACGAGCACAATTGGGGCGTTGCGGGAAAAGCGCAACTACCTGAGAATCCGCTCGCCGCTGTCTGTACTACCGAGTGCACCGTGATGTACTCTGGCGCACTCCAATGGACGCCGAAAATTTTTTTGCGCACACGAAGCGGCAAGCGTCGGGCCGCCTGCCAAGCCGGTCCAAGCGGCCGCTTGCCCCCATGACAATGGCTTGCCGAGCCGATTCGGCTCGCCGCATCGCTGCCCGGTCAGGATCGTGCGGCGCGGCGTGCCGAGCGACTGTGCCCTGTCACTTGCGCGACGTGGCCGACGAGCGCGACAATGATCTCGCGAACCTGGTCGGCGGCAAACCCGCCATCGTCGGGCTGGATGCCTTGCGCACGGCTGAGGCTGTTCCATTTCCAGTACGGCGACAGCACGCCCATCAGCCGCTCGGTGGCGGTGTCCTCATACCCGAACGCGGTCGCATTGGCATAGGCGAGCGAGCGGTCGACATGGAGGCCAATATACTTCGCGCACCACATGTCGGGAAAACCGACATCGAGCAGGTGCGAGGACATCGCCAACTGCGCGACGATACCCGCCGAGTAGAAGAAATAGGCCGTACCGTCGGTCGCACCGGACATGAGCGAGCCCATGAATTCCCCGGCGCGCAAGTAGCGCGCCAGACTGAGCTCGCGTCCTTCGCGGGTGCGCACGAGCCGGACTGCCTGCGCGTCGTAGCGACGCCAGAGCGCGCCGAGATCGGAATTCTCAGCAAGCAAGGTGATGATGGCAGCACTCGAAGGCGCGGTGCCAAGGCCAGCTGAAGGAGCAGGAACGATATTGTCCATAAGTACCTCCGGTCCGCGTCAAGGGCGGGTAGCGGAAGGCTTCAGAGCAAACGCGGACCGGCCCCGAACTCCCGCACGCTTGCGCGCGGGAGCCGCCGGAGCTGGTAACATGCAAACACATGCGTCGCCGTCTTTCACCCGAAGGTTTGGACATACACGACGACACCCCGGAAAACCGCGTTTTCCGAGTTATTTTGTTTGCAGGATTACCAGTCCCGGCGCCGCCTTTTGCGCAGCGCCTTGGCACAATAGCAGACGGGAATCCGCGCGCCAAGTTTCGGGGTGTCATCGACGCTAAGCGTACGCTCAACGGAGCGCGCGCGATGGACGCTCCGGCCCGTCAGATGGTCAGCGTCTCGGTCTTAGCGTCGTCGGCAAAGGCACGCTTGCCGCGCCGCCGCCACAGCGTCAGCGCGTGCTCGCGATCTTCGGTCCGCAGCTTGGCTGCGGCCTCGACCAGCAAGCCGAGGATCACAGCGCGATCGTCCTCGACCAGTTCGACGACCCCGGACTTCACCACGAGGCCGCCCAGCGCAATCAGGTGCCGCGTCCTTTCACGTCGCTTCACTTGCCACTCGCGCCGATCATGCCGCGCCTGTTTGGCTTGCGCCCGATGCAGCGCTGCCGCCGTCCGGTGCAGCGCTGCTGTTGTCGCTGTGAGGCCCGTTGCCAGGCTTGGTGCGTGTTCCGGAAAAAAACGCGACGCCAGCTTTGTGCCACGCCTCCTTCCTCGCTGGTGACGCCGCAGCAATCACGATATCGAGCAATGCGCCGGCCAACTCTTGTGCGGTGAGCGTGTCGGCGCCGGTCGCAGCCACCAGTTCGCCCAACTGGCCTTGCTTGCGAGCTTTGAGTTGTCGCGCCTTGTCACTGAGCGCTTTCAATTCCGAATCGTAGTCGCGGGGTTTGCGCATCGGTCCGTCCTTTGTTGTGGATGGCGGACGATCCAGTTATCGAAGGTGGTTCGCTGCGACAATACGGTGAAGTCTTGTGAGACTTCGCGATCCCGAGACAGATAAAATCGTTCGAGGGCGCGCTTATACGTCGTGCCGACGTGCTCGTTTAAGGGTAGCTGGTATGTCGCCATGGCGATCTACCACTTCTCCGCCAAAGTCATTACGCGCGCTGCTGGCTCCTCAGCGGTGGCCGCTGCCGCCTATCGCTCGGCCTCGCGGCTGCACGATGCGCGGATCGAACGCACCCACGACTTTTCCAACAAAGCCGGCGTCGTTCATTCCGAAGTGATGCTGCCCGATGGCGCGCCCAAGGCGTGGCGCGACCGGGAGCAACTATGGAATGACGTTGAAGCCGCCGAGGTGCGCAAGGACGCGCAGCTGGCCCGCGAAGTCGAGTTCGCCATTCCCCGCGAGTTGAACTAGGCCGATGGCATCGCCTTGGCGCGCGACTTCGTCCAGCGCGAGTTTGTATCGCGCGGCATGGTCGCTGATCTCAATGTCCATTGGGATATGGGCGCCGACGGTTTGGCAAGCCCCATGCCCATGTGATGCTGGGTATGCGCGAAGTGACCGAAGATGGCTTTGGTTCCAAGGTCCGTGATTGGAACCGCACCGAACTGCTGACGCACTGGCGCGAGGCCTGGGCCGAACACGTCAACCAGCGCCTGGCCGAACTCGATATCGACGCCCGGATCGATCATCGCTCGTTGGACGCGCAAGGGATCGAGCTGGAGCCCCAGCACAAGATCGGTCCGGCCGCAGCGCGGATGGCCGAGCAAGGGTTGGCGAGCGAGCGGCTGCAGGAGCACCACGCCATCGCCCGGGCCAATGGCGAGAAGATCCTGGCGAAGCCGGAAATCGCGCTCGAGGCGATCACTCACCAGCAATCCACTTTCACCACCCGCGACTTGGCGATGTTCGTCCATCGCCACAGCGAAGGAAAGGATCAGTTCGATCAGGTAATGTCGGCGGTGCGGGCATCGCCCGAGCTGGTGAAGCTGGGCCAAGACGGACGCGGCGAAGACCGTTTCACCTCGCGCGCCATGATCGAGACCGAACGGCGGTTGGAAAAGGCCACCATCCGGCTCGAGGCACGGCGTCATCATGGCGTCGCCGAGCGGCATCTGGAGCGCGCGCTGGAGCATGCCGAGGAACGCGGCATGGTGCTGTCCGCCGAACAGCGCGGTGCCCTCGAACATGTCACCGAAGGGCGCGGGCTCAGCAACGTCATTGGCTATGCCGGCACGGGCAAGAGCGCGATGCTCGGTGTGGCTCGCGAGGCTTGGGAAGCGGCAGGCTATGACGTGCGCGGCGCAGCGCTGTCGGGTATTGCCGCCGAGAACCTCGAAGGCGGTTCGGGAATAACCAGTCGCACTATCGCCAGTCTCGAACACCAGTGGGCTCAGGATCGCGAGCGGCTGACCGACAAGACCGTGCTCGTCATCGACGAAGCCGGGATGATCGGCACTCGGCAGATGGAGCGAGTGATGAGCGAAGCCGACAGGTGCGGCGCCAAAGTGGTGCTGGTCGGCGATCCCCAGCAGCTCCAGGCGATCGAAGCAGGCGCGGCGTTCCGTTCGATTGCCGAGCACCATGGCAGCGTCGAGATCACCCAGGTGCGCCGTCAGCAGGAAGAATGGCAGCGCGATGCGACCCGGCAGCTTGCCACCGGGCGCACCGGCGAAGCGCTCGACGCCTATCGCGAGGCGGGCATGGTGACCGAGTCACTCACCCGGGAAGCCGCGCGCGAGGCACTTATCGAGCGCTGGGATGCCGAGCGCGCCGCCGATCCCGATGCCAGCCGGTTGATTTTGTCTCACACCAACCAGGAATGCGACGAACTGAATGCGCTGGCGCGAGATCGCCTGAAATCGCATGGGATATTAGTCACTGAAATCGCTGTCAAAACCACGCGTGGCGAGCGCTTGTTTTGCCGCGCAGGACCGCATCATGTTCCTGCGCAACGAGCGTTCGCTGGGAGTGAAGAATGGCACTTTGGGCAGCATCGAGGCGATCACAGCGGCGCGCATGGAAGTGCGGCTCGACGATGGGCGCACCGTGGCCTTCGATCACAAGGACTACACCGATCTCAACCACGGCTACGCCGCGACGATCCACAAGTCGCAAGGGGTTGCCGTCGATCGCACCCATGTGCTGGCAACCCCGGGGCTCGATCGCCATGGCGCCTATGTGGCGCTGTCGCGCCATCGCACCGGTCTCGATCTGCACTACGGCAAGGATGACTTTGCCAATCGCGACAAGCTGGCCCAGGTGCTGGCGCGCGACCGGTCCAAGGACATGGCCAGCGACCATGATCGGCATCGTGAGCGGTTTGCTGCGGCCAGGGGAATCGGTCGTGCTGCGGGCGAGGGTTTGGGCGCCCCTGTCCCCGAGCAGCGGCCCGTACACGCGCCGGAAGTTACCCAACACCAACCAGTCAACACTGAGCCTGCGAAGCCGCGCGGACGGTTCGAGGGGCTGCGGCTGCGGGTGCCTTCGTTTGGCGCGCCGACACAAAGCCGGGCTACGCCCGGACGGGACACGCCCATACCAGCAGCATCGCAACCTCAGGTCGATCTCAGCCAGACCGTTCAGCGCTATGCCCGCGCGGTGGCGGACATCGATCGTATGAAGGCGCAGAACCTACCTGCGCTGGAATACCAGAAGAAGACGCAACTGCTCGCCGCGCAGGCACTGGAAGCCATCGCGCCAGGGGCGCTGCGCGATCTCGACAACGCTTTTGCCCGTGAGCCCGCGCTGGTGAGCGAGGCCGCCAATGGTGGCACCGCCACTACGATCCGGGCGATGCAGCTAGAAGCCGAGGTTCGCACCAATCCCGAGCTACGCGCCGATCGCTTCGTGCAAGGCTGGCAGCAATTGCGCGCGCAGCGCGACGCCTTGCGGGGGTGGGACAAAGAAGATGCTCGCACTCAAATCGAGGCGCGCATGAAAGCGATGGCGCAGGGCGTGGAGAAAGACCCGGCGATGGGCGCGGCCCTGGCGAGCCGCGGCAACGCGCTGCTGGGCAAGCGCTGGAGCCCTGAATGGGTGCCGGGCAGCCGCGATGGCGGGATGGGACGTGATCCCACCGACAGCGCGCGTGCCAAGGAAATCGGCCGTGAACTCACCCGCTCGATCGACCGAGGGCGCAATCTGGGAATGGAGAGATGATGGAAACAGCAGACATAGACACCGCCGCCCGGGATCAGGCTCAATCAACCCCTGACCCGGTCGATCCGACCGAAGCCGCCTTCGAGGCGATGACCACCAAGCTCGCCGGCCTGACCGCTGCCATCGATGGCTTTGCCGCACGGCAGCAGGAACTGCATGCCCGCGATTACACCGTCGACCTCGCCAAGGTCCAGGAAGCCTGCGCCAAAACGCATGAGGCCATCCGGGTTCTGGTCCAACGTCCAGCTATGGCGCTGACGCCCCAGGTTATGGCCAAGGAGCTTCAGACGGCTGCAGCAAGCGTGCGCGAAGCGGATCATCGCGCCTTGGCGGGGGCCGAGAGCGACTTGCGCTCGGCGATCGGCACCATCACCAGTGTGGTGGCTTCGGCGCTGACGGCGCGCCAGCAAAAGCAGTGGGCTGCGGGTATCGCCGCCGGTGCACTGGCCTTGGGGTTTGTGCTGGGCGCGGTGATCCCGAACGCGATCGATCATGCGGTGCCTGAGAGCTGGCATTGGCCCGAGCAAACTGCCGCAAGCTTTCTGGAGCGGGATATGTGGAGTGCGGGGGCGCGGCTTATGCAGGTCGGTGATCCCGAAGGATGGCGGGCGCTTACGGAAGCGGCGGGCTTGTCGCGGGACAACGCCAAGGCACTCGACGATTGCAGAAAGCGGGCGACGAAGGCGCGCAAGGCGAGGCCGTGTTCCGTTTTGGTGGGCCCTTCGTCTAACGACTAAGGTCCAGCTATTTTGCAGGTAGGAACGTCGTACATTGGGACTTTGTGCTCGGTCCGCTTAGGAGCAATAATATTGGGTTAGCCGACATTCCGCGATCAAGACGCTGAGGTCAGTTGCCGCCGCGAAAGGCGACGCTCAAGAAATTCTCGTGATCATCGACAGCTGACATTCATTCATCCACTACTTGTCTGGTTGTGAAGCCTAAGGCAAACGGTGCGGTTATCATATACGCTGCGACCGCTTGCCTGATTTAAGTATAAAATCAATAACCCCATTATTAAGCAGAATAATAGACCTAATTATTTCATAATCCAAGCAAATCAGTGAATTTTGTCTCTGGCCTTAGTCCAGAAAAGCGCGGCAAATCACAAAAACGGTGATCAGGCGCATACGAGCGTTTACCGTCGCGCTTGTAGATGATCTTGGGGCCGTTGATTAATTCGTCGACGACGGGATGGAGGAACTGGTCCGGAGCGGTTAGCGAGGGTGAGCGCGATACTCGACCAAATGGCACCATTCTCCAAAAACGCCCCATTTCATCGTTGATCTTGGCCAGCCATTGTGAACGTGCAGTCAACCGGGCGAGCGAGGCTTTGTCCATAGCAAGGTCGGTGTATGTGGCGATACGATCGGCCATGGTCAGCAGTGATACTCGTCCGAGTTGATCTTCAACGTAAACGCCACCAACGTCGCTATGAACGCCGGGCATCCAAATTTGTTCAAGCCGCGATTCTGCACGCTCTTTACCTTCGAACATCATCGGCGCAAAGGCAGCCCGCTCATCATCTAGCGAGACAAGGTGGACAGCGGTGTCGACGCACTTCGCCAGATCAAACGAGGTGAAGTTCAACGAGTGAAACCGCCCGCTACGGTTACGCGATCCGAACACACAGTCGAAAAGACCCATAAAATTGACACGTACATTACGGCGCACTGCGCCAGATAGCTTGCCATCTAGGGTCGCACCTGAGGTGAATGCTTGCCACACTTGGGGAAAGAGATACATGCGATCAGACTTTAAAAGCCCACAATGGCCTATAATGCCCGAAAGAGCGCGCGCCACGATGGCACCCCTTGAGAAGCCGAACAAATATATGCGGTCAGGCTCGCCGCTGTCCTCACGATAATTGCTGCAAAGGTTTATATACGCCTCGCGTGTCAAGTAGTCGACGCCTCGGCCCGTTAGCCCGGCCAGCCCAGGTGAGGCATCCGCTTCAGTTCCGACGCCCGAGTAATAAAATGTCACTTGGGTAGCGCCGCTAGCGGCACGACTATCTAGCAGCCAATTTAGATTATAGGCATTTGAGAAGCGTTGTTCAGAATCGTCCGCTGCAGACACCCAGGTACCATCAATGATCGTCACGAGGTGTTTCATAAGAATCCCCCATTTTCTATAACGAAAGTACATCTTTTACTAAAGATGATGCTGCAGGTTTAGCCTGCACCCTACGATTGTCCAATAAGCAGCGCAGGTCTGCTGCCAAAATTTGTAATCGCCATAAGGCGGACATGATGTCCGGCCCGAACCCGGCAATGAGATGTCCGCCACCGGCGAACGAAATTTGGCGCCTGAACAGCAGAGAAAGGTCGATTGTGTTGAAAAACTCTCAGGACGAAATTTCCGTACGCGTCGTTGCCTGATTAGAATCAAACTCCGTGAAAATTTGAATTGATGTATCGCGCCGATAAATAATGATCGGAACGAAATTATGGAAAGTTCTGAGGCCCCGAGTTTTTCAACAAATCGGTCGACAACGGAAGGCACGGTCTGGTCGACATCAAAAGGCGGGATATTTTGGCCGGGGGTATCTCTCGTGATCAATAGGCGTGTGGGTTGTACGTAGTCTAATGGGGCGTGAACAGCCGGGTTACTTTTCGATCAGTCGCATCGCGCCAAGTTAGGGTCCCGCGCAACAGAAAGTCAATTGCCTAGCCCTGCGGAAAACAAGTTACAAGAAACAAATGGCCATATAATGTGGCGATTCCCGAACTTTTTCTGGATCTTTTCATCAAGTTAAGGATAAATTTCGGCATATTCTGCGATTTTATAAGAGTAAATGGTTGTTTTACACTTGACTCATTAAACATACTTTCGTCATATTCGGTAGGCAACGGGGGTTGTCAAATTTCTGGAAAATGGCGTGATGCTGTCAGTATCGCGGCCGTGCTTTTGGGGAATGTTCACCCACGCGCTGCATCCTTCAACTATAGCAGTTGATCCGGGGGAGGTATTTCATTGGAACAGGACATCGAATTGTGGGTTCGGATCACCAACAGGGTAAACATCAACTCCGTTATCCTCGCTTACCAATTTGTCGATGAACCCGACAATTTTCGCCACCTTGATAAGGTCAAGAACAAGCCAACTTTCACTGTGCCCCAAAGCCGCAAGTTCCGCCTCATATGGGCGATGAAGGGCGGTCTCGATGGAACCGGCTCCATGAAGGTCGAATTGATGCGTGGAAGCACTGTCCTCGAATCGCGCACGAAATCCAAGATTCCATCGGGCGTTACGGGCGCCGTCGACTGGTTTCGTGAACTGGGGGTGGATTGATGCTCGGGGCGCGCGCCGCTAGTTCGGGACTCGTTCTGGTTCTGCTGTCCACCGCCGTTCAGGCGCAGGTGCCTGCAGCGAATAATCTAGTCGACGCGATTCGGGCCGCACGGAGCAGCGTTCGTGCCGCACAGGAAGCACTTCGACTTGCTGAGCTTGCCTGCCGTGCGGCGCTTCCGGAACAGGATCGGCATCAATGCTCGGGCGAAGACGCATCCGAGCAGCTCGCTGAAGCGCCCGCTCGCCTAACTGAGCTGGCGACCGCACCAGCAGCGGCCTCGTCTCCCGTAGAACAGAACTACCAGGATGGGCCTGACGCAGCTGCCTCATTGGGGAAGCGGGTCTTGGGGATCGAGAAGAAAGTACCGATCAAGGCAGAGCATCGCGGTGACGCCGAGCGCGTCAGCAACACGCTCGCGTCCACCGTCCTGAACGGATCGTCGGGGGGCGTTGTAAAATATGCGAAGGCGCCCGATTTCGAGTTCCTGATGACATCGAAGGACAAGGTCGGAAGCCTCTCCTGGACGATTTCGGCCAAGGACCACAGTGACGGCCAGAGCTATCAATCCAACACGCTGACCCTTACCGGCACCGCGAAGCTCAATGACGGCGAGGGCTCGTTCGTCAGCACCGACGGCTTCACCGGTGGGACGGAGGCGAAACTGTCCTTCACACAGTTCAACGGAAAGGTGGACTTCGGCGGCCTCCCGACCGCAATGGCGGCGGCTCAGGAAGCTAAAGTGAGATGCCTGGCTCAGCAGCCCTCGATCTCGACTGCGGCCAAGCCTGAAGAGCAACAGAAAGCCGTGGAAGAGGCGGAAAAGAAATGTAGCGCGGAGGCCTATGATGATGGCGGTGTTCCGGGATTCATTGAGCGGTATTATCCTGAAGCGCTGCGAGAGGTGTCGTCGGCCATTTTCCCCGGTAAGGTCGCTTATTGGGGCGGGTCGTTCGGCGTCAATCAGACGGAATTCTCATATATAGACAGGGCCGCGTTCAAGAAGAGGGATGTCTCGAAATTCGGGTTCGTCAGCACGGCGTTCGGAGGCGTTCTCTTAAATGAAGGGCAGACGTCCGTGACGGGGAGCTTCACCTACCGACGGCGTTATAAGGCCGCAGACAGCGTCGAACTCTGCCAGTCGGCGACGCCTCCCTTCACGCAATGCCTAAACGGCGCCGACGGGGTGCCGACGCGCAAGAATGCTACGATCTTGGCTATCGACCTGCGCTACGCCATTGCTGCTGACCTCTGGAACTATACGCGCTTCGCGATCGCGCCGCGCTTCAGCTACGACACGACCAACGAGCTCGCCACAGTCGATGTACCCGTCTATCTAGCGCGGGATGACACTGGCCAGCTGCGGGGAGGCCTTCGTGCCATCTACACCGACATGCCCAACCTCGAAGGTGGTCGGAAGAACAACTTCACATTCGGATTGTTCATAGGCGTGCCGTTCAGCATTTTCGTGAAGTGAATCTTGGCTCAGTGGAGCTTGAGGGTGCACCGCAGTTGGGATGACCGTTGGTGGTGGCGGGTACAATACGCCAACGCCCTCACTAAGAGCCATGACGCACGCCGTATCTCAGCCTCGGTGCGCATTGGATGGCTGCGATTCGCACAGGGCGACCCATCCTGGACTTGTAACGGTTTTGTGCCGGTCACCTATCTCATTAAGCCACCTTGGCTTCGAACGCGAGTGGGCTGATGCCGCCCAGATATGAATGGCGGCG
>NZ_AKFJ01000156.1 GCF_000272475.1 Novosphingobium sp. Rr 2-17
GGTTCTTCGAGGTTTCCAGCTTCGTGTTGGAGAGCGTAAACGCCGAGGACTGCGAGGAACTCGACGACTTCGAGACGGAATGGGAGGCGTTGCAAGACGGCCCAACGCCGTGCGATTTTCAGGTCTCTTACACAACCGAGAGCTTGGGATGGCCGGATGCGCCAAAACGAGCTTTATACCGTCGAAGAGAAGTGGTGCTCGGTCAGGATTGAGCGGCAGCTAACACCAGGCCAAGCCATTCCTTCCCGCGACCAAGCGGCCTGTCGGCAGTAGCCCCAGTTGCGGACGTTCACGGCCGCGCTAATGTCGTGTCATGGCACTCTGGCAATTTGAGCTCGACCTCATCCCCGCAATGGGCGCGCGTGTAGCTGGAGCCGATGCAATCCAGCTAAGTCGTGAACAATTGGACGCAATACCCTTACGCCTGTCGAACGAGGACATGTCGAAACTGTTTGGTTGGCTCGAATCGCTGCTCCCCGAAAAGGCATCGTGGAGCAAGGATCTCCGCATTTGGGGAGATGAGAAGACCGACGACGTTCAAGTTTCTTTTGCTGGTGAGAAAATCGAGTTCGTCCAGTTTCGCATCAACGTCGGGAATTTATCACTCGCGTTAGTGAGCGGTATTTGTGCAATTGCTCGAAACCTCGATTGCGTTCTCGCAAGCCGACAAGGCGCAATCGTTCGGCCAACGAGCGAAGCCGTTGTCAGGGCGGTGCTACAATCGCCCGCAACCCGCTTTGTCCGAGACCCGAAGGCGTATTTAGAAGCAGCGGTGTTAATCGACGGGAGCAACGATTGAACGGCAGCAAACCACCAGGCCAAGCCATTCCTTCCCGCGACCAAGCGGCCTGTCGGCAGTCGCCCAATTGCGGACGAATAACGAGGAGGTAACCTCTCAAAATGTTTCTTGGTGCGACTCTGTTCTCCTCGGCGTTTGTCGCCATTTTCGGCTTCCTTGCGGCTGATGCGCTGCGGTCAAGTAAGCTCCGAGGAATAGGGTGGTTCGTCCATCGGGAGCAAGCTCCCTTTAGATATTGGTTCGGTGTCTTTGCCTACAGCCTGAACTTAGCCTTCGCGTTGCTCTTCACGATAGCACTTGCCTCTTTGATCGGCAGCTAACCGCCCATTAGGAGACGTTCGTCTGAACCCAATCAGACGGCAGTTGATGCCAAGGGGCGTCCGGAAAGCGCCGGGCATATTCCTCTTTAACACGGCGTTGCCGCCACACTGGTCCCCCAACGTGCCAAGAGGCTTCTTCTGTCCCAAAATCAGCGGTCAGTCTTTCCGGTATGTGATGCTCGGCGTCCCAGCTTGCCATAATTTCCATGTTTTGGATGGCTGGGTCTTCGACGCGAGCATCGTATTGCGCGTGACCATCTGACACGCCTACGACCAGTGTTCCCACGGACCACTGAACCATAGGCCACGATTCTTTGAGCGAGCTAACCAGCTCAAATCGACCGAGTTTAGACCATGCTCCCGAACGCAACGCTCGCGTGATCGACGGATGACCAACGGCTATGACGGCCATCAGAGGCGCCGAAAGAATATCAGCCGGCGACGCGACATCGCGATCGCGGCGCCGAAAGAAGCCTACCCTTTTATCCGGGTTTACCTGCCCATAATAAATCCACCGCGCTTCACCGGAGACAGCATAAAGCGTTCCGGATTTCAAATCGGCACGTGAAGAAGGCTTGCCCTCAAACATGCCCCTTTTGTGGGGAATTTACGGCGTTCATGTCAATGACCGCATTCCACCAGTTTTCGCCGTTGCGGCAGCGCCTTGACGCCTATTGCCGAAATCTTGAAGCGGTCATTCTTATTCGCCCAGTTGCCGACGTTACTAAAGACAGTCACC
>NZ_AKFJ01000157.1 GCF_000272475.1 Novosphingobium sp. Rr 2-17
CAGAGTGTGCGCAAAGTCGCCATTGGCTGATGGCCGCGACTGAAATGCGCTGGATGACGACTATGGTTTTGGCTGGGAGTTACCAAGCGGCACAGGGCCATTTATAGGGCGCCATCGGCCGGCTGATGGCGGCAGGGGAGCATTTTAGGGTTAGATCAGGTCTGCACGGCCCGGATCAGCCCCTGCACGCCGACGAGGTTTATTGCCCGTCTGAGATTATAGGCGAGCGCCGTCAGACTGAACTCGGCCCGCACCTTGTCGAGCCCGCGCATCAGGAAGGCGCCCTGGTTCATCCATTGCTTGGTCGAACCGAAGGGGTGCTCAACCGTCTCGCGCCGGATGTCGAGGATGCCGGGCCGGGCGGCGAGGCGTATCGCCATGCGATCAAGCACCGCCTCGCCTTCCCACCTGGTGATGCGGCGGAAGTTTCCGCGGGCGCACTGCGTCTTGAGTCCGCAACCGTTACAGGCGCGCGGGTTTGAATATTGCACGATGATATGACCGCCCTGAAGCCAGCGGTACCGTGTATCGAGGCGTTGCTCGGCGGGGCAGTGATAGCAATCCGCGGCTTCATCGTAACGGAACCGCTCCTTGGGGAAGCGGCCGTCGCCGACGGCCGTACCGCGCTGGGGGCGAGCGACATAGGGTGTGATGCCGGCCGCGCTCGCACGCGGCGATGTCCTCGCCCATGTAGCACCCCATGTCGGCGACTACATCGATCCGCTCGACGCCGAGAAGGTCCTTCGCCGCGCCGGCTGTCTCAGCCAGAAAACCCAGATCGCTGCCCGCGTTGGTGACATGCTGTTCGGCGATCAGCTTGTGCTTCGCATCAACCGCGACCTGAGCGTTATAGCCGACGCCGACCTTGGGATGGGCCGCCATCGCGCGGGCGTCCGGGTCGGTAAGCGAAATCTGGCTCTCGCCGCTGGCCTTTAGCTGCTCCAGCATCGCCTGGTTGACCTGACGCTGTTCGCGCACCTTCGCGATCTTCGAGGCCAGTGCCTCGCTCCGTCTGGTCGTGCCGGCCTCCTCGCCACAATCGGCATTATCCAACTGCCCGAGGTACTTCTCGAGCCGCTCGTCGGCGGACTTGATGTACTTGTCGAGCTTGGCCTTCGTAAAGTTGCGCTCGCGGCTGTTCACCGCCTTCAGCCGCGTGCCGTCTACCGCCAGCAGCTCGCGCCCGAACAGGTCGAGCTTGCGGCACAGGAGCACGAAGGCGCGGAACACCGCCTTGAACGCGGAACGGTTGTCGCGGCGGAAGTCAGCGATGGTCTTGAAGTCAGGCCGCAGCCCGCGCAGCAGCCAGATCACTTCCAGGTTGCGTCCCGCTTCCGCCTCCAGGCGACGACTCGACCGCACTCGGTTGAGATAGCCGTACAGGTACAGCTTCAGCATATCGCCCGGATCAAAACCAGGTCGCCCCGTCGCCTTCGGTCGCGACCGCAGGAAACCTGCCTCGCCCAAATCAAGATCGTCGACGAAGGCATCGATGAAGCGCACCGGGTTGTCCGCCGATACGTAATCCTCAACCGATGCCGGCAGCAGCAGCGCCTGGTCGCGCGCGTGACCCTCGATATACGCCATGCCCGTAGCATACGCCGATCTGCAGCCTGACGGAATCTTATATGCGACTTTTCACAC
>NZ_AKFJ01000158.1 GCF_000272475.1 Novosphingobium sp. Rr 2-17
TGGCTTCGCCGGCCTGCTCAGTGCGGATTCCGATGATCGCGCGCAGGCATTCCGATCTGATGCCGCGCGGCGTTCCAATCTGATCGCGCGCAGTTGAAGCGGCTGATCGTTGGCCGTGGATGTCCCCTATGTTGGTGTTGTGGTCAAGCGGTGGTTGGCGTCGTTGGCCGGCGCATGGATTCACCCTCGAGTTCGAGCCGGTGGGCATTGTGAACGAGGCGGTCCAGGATCGCGTCGGCGTAGGTTGGATCGTTTATGGTCTGATGCCAGCGGGCCACTGGGAGTTGGCTGGTGACCAGCGTGGAGCTGACCGTAGCGATCCTCGAGGATTTCCAGCAGATGGTGCCGGGCGTTGCCGTCGAGCGGCTGAAGGCCCCAATCGTCCAGGATCAATAGCTCGACCCTGGCGAGGCTCTTCATGCGCGCAGCGATACGACCGTCGCCCTTAGCCAGCGTCAATTCGTCGATCAGGCGCGGCAACCGGGTGTAGAGAACGGAGCGGTTATCACGGCAGGCCTTGTGGCCGATCGCACAGGCCAACCAACTTTTCCCGATGCCGGTCGGGCCGATAATGGCCAAGCTCTCATGCCTGGAGATCCAGTCACCGGCGAGCAGCGTTTCGAAGAGCCGGCGATCAAGGCTGCGGCGCGTTCGGTAATCAACGTCCTCAGGCACGGCGCGGTGGCGCAGTTTGGCGTGGCGCAAAACGTAGCGCGAGACGCCGGTCGTTTCGGTATGTGGCCTCATGATCGAGCAGCAGCGCCAGCCATTCGGCATGGCTGAGGCTGGCCGCGTCGTCGTTGGTGGCCATTTCGGCGAAGGCCTTGGCCATGCCGGCCAGGCCGAGTTGGCCCAGCAGGTCCAGAGTGGGATGTTTTAGCATTCTTGCTCCTTCAGTTGTAGTAGCTTGAGCCGCGGATGTTGGAGTGGATGATGGGCTCTTGCTCGGGGGATTGGGGGACAGGCACCTGGTCGAGACCCTTTTCGAGGATCGATTTGACGGAAGGGTAATTGCGTGCCTAGATTTCCAGCGCGCGCAACGCCGCGGCCTCGAGCCGCTGGGCACCGAAGCGCTTCTCGAGCCCGATGATGCCCAGACAGGATCGGTAGCCCTGCTCGGGATGCGGCTTTGCTTCGATGACCTTTTCGACCAGCAGGGATAGCATCGGCCCGATCCGGCTCGCCTCTTCACGGATCTTCGCCGGCGTCCATTCGCCGTAGCGGCGATGGCTGGAGGGCATGTGCTCGGGAATAGTGGTGTGCCGGCCATTGCCGCTGCCGCGCATGTGGACCGCGATGCGCTCTCCCCCCAGGAAGATCTCGACCGTGCTGGCAGTGAAGCGGGCTTCGACCTCGCGGCGGGCGAAGCGGTGGGGTACCGAGTAGTGATGCCGCTCGATCGCAATATGGTAATCAAGGCCGACGCGGCAGCGGCGCCATTCGGCATGAACCCAAGGCTCTGGCGGCAGCGGCTTGAGGTTCGGAACATCGACTTCGTCGAACAGTTGGCGGCGCGTCTTGCCGAACTGGCGCAGCACTCGCCGATCATTGAGATCGGCAAGGC
>NZ_AKFJ01000159.1 GCF_000272475.1 Novosphingobium sp. Rr 2-17
TGCTCAGCCTCGATTGTCCGATTGGACAGGTAGTAGCTGATCTCACCGGAACGTTTCCACATGCCGGTAGCGGGCTGGAATGCCTAAACGACCCGTTCGACGCGGATGATCGTAGTGACAGCGTCCCGCCACTCGGGAGCGCAGATGGTGTCGGCGGCATCGAACACGGTGGTCGTGCGCGTCTCATGCCGATTGCGCCTGCGCGGGTCGACCGTCTGGAAGGTCGTGGCGGGGATAGCCGCGTTGCAGCCGGTCTCAACCTGCCTGAGCATGGATTTCTGGTTCGCTTTGAGCTGGACGATCAGGTCCACGCCCCTTGCCCTGGCTATCGCGAATGTTTTTTTGGCAGTGGATGGCGTCAAGCGTCACGATCCTCCCGGCCAGGTCGAGTTCGGCCAGAAACTGCTGGGCTGCCGGGATTTCGTTGGACTTCTCGTCGATCTCGATATGCGCAATGGTCAGCGCCGTCTCGGCTGCGAACGCGCTGAGAAACTGCCGGGCGGAGCCATCATGGAAGGCGTCAAAGCTTCCCCGCAAAACCTTCCCATCGATCGCGACAACCCGGCACTGGTCTTGCCCAAGCGGCCTTGCAGCGCCCAGATCTGCGGCATGGGAGCGAAACGCTGCCTCGACATGGGCACCATCCAGGCCGCTCAGAATGGAGCGGATCGAGGTATGTGCCGGCGGCTTCTTCCAGCCCAGCCCGAAGGCCCGGTCCAGACGCTTGAGGTGAACCCTGATGAAGGTATGAATGCCGCGGTACGAGTCCGCTCCGGTGACGATCGCCAGGATCGCAAACAGCAGCACATAACGCTGCTCGAAGCGCTTGCCCTGACCCCGCCGGGGATCGGCGATCATATCGAGGCGTTGAAGAATGGGATCAAATGCGGTCACTGCGGCGATCTTCTCTGAGCTGTTGAAGGCGCCGCGCATAGATTCAGATGATACGCTGGGTGGGAACCCACAATTCGCCCCTACAGCTCAAATCCTCCCGAACTGCGGCCTTTCTGACTCACCTCAGACCCCATCGATGGCGCCCAACCCCTCAACCAAGAATCTAGAACTGAAAGACCCTG
>NZ_AKFJ01000160.1 GCF_000272475.1 Novosphingobium sp. Rr 2-17
AAGAACGTCTCGACGGACGCATTGTCGTAGCAATTTCCCTTGCCGCTCATTGAAGGACGCAGGCCATAGCCCTGCAATTTCTTTTGATAATCGTAAGAACAGTATTGGCTACCGCGATCCGAGTGGAAAAGGCAGCCCTCTGGTGGCTGGCGCAAGCGCACCGCCATGTCCAATGCCCTGATCGTCAGGTCTTTCTTCATCCTGTCGCTGACTGCCCAACCAACGACGCGACGGCTATGCAGGTCGAGAATGACGGCAAGGTAGAGCCAGCCTTGCGACGTCCAGATATAGGTGATGTCGCCCGCCCATTTACGATTGGGTGCATCGGCGGCGAAATCGCCATCCAGCCAGTTAGCCGCGACACCCATGCGATGATGACTGTCTGTGGTAACCTTGTGCTTGCGGGTGCGGACCGGCTTGATCCCGTTGATCTTCATCAGTCGCCCCACCCGGCGCTCGCCCACATCGAGCCCACCTCCTTCAACTCCATCGTCATGCGAGGACGTCCGTAGCTACCAAGGCTCAGGCGATACTGTTCCCGGATATGGGCCAGCACTTTCATGTCCGTCCGCTCCCGCTGACTGATCGGCCGCGCGCGCCAGGAACGATAGCCACGCTCACTGACATTCATGACGCGGCAGAGCAGTTCAACCGGCCAACGGTGCCGCCAGCTGTGCACAAAAGCGAACTTCACGGCCTTTGGCTCGCGAAGAACTGCGTGGCCTTTTTTAGCACTTCCCTCTCCTCCCGGAGCACACGGTTCTCAAGGCGAAGGCGTTCATTCTCGCGTGCCAGATCCGCCTGTGGCGCTGTCACCAGATCGGACGGCCGATACTGCGCCAGCCACTTGCCCAGCGTCGACTTTCCTATCCCCAAATCCGACGCGACACGCTCGCGCGGCAACCCGCTGGTCAGCGCAATGCGCACTGCCTCTTGCTTGAACTCTTCAGTATGCTTCTTCATCTCGTCGGTCTCCCTTTACGAGCTTAAAACGCTCAGGTGACCGGCGTAAAACCGTTACAAGTCCA
>NZ_AKFJ01000161.1 GCF_000272475.1 Novosphingobium sp. Rr 2-17
GTCCATTACTGGATCGTTGGGCTTTGTTTTCCCGTCTATGCGCACACGCCTGCGGCCGATGTCCGAGAACACACTCAATTCTGCTTTGCGGCGGCTCGGCTATGCCAGCAATGAAATGACGGCCCATGGCTTTCGGGCGATGGCCAGCACCCTACTCAACGAATCGGGCAAGTGGTCCCCGGACGCTATTGAACGCTCGCTGGCACATGGTGACAGCGACAAGGTCCGCGCGGCCTACCATCGCGGCGCCCATTGGAAGGAGCGCGTGGCGATGTCGCAATGGTGGTCCGATCTCCTTGATGAGTTGCGCTCTGGGGCTACCATTTTGTCCTTCCCGGGTGCGATGACTGGCTAAGAAATTCGGGATCATTCGAAGCGCCAATTCGGACGACCGCAATAGGGTCGTATTGGCTAGAGTTGGCCGATAGGCGAATGTCGGGTTTGGAGCGATGGACGGCGATTAGCCGCCATTCCGGGGAAATTTGATTGCATGACTGCAAGCGCCCTAAAAGCAGTCGTTGCGGCGTCTAATAACTTTCGCAGTTCGGAGCTGGAAGAGGCTTGGCAGACAACATCTTTCGAACCCATATTTCAGAGCCGAAGAGTCCTATATGCCCTTGCCCGTCGGGGCTGCGTTGGCCTATAAAATCAACCTCAAAGGCATGGATTGGGTAGCAGCTCCCGCCCTTGGCGTCATTGTAATCTGGTTTTGGGTCGATGGTCGCTGGATCGTACATAAGCCACGGAGCATCGTGGTACGATGGTCGCGTTCTGGGTACTGATGTGCCCTCAAGAAATGTAGAGCCCTCAAATTCGTAAAGCCAAATGCCTTTAAAGCGCTTGGGCTTTTCAAACCGATAGCAAGCCGGGCTGATGTCGTATTCGATGGTGCCATCCTTGTACGTGGCGCAAGGCTCGCCAAAAATCAGCGCAATCGGGATCGAAGTTCGGACGCTGTCTTTCAAATGCATATAATTGAAAGGATTGCCTAACCACGGCCAGAAGATCGCAATCACCAAACACATAGTGATGACCAGAGCGATCCTCATTCTCTTTTCCATTCAAGTAATCTAACGGCCCGGTCATGGCCGTCAACGTCCGCTTCCCACCCCTTTTTGCTATTCAAGAGGCCAAGCGTTGCGCTCTATAGCGGCGCGTCCGGTGCCCGCCACTAGGGAAGAAAAGCAGCCTGACCGTACACGCCCAGTTGCGGACATCCGGGTTCGGGCTAAGATGAGCTATGTCAGTTGCGCCAAGCCTCGACGACTGGAATCGGCAGTCGGTCAATGTCATGCAAGCGATGCTCGGCATGATCTCTCCCAATTTTCGCATGGTGACGCTCGATCACGATGGCGCGAAGTGGATTATCAGCTGGACACCTCGAAAAACTGGTGGCGCTTAGCGGCGTGAGATGATTCACTGCCCGGGCGCGACGGGAGGCAGCGATGGTTGGACAGCCGGGTTTCTTCGATCTT
>NZ_AKFJ01000162.1 GCF_000272475.1 Novosphingobium sp. Rr 2-17
CATGCCGCGCGGCACCTCCAAACCTGCGGTTACCTTGCCAAACGGATCGAGGATTTCGGTGAGCACCCCAATCACGACGCCTATGTCGCAAGCCTGCAGGCTCGCCATGGCCGAAAGACCGGTTTCTGGGGGGCGTAGTGTGGCGACCGGACAACGGATCGGTTACATTCGGGTCAGTACGTTCGAGCAAAATGCCGACCGACAACTGGATGGTCAGGCGCTGGATCGCACCTTTACCGACAAGGCAGCGGGCAAGGATGTCAACCGACCGCAGCTTAAGGCGCTGCTTGCCTTTGCACGCGATGGCGATACCGTTGTGGTGCACAGCATGGACCGGCTTGCGCGTAATCTCGACGACCTTCGTAAACTGGTCCAGTCCCTCACCGGCAGAGGTATCCGGATCGAGTTCGTGAAGGAGAGCCTTGCCTTTTCCGGTGAAGATTCGCCGATGGCCAATTTGATGCTCTCGGTCATGGGGGCCTTTGCCGAATTTGAGCGCGTTCTGATCAAGGAGCGGCAACGCGAAGGTATCGCACTCGCCCAGAAGCGAGGCGCCTATCGCGGTCGCAAGCGCGCCCTGTCTGACGAGATGGTTGCTGAACTGCATCGCCGTGTGGGCGTTGGTGAGCCCAAGGCAGCCATCGCTCGGGATCTTGGAATCAGCCGCGAAACGCTGTACCAGTATCTGCGCACAAATACTTAACCGCCGCCACGTTCTCATTTTGTCCGCCAAATCGTTGTCTGGCGTACAAACCTTGAGGTGACGCC
>NZ_AKFJ01000163.1 GCF_000272475.1 Novosphingobium sp. Rr 2-17
GCGACACTTGTTCCGAACTTGTCGACAATTCTTGGCTGCCCAACGATACATTGTCTGCGGCGGCGTTAGCTTTGCCCACCACGTCGCGCAGGCGATCGACCATGCGGACCAGTGCCTGGCCGAGCATGTCCTTGTCGGACAGCGGCTTGTGGCTCACGGTCAGGTCGCCATTGGCGATCTTGTCGGCCAGATTGGCACTGGTGCGCAGATTGTCGACCAGCGCGTTGATCGAGTCCTTCATCCGCCGATGGTCGCCGTCACAATGGATCTCGACACGTTCCATCAGGTCGCCTGTGCTGACCAGGTCGAGGACGCGATTGCCCTCGACGATGGGGAGCAGGATCGCATCGAGCATGCCGTTGATACCCGTGACGAGCGCCGCGAAATCGCCGACGAAGCGCTTGTCGTCGCCGCGCTCGCTCAGATTGCCCATCGTCGATGCCGCGATCAGCCGCTGGATTTCCTGCGTGATGTCGCGCAGATTCTTTCGCAGCGTCTCGACGGTGTCGTTGATGAACGCCTTC
>NZ_AKFJ01000164.1 GCF_000272475.1 Novosphingobium sp. Rr 2-17
GGATCGGACCAGCGAAGGCCAGCATTATCGGATCGCGGGGCTCAATCTGCTCGCGGCCATTATCATCTACTGGAACACGCTCCACCTTGGTAAGGCTGTAGACCTGCGCCGCCGGGATGGTCTTGATGTTCCGCCTGAATTGCTCGCGCACATCTCGCCGCTTGGATGGGCTCATATCCTGCTCACCGGCGAATACCGCTGGCCCAAGGGAGCCGAGCCGGTATAAAATTGTCCGGTAATTCTGTGATCTGTATCTGCAAGAAAGTACGATGGGCCAGTCGAAGGATAAACCGCCAACCGAACGTGCGATCCGCGCCCTGCTCGACAAGCATGCCTGTCCGGTTCCTTACCACGAAGTGAGGACGCGGCTGCTGGGCAACATCGCCTGTCCCGATCCCGCCGTGCAACCCATGGCGGTCATCGCCGGCCTGTGGGGTGGAGCGTTACCCGAGTTCGACAGCATGGATGATGCCAATGCGCTGCTTGGTGCGCTGGTCATGGGCCTGTGGAATGAACTTGCCGACCATCAGGACCCCAAGAAGCCATTTCGAGCCACTCGTGTTCCCTTGGAGCCGACCGGCGCCAATCTGGGAAATCTGGGCATGGTCCGGGCACAGGAAGTCGAAGGTTTCGTCGAAGGCCTGTTCAATGGCGAAGAGGAAGCCGGGCTACCCGAACGCGCGCACGAAGCGGTTACACATCTCGGCGAAATCAGAGCCATGATGGCGGGCGTCGCCGATCTCATCGAACGCACCAGGAACGAACCTGAGGATCGCGGGCAAATCAAAGAGACTATCAAGCATCTGCGCGTCATGACCGAGATCATGGAGACTGAGATCCATGCCGCGGTTCTGGCCTGCACGCGGGCGCGCGCCCAAACACTCCCCGGTATCACTACGCCGTTGGGAACGCGGCATTGAACCAAAGTTTGGATGCGGAGCAGCGTCTTCGCGAAAAGCTGCGCAAGATCGAAGCCCTGTTTGCCGGCGCCGCCACGGCAGGCGAAAAGGCCGCAGCCGGTGCCGCCGCAGAACGTATCAGGCGCCAGTTCACCGAAACGAGCCGCCGGGAAACGTCGGAAGAGTTCAAGTTCTCCATTCCCGACCCGTGGTCCCGGCAGCTCTTTACCGCCCTGTGCAGGCGCTATGGCCTCAAGCCGTTCCGATATTCGCGCATGCATCGCCAGACCGTGATCGTCCATGCGCCCGTCAGTTTCATCAACCAGGTCTTGTGGCCCGAGTTCGAGGAGCTCAGCGAGGCCCTCTCCGCCCATCTCCTCGAGATCACCAATCGGATCATCCGCGAGGAGGTCTATGCGACGCCCGGAGAGGCCGATGAAATTGCCGAGCCAGCACGGCTACGATAGCAAAAATCCTTGACTGATTGCTTAGGGTGTCATTTCGCCCCCTACCGAAACTGACCCCAT
>NZ_AKFJ01000165.1 GCF_000272475.1 Novosphingobium sp. Rr 2-17
CGGGAATTTGCCCCGCTTACCAAACAAGGGTACTCGTTCTTGATCGGCAAATGCGAGATCTGACGCAGAGGCAAAGGCATTTTGCTGCGGCCAGAACGGCATGGACGAAGCGCCTGCGCCTCGCTGCGATGGAAAGCCGAACCGAGCGATCTCGACTACGAAGACAACAAGGCATGGAGATGAAATGACTGATAGGCGAATGGGAAGTGTCTGTGCGGTGATATTGGCACTCGCCTTAACCCAGCCGGCCAACGCCGCAGCGGATCTGAACGGCGTTTGGAAAGTAGAAGGCTATCACCAACAGCTCAAAACCGCGAGCGGCGAGCCCCCTCCCCTCAAACCGGAAGCCGCCAAACGCTATCGGGAGAACCTAACCAAATGGAAAATCGGCGATTTGAGCTACGATCCAACGTCGAAGTGCATCTCGCCCGGGATGCCACGCATTCTTTACTTGCCATACCCTTTCGAGATTGTTCAAAGTGATCGTACGATTGCCTACCTTTTTCAATGGAACTATTGGAACCGCGTGATCGAACTCGCCCCCAAGCCCCAGGATGTCCCCTATCCGCTTGCGATGGGCATCGCGCGGGGAAAATGGATCGGAGACACTCTGAAGATTGACACTATCGGGCTTCGTTCGGACAATACTTTTCTCGATGCTGCGGGCTTGCCGCACAGCGATGACTTGCATCTAATTGAAGAAATTCGCCTACTTGATGGCGGGCAACTTCTCGAAGATAAAATTACGATTGAGGACAAGAACGTCTTCACAAATGTCTGGTCTACTACCGTGCGCTTTCGAAAGTTGCCGGCTGGTACCGAGATCCAGGAAGACATCTGTCTCGATCGCGTCGATGCGCACCAGCCCGCAGTCTCCTGGCCTGAGAAAGAGTAACGCTCGCGACGCGCGACCTGACGCCGATGGCGCGTGGGCAGAGTTTCATAGGTAAAGAAGATCTCTGCATACGTGCTATCGGCCAGCGCCAAAGATCGCGAGAACGCTCCTAGATGCCGTAATGGGCCGGCGCCTCAAGAGTAGCCAAGTTGGGTTGCTGTCCCTCAGAATGATGATGTTGGAAACGGGGTCCGAGTGATCGGCCCCAAGCATCATGAGAGGAACAGCCATGGAGTATTATGCCGGAATCGATGTCTCTCTGAAAGAGAGCAGCGTGTGCATCGTGGACGCGAAGGGTAAGATCGTCCGCGAGGTCAAGGTCGCCAGCGAGCCAGAGACGCTGGTGCGATATTTCGACGCGTTGGAATTGCCGGTGTGCCGGATCGGGCTGGAGGCGGGGCGGGAAGATCACCATCGAGACCTTGTCGCCGGGCTTCACGTCGCCGCGCTTCCAGCCATTGCGCAAATTGATGACGGGGTTGCCGAACTCGATCGCCCATGACCTGCCCCCCGAAAGGTCCCTCATTCTGATGTAGAGTCTGCCCAGGAGTGCACCGCTACCCAACCTTGGACCGCCTCTAGCTTGAGTTTTGGCCTTTGTTCGGTCCCGGCGGGCTGGTGGCACCGGGTGAGTTTGCAAGCATAATCGAGGGTATATTCCCGATCGCGCT
>NZ_AKFJ01000166.1 GCF_000272475.1 Novosphingobium sp. Rr 2-17
ATCGCCTGGCGGTGTGGCTTTCGCTGGTGGATGTTGCTGGTGAACATGCCCTTGGCCAGGAAGGCCTCGTTTTTCTTCGAGCGGTAAGCCGTATCGGCCCAGACGCCCGAGGCAGTGTTATCTGGGCTGATCAGCACCGGTAGCCTCGCTCCGTCATGGGCGTTCGCGGCGCTGGCATCCCAGGTGCGGATCAGGCCATGGGTTCGGTCGATGCCTATATGGTTCTTGTAGCCGAACATCGGGATAGCAAGATCAACCGGCTTGAACGACTTGGGATCAGCACCTTCTTTCACCTTGGCCTTGGTGTACTTCACGCTCCAGCGCGCATCGCGATCCTTCTGCCGGGCTTTCGCGGGCTTATCCTTCCAGCGCTCGGGAATTCGGCCTTCCTTGATCGCCGCCTTCTCCTCCTGAGTATTGCGCTGCTTGGGCGCGGGCACCACGGTGGCATCGATGATCTGCCCGCCCATGGCGAGGTAACCCCGGTCGGCCAGCGCAGCATCAAACCGGGCGAAGAGCCTGTCGATCGCCCTGGCCTTCACCAGGCGCTCCCGGAACAGCCATACCGTCGTCGCATCGGGCACCTTGCCGTCGAGGCCCAAACCCAGGAAACGCTGGAACGAGAGCCGGTCCTTGATCTGGAATTCGGTGCCTTCGTCCGACAGCGAGTAGAGCGTCTGCAAGACCAGGATCTTGAACATGAGCACAGGGTCGAATGGCGGACGCCCGCCCTTGCCCCGAGGACTGCGGCGCAGCGCGGCGACCAGCGGTCCTCGAAATACCTCGAAGTCCACGACACCCGCCAAGCGCTCCAGCGGATCGCCCGCCGCGCTCAACGCCTCATATCGCTCGGAAAGATCGAAGAAACCCGGCTGTCCAACCATCGCTGCCTCC